>JAFGCJ010000005.1 GCA_016932785.1 Candidatus Dojkabacteria bacterium | reverse complement strand
ATTCCAAAGAAGATTTTCGCTATGTCTTTGAGAAGGCTTTCGAAGGTCTGCTGATTGACCGGATGGAAGGCAACGAAGAAATATTTGAAAAGCTCATGGGCAACAAAGATTTTCGCGACCTGGCCGTCGAGGACCTTCTTGGTAAGGTTTATAAAGCGCTGAAATATGATCGTGCCGAGGGGACCGCATGAAAAAGTACTTTTCGCTTCTAACTTCAAGAGATCACTGGCAGGCTTCAGTGACGGTAAACTAAGCCTATAAAGATGGATACTGTTTGTATCAAGGCACTGCGCCAAAGGAGGACCATTATGGCAATACCAAAACATGATGAAATATGGACTTATGCTTTAGAACTCTTGAAAGATGGGGTAGAAAGAAAACCTAAAGAGTTTGAAGCTCCATTGGCTCAACAGTTCAATTTAACTGAAGACGAACTCAGCCAGATGTATGACTCAGGAAACGGGCCGATATTCTTTGATAGAGTTTCCTGGGCGTTAAGCTTTCTCAGCATGACAGGATTAGTTCTAAAACCCAAAAGAGGTATTTACAAGATAAGTGACAAAGGCTTAGAAATGCTGGTAAGTCCAGAAAAGATTCGAGAATATATACAATTAAAACTAAATGAAAGGGATGAAGCAAAGAAAAAAGAAAAAGACACGGAAGCTATCACTGGAGAGGTCTCTGAGCTTACACCACAGGAACGACTCTATGGATCATATGCCAACATACGTCAATCAACTTACGAGGATATCCTTGATACTATTATGGGTAAGTCTGCCAGGGAGTTTGAGCACCTGGTAGTTCAACTCCTAGATCGTATGGGATACGGTGGAGAAGTAAAAGAGGCAGCCGAGGTTACTAAAGCATCTCATGATGGTGGTATAGATGGTGTTATAAAGGAAGACGTCCTTGGACTTGGGAGGATACATATTCAGGCGAAAAGGTATGATAGAAATAATACTGTGGGGCGAGAAGAAATACAGAAGTTCGTTGGAGCTTTAGCAGTAGCACGATCAAATAAAGGTGTTTTCATAACTACCTCCACTTATAGCAAAGGAGCTGCCGAATATGCCGACAGTCTCCACGGAAGCACAACTTTAGTCCTTATCGACGGACAAGAGCTGGCAAAATATATCTATGACTACAATTTAGGAATGCAAACTGAACAAGTTATCGAAATAAAGAAGATGGATAGTGATTTCTGGGACTCAATGCAGGACAGTTGAAATCAATAAATACATCTAGCTTCGTCTAGACTGCTTATAAATTCGCGTCTCATGAGTTGGGGCGTTGCTGATTACGAAAATATACAACAACTCGATCCCGATTAATTTTCTCATGGTAGGAGGAAGAAAGTCGCTCTACTAAATGATTTGATTGCGAACTCTTTTGAAAAGTTCAGGACCACCTCTAACTATAAATCCAATCACAATGTTAAAATGTAGTCATTTTTAGTCACAAAAAGGGATTACGATTTCTCGTAACCCCTAGATTTTATGGTGGTCTCTGTCGGGTGCGAACCGAAGACCTATTGATTAAGAGTATTAACCCTTGAAAATTCACTAGCCCAACAAATAAGATAACTTACCGATATTGCCATTAATAATATATGGGAACATTTAAGACAATTTTCTATTAAAAACCCGACTTTTGCCGATTTTCTTTAGCTATTCTTTAGCCAGGATGAAGGGTTTAAACTTCACAACTGGCATAGAAGGACGATGACTGAAGTTGCGATGATTAGTTTACAGGCCCAGAAAATGAATCAATGGATTTGTGAAGAGAAATACTTTCTAATTGCTGCTGCCTGTTTTTTTATGCACACATACGCAACATACCCAAACAAATCATGAAGCTGTGTAAGTTGTGATACAATATTCAAAATCTTCTCTTCTCCAAAGAGAAAGGAATCGTCTATGGCCCTAAAGGGGATATTGTGTCTTATTCCATAAGAAACAATGAGAAAAAGGGCTCCCATGTCCTTGCGAAGGTTCATGTAAGATTCGCCATTTTCCTCGAAGAGAAGCTTGTCTCCTTCACATACGGGAGACAAGGGTTCTTTACTATTCCAGGCCTGGTCCAGAAGATATTGTAGCTCCTGGTCAAGCTGGAGGGCTATCGCGTTCAGCATTCCGCACTTCTTCAAATCGAGACAAAACTTCAAGCTGTAAATGCCTGATTCAAATGAGTAGCAATTATCTGAACAGATAAGGTGTCCCAAAGGCGTTTGTATGATTTCTGTATCAGACATCTTTGCTCCATAAACTGGAAATAATAATTCAAAGGGCAGCACTATAAACAAAAGATTTTGCCTGATCTGACAAATGTTACCGTGTAGGAACTTTGTTGGATTTTATTGAGTATGCTGCAACTGCTCATCAATAATGCTTCGTCAGGCACTACTTCATTTCATTAATTTCCGGTTAAGTTTTTGCATATAAGTTTTGAGCATTCGGTTCTTTGAGATCCCCGATATTATAAGGGTATACGGGCCCAGATCTCAGTTCATTCTGGATCTGGATTCGTAACTGCCGCACTCTTTTAATGGATACTTTCTCGTTGTGGTTTTCATGACAATAGATGGCAAGCAACAAGTACGTTATCAATCCTGCAAGGATT
>JAFGCJ010000004.1 GCA_016932785.1 Candidatus Dojkabacteria bacterium | reverse complement strand
TTCACTATAGACTGTTCACTATAGACTATACACACCGTTCATTTTTCATACGTCGCCACTATGGGTCAACATTATTGAACTACGTTTGCTACCAATATATAATATGGGTCCAGTCTTGTCTTTTTGCCAAACTGGACATCTTCACTTTGGCGAAGGAAAGCTGGTAGTTCATTAAAAGGGGAAGACGATGAAGAGACCTCCTTTGGGATACCAAGTTCAGAACTGAAAAGTTCCGGATTTCGTATCCCAATACCAAGAAGGAGGTCTAAAAATGGACGTCGAAAAAATGGAAAAACAGGAAAAAAGGTTAAAAAAGGTACTACCCCCTTTTCTATGGGTAGCAGATCTTCTGGGCGTTATACCTGTTATCTATTTTCAGTCGATAACAGGTACTCTAAGATATTCACTCATTCATACCGCAATTGTTTGCAGCGTGATTCTAACGGTAATACTTATACTCATAGTTCCGTTCCGTAGAACGGAGGGCGCAAGTGTTTTCGCTCAAAATGCGAGGTTCCTCGTACCAATAATAATTCTCGTCCTCGAAGCACTTCTCACATTCTCAGTCATCCCCGGGGGGTAGCCCTTTATACTTCTTATAATGCGGCTACCCTTCTCGTCCCCATCCTTTAGTTAGAATCCTACAGAAAATAACACCTATTTAGTGATGCTTCCACAAGACCATACTGGCACCGCCTGCTGACATCAGATTTGAGTTTAAATAGTCAAAATTGCTATAATTGTAGTCTATCTTCTTTATTCCCAAAACAATTTGTGATAAAGAGATTGATTGCTCATTTAAAGTCGAGGGTCGGAAGCTCTGCTTCGAAGAATCAAGCCGGGGAACCTTATTGTAACCGGTTTTACTCTTCGAAGTAGAAAAACTCGTATAAGAAGGAGGCTTTTTATGTCAAGAAAATGGTTTTTGATCCTGCTAGCCTGCTTAGGGCTAGGGTTAATTGCAGTTATATTTCTCCCATTGGTACCGAACATTGAGGATCCCAAGGTCCAAGAAACTTGGGCACAGATCAACGTCGTGGGAATCCTCGCTGTACTGGCACTTCTTCTAGTTCTTCTCCTGATAAGGAGAAGAAGATAACCCTCGAAAAAACCCGGGGTTGCAACCCACTCAATCCAGTTGTTGCAACCCCGAGGAAATCTCTAAAAAAATCTAGCAGACCCACCTACTTATTCACCAACACATTCACATAGTCACCATCCTGAACCACGTACTCTTTCCCATGACTCTCAATCAACCCCTTTTCCCTGGCAGCAACCCACCCCCCGGCCTCAATCATTTTGTCAACATTAACAACTTCAGCCACCACAAAATTCTCTTCCAAATCACTATGAATAACTCCTGCAGCCTCCTTAACAGTTGCACCCCGTGCAATTGACCAGGCATTTGCCTCCTTTTCGTTACCGGTATAGAAGGTAATCAGATCCAACCGACGGTACGCCAAAGAAATAATATTATCCACACTGTGATAATTCTCCACCATCCCTATCAACTCTTCCCGCTCCGATTCCGGCAGTCCCTCCATTTCACCTTCCATTTTACAGTCAACGGTCATCATGAAGTTTTCTTCGTCATCAGCAATCTTTCCTTTCAGGCTATCAATCCATCGCACCAAATCCGGTTCTTCCACCCCACCCATAACATTCAAAATATAAAAAGACGGCTTGTCGGTAAGCAGCCACATCTCCCAAAGAAATTTCTCAGCTTCCTCAGACAGCTTTACCTCATACGCCGGTCTTCCATCATTCATCGCCTTACGCACGTCCTCAAGTGTTTTCACCTGCATTTTAATTTCATCAGTTATACCAGCTTTCGCCTTGTTGTGAAGTTCCCGGAGCTTCTTCTCCAGGGTCTCCATGTCCTTCAGAATAAGTTCTGACCGAACAATCTCAAGATCTTCAACGGGATTAATTTCACCATAAACATGAGCCACGCTTTCACTCTTGAAGGCTCGCAACATATACATTATCGCATCAGCCTCACGAATATGGGCCAGAAATTGGTTACCCAGGCCCTCCCCTTTCGAAGCCCCTTTCACAAGGCCTGCAATATCAACAAAAGTCATCGCCGCGGGTACAACATTTTTGGCCTTCAAATGGCTTGCTAGTCTCTTAAGTCTTTCATCTGGGATTTTTACCACTCCAACATTTTTATCTATAGTACAAAATGGATAATTCTCTGCCGGAACAACACTATGAGTAAGCGCGTTGAAAATAGTAGATTTGCCGGAGTTTGGAAGGCCGACTATTCCAATTGATAAGCTGTGTGAGCGCGTGACAGCCATAGCCTTATTCTATCACCTATTTTCAAAAAACGACACCACAAACGCAATTTCTAAACCATAAAAATAAACCTACAGACAAAAACGATTTTATAATATAATGAGAAATCAAAGTATGCTACTTCAAAAAACAAAACTGCTAAGAGTAAAAATTAAAAGCAAAATTTTACCCATTATTACAGGAATAATCGTTTTTTCCTTAATAGTTGCAACCTGTATACCCCGCGGGGTATATGCGGCGGACTTTGATATGGAAATTAGCAGGATATACTCCGTCGACTCATCAGAGCAGACCCTCCTGCACATACAGGAAAAACGTGTTATCAAGAACAATTCCCGCACCCACTATATCCCTTCATCATCAAAAGAAACATTCATAATACAGAACTTCAAGGAAGGCCTCGAAGAAGATGAACTCGAAATAAAGAAATCTTCAATAGAAGTAACAAATCAATACGGAATAGACCTTACCTATACAATAAAACAGGAAAACAATGACATTTTTGTAGAAGTAAACTATTCCTCTGACCTATACACCGGTAGCACCCAAACATTTATCCTGGAATACGATTCGAATGAATTAATAGAAAAGCTCGGCAAAGTAACAAACATTTATATCCCAGGACTAAACCAGGATTATGAAGAGATAACAAACTCAACAAATGAAGACGGTAGCACAACATCAACGCAAATACTTTACACTACAGCCCTTGAAGTACCAAACAGCCTCGGTGAGCAAGCCTTTACCCTTCCAAAACCCTACAAAACCTCAGAAAGCTTGGGTAAAACAACTTTCGAGTTCAAAACAAGCGATATAATAGGCAAAACGGTCTGGCAACAAATCGGGACAGAACAGATTTACCACTTCAAAATAACCCAACCCACAGCCGAAACAGACCATTTCATCCCTGACCAGCTTAATTTTCTATCAAAAAACACCTATACGCTGGTACTTCCAAGAGAGTATGCTGAAACAAACCAGAAGGTATTCTTCAGCAACATCTCCCCTAAACCCCAAAAAATACGCATCGACAACGAAGGAAACGTACTCGCAGAGTTTCTTGTCGACGCAACAAAGAAAGCCAACATAGTGGTTGAAGGCTACATCACAACCTCCCTAAATTCAAGTAATAACAGGAATAATATCCCTTCAGATAAAACTCTTTCAGACCTCTCAGAATACAGCGAGATGTCAAAATATCTCAAACCATCCGAATATTGGGAGTCTGAGAATGAAGAAATAGTGGCAAAGGCACGCGAACTGGCCGGAACAGAGACAAACATCCTTGAAATTCTTAAAACAGACTACGAATTCATTGTCGACTCAATAGATTACGATAACTTCAAATACGGCAGCCAAAACGATAGAAAAGGCGCTCTAGAGACACTCAGAGGCGGCGATTCAGTATGTATGGAGTATTCAGACCTCTTAATCGCTTTACTTCGCGCACAAGACATTCCAGCCCGCGCCGCATATGGATACGGATATGACCCAACACAACAACCGGAAAACCAGGAAAGTCACCAATGGGTACAGGCCTGGATCCCTGATTATGGATGGCTGACACTCGACCCAACCTGGGGAGAAACCGGAAGGCAATTCATCGGCCGCGATCTTGACCACGCATTATGGTACGTAGCAGGAAAACATCCAGACGAGCCAAGTCCCCTTGAAGTTACAACAACAAGCATAGAATTCGAGCTCGATCCGAGCATGATCGAAATAACAGCGATAGAAGAAATCCCCACCGAAGGCGGATTACAGACACTTGACGAGCTAATCGACGAAATAGGTTCCTCATCATCAACAACCGAGAAAGTTTCACGCTTGATTCAGACTACAGCCATTGGAAAGGCACTGATTATCCTCACACCGGTATGCTCTCTCATTCTGATAATAATGTTTCTCATTGGAGTATTCAGCAGAATAGCCAGAAGACCACGGACCCAAAGGCCAACTGAAAGTCCTACCTCAAACAGAGACCCACAGATATCTTAGTAACGTATAAACTCACCACAGTCATCCATAACCTCAAGTCCAAGTTCCAACCTGTCCGTACAGGTAGCATAAAGAGTTACAAGAGGATCACCTTTACTCACACTATCACCAACTTTCTTATGAAAATACATGCCGGCCTCCTTTATAAACGGAGCACCTAACGCCCTGGCAATCTCAACTACCTCCCTATTGCCAATACTAGTAATAACACCGCTATGATCAGCCTCTATGACTTCTTCAAATTCTCCGAGAATAAGCTCCTCAGAGTCAACCCTCTTTGTCGCCCCCTGTGCAAAAGCAATACTCCAGAATTTCTCCTGTGCCTCCCCACTCTCAAGTTTTGCCCGAGCCATTTGTCTTCCTTCCCCGGATTTAGCAACCTCACTTAATTCAAGCAACCTCCCAGCCATATCAATTGCAAGATCCTCTAGAGCTTGAGGTCTTTCCGGAT
The DNA here is from genome assembly GCA_016932785.1 of Candidatus Dojkabacteria bacterium. Classification (GTDB taxonomy): domain Bacteria; phylum Patescibacteriota; class Dojkabacteria; order SC72; family JAFGCJ01; genus JAFGCJ01. The sequence continues at coordinate 68,701 of JAFGCJ010000004.1, read as the reverse complement.
GCCTCTCAAAAATCCTCAGAACATCACGAATCTCAAGCAAAGGACCTATCCCATATCCATCAGGAGAGAGAGACTCACGCTTATAAATATCCACCTTTATATTGAATCTCGAACTAAGAGCCTGAAACTGCTGTTCCACTTCCTCTACATCCGAGATATTATGAACTTTTGTTCCTTCGCCATAAGGGATATCTACCAAAAGATGAGTAATCTTCATAGCCGCCTTCTTAGCAATTATACTTACCAAGAACTTGTCATATGACTCAATATTTAGAGGCCTCTCAATATTAATAAGAATGTCATCTGCCGGAGCAAGATGCATGCCTCCTCCCCAGACCAGACAAGCATTCTCTTTTTCTACGACCTTGAGTATTCTATCTTTCGGAAGAGTAACAGGCATAACAACCTCAAGCATGTCCGAGGTACCAGACGGAGTCGTTATAGCACGGGAAGACGTATTGGGAACGACAAGACCAAATGATGAGACAATAGGTACAAGAATCGGAGTAACACCCTTAGCCGGAATCCCACCAATGGAGTGCTTATCGACAATCTTTTTTGTGGGGTCTCCTCCGGAAAAATCCATTATTTCGCCGGTCTCTGCCATAGCCTTAGTCAAGAAGTAGACCTCGTCTTCGTCAAATCCAGGATTATATGAAGTCGCGGCAAAATACGTCATTTCAATAGTGCTAAGTCTACGCTGAGTTATATCTTCCAAAACATTCTTAATCTCATCATAGGTAAGCTTCCCACCTCGGATCTTTTTGCGAATGGCATCAAGAGATTCAGCAGGTTCCGGAATTGTTAATGAAACAATATCACGAGCGGGGATATTGTATTTGTCCCAGACTTCACTGAACATTCCAAGCTCACCTGTGCTCACTACTGAATCGCTGTAGTCCACCGAAACAAACATGCAAAGATCGTTCCAACACATATATGCCTTATCCTGCTTGTGGATTCCAAATTCATGGGCATCCTTTGAGTTTATGACAACAATTAGCGGGTTCCCCGCAGAAATATCAAGTTTTTTAGTTTTAAAGTAGTAGGCCAAAGATTAAATATTAATAAGTTATACTCCCCCGTCCCTTTTCTTCCTTGCCGAAATCTCTTGTGATATATCACCGGCAACCCTCTCATCTACAAGACCACCGGCTAAGGCACGAGTCACTATTGAATCTGGAGAATCAACCAGCAACCCAATTACCAGATGGTCCCATGCTGTAATTCCTCGTTCTTTTATGACCTCAAGTACATCCAAAGTTAAATTTCCTAGATTCGATCGTTGTTCAAACAAAGTCATGACCAACCGTAATGAACGCCCGACACCCCGTAATTTACCTTCATCCACAGAAGGCGGAAATTCCTCAAGAAGACTGTCAACAAGGTCTCTCGAAATCTTACCTCAAAGACCCGCCCTAAGCCCTCCTTCAAATACGGCCCTCATATTACCAGAGCTTGGATATGAAGTATCTGAGGCATCTTGTTGCCACCGATAGAGATCTCTAAAGGAAACTCCAAGATTGCAACCTCCACCAACCGCGCCACACGAAGAAAAAAATGACAGACTGGCAACATATTCTTCGCCGAGACCTTTCATTTTTTCCTCATCAAGAATATCCGACATACTATCCAGTATAACTACTGAACTCCTAACAATAGAGCGACATAGTCTGGCACCCCTCTCTTCTTCATTCAATTCAAGAGCCTCAACAACCTTTACAGCCCTTTCCTCGGGCTTTAATCCCTTATCGAGCAGAATATTATCTACGCTAAGTCCAGAGGTATCAGAAACCGAGAGCCCAGCTTTTACATCTGCAGCCATATATATTTAGTTAATAATTTATTTTTCTTTTAAACCATACTTATAAGTAACCAATTCCTTCGTCATTTCCCTTGAATCACCATATACTCCCCATTTCTCAATGGCCTTTGCTAGTTCCTTATGGTCCTTTGCATATTCACGGAGCGGAACATCCTCCATTGCTGCTTCAAGAGCTTGAAATGCAGCCTTAGCACCACTCTGAGTTCCATCGGGGTGACCATGAATTCCGCCACCCAGGTTAATTATAACCTCACCCTCTACTCTCTTGATAACCTCAGGAATAAGTCCAGGATGCACTCCACCAGAGGCAATAGGCATTGTTCTTTTAACATCGAACCACTTCTTTCTCATAGCGTCATTTATTTCATCCACTGTTTCCTCATCACCCTCCATCTTTCCTACCACTGTACCCGTATGAAGCTGATCAATCCCGGCCAGGCGGGCAATCTTGGCTATTGGAAGCATGGCAATCCCGTGTTTGGTATTGTTCGTAAAGGCACCATGCATTGCTCTATGACCATGAAGTATCATTCCAAAATTCTGCGCACGAATATGTTGAACAGCAGAAAAGCCTACCGTGAGTATGTCCAGCATTAGAACTCTGCCCCCTTGAACTTTTACAAACTCTGCCCTATCCATCATCTCTGATACAGGAGCACTTATATTGGGGGCATATACTTTCCTCTTCCCGGTAGCATCCTCAGCTTTTTTTCTCGCGATAATTGTTTTTACGACTCGTTCCTCAAATGGATTAAAGCTCTGGTTTGTAAGATTTTCATCATCCTTGACTATATCCACTCCCCCGACCCAGGCCTCATATGCTACCTTGGCATGTTCATCTGCTGACAGACCCACCTTAGGCTTGATTATTGTGCCAAGCAGCGGACGGTCTCCGGCTTCAAGAACAGACCTTATGCCCTCAATCCCAAATGCCGGCCCCTCAAACATCCTCACATAAGCCTCAGGAAATCTTATATCTCTAACACGAAGATTGTTAATTTCCTTCATCCCAAAGACATTTCCGGCAACATCTGAAAACAACTGGGCCAGATTTTCTCCTTCAAACAATTCCAATGGGTAAGCAATTTTTACAATATTCTCATCAGCATTCGCATAGAAAATTCTTGCAGCCAAGGTACTAAATACATCTGAGTTCATTGTTTGAACATCAGTCCAAGTACCTATTGAAGACTCTGCCGCCAGTGCCTCCGCAGTTTCAAGAATATCTTTGTCAGACTCAACATAAAAGTCCACAATTACGAATTTAGAGGCATCAATATTTTCTCCAAGATGAAGATATGACCGCTGTCTTGTCATTTTCAATTTCATTAATAATTTAAAATAATCTCTTCCTCGCAAAGCTACCAACCAAAAGCATAGCTACCACATCCAGTCATAATTATCATTTAATGCTTTCTCAAGATCGTCAGGCTTTAGAACACCAAATTCTGTAACAAAGCCCCCCGTAACAAACTCTCTTGGAATTATCTCAAACGCAGGATTAATAAGCTTTAGCTTATCAGGCGCATCTTCCCAGATCTCTTTAGGATCTCTCATCTCAATCTTTGGGTGATCATAAACTGTACTCGGATCCATCTTGAGAATTGTCCCGACAACATAAACGGGCTTACTTGAGTAATATGCCGATAGAGCAATCCCATAACTTCCAACCTTATTTATTGTGTCACCATTGAAATTTATCTGGTCACAACCTATGAATACTCCATCAACAGGTATATCCCAGTCACCCCAATCCCCCGAGATGTCGCTAGCCTTCCAGTCTCCAGAGAGAAAAGATGTTACCGCGCTATCTACAATCATGAGGACCTCCAGCCCCGCTTCAGTCAAATTCTTTGCGGTAATCCTTCCTTGATATCTGGGACGTGTCTCAGTCGCGAGAATAGAGAACCACTCACCCTTGCTTTTCTTTTCTACAATTCCTTTTAGCACATTCTCAACGGTCGAAGAGTGACAATGGGTGAGAACACCATTAAGTGTAGAGAACTCCTTAATTCCAACGTCTACTATTTTGGATTTCGCTTTCTTAAGAAGCTCCAGAAACCCGTCCATAATACCTGTTAATTTGCCTTGCATTTCATCAATATCATTAAGGCCCGGATTCTGAATTTTGAATGTGTTCAGAAGATACTTAAGTCCGTTCCTGGCCAAGGGTTCATTTGGACGAGCCTTCACTAATTTCAATCCGACCTTTTCAACATCAGCAAGAAAAACGTCACGATGAACATCAGACTTATCATATCCTTCGATATACAGTTTTATCCCCTCAAAAGAAGACTCCGCAACAGCTGTCGCCCCCTGAATCTTCAATTCTTCAATTTCTTTTATTATTTGTGAAATCTCAGGCGATACCTTTATCTCATCTTCAGCCATCATATGCAAAATATTAATTTATAACTCACTATTACAATATAACCCATGATAAAAAACTCAGCAAACAATCCTAATCCAGTTCAACTATCTCATTTAGTTCTGGTGCATATGCCTCGATCTCCAGATTTCTCTCAATATGGTCAGAAAAGAAGTCTATAACTTCCTCATCGCCATGGACAACAAAAACCTTTCTGGGAGAATGACCAAAACCTCTCAACCAATATTCGAGGTCGTTCTTATCACTATGAGCAGAGAGACCGCCAAGGGTATGCGTTTGAATTCCAACATCATACTCCTGCCCCCTGATTCTTACACTCTTTGCCCCATCGATAATTTTCCTTCCAAGAGTCCCGTGAACCTGATACCCAGCAAAAACGAGATGATTCCTAGGATCAGTAATATTGTTCTGAAGATGATAAACAATTCTCCCTCCAGTACACATTCCACTTCCTGCAATAATCATTATTCCTTTTCTAGCTGAAAGTCTTCTTGAGTCGCTAAAATCAGCTACATACTCCAGTCCCTCAAACTCAAAGATGTTATCACCTGTTTCAATAAGTCTCCTGGCATCTTCATCATATAGCTCAGCATAGCGGGTGAAAATTTCTGTAGCCTTTTGGGCCAGCGGACTATCAAAATAAACATTCAAGCCCTCGATTAGTTTGTTTTCAACAAAAAGATTAAGCTCATACAATATTTCCTGAGACCTCTCCACGGCAAAACTCGGAATAAGAACATTACCATTTTCCTCAAGAGCTCTTTTTATAACAGTCATAAACTCAAGCATTGTTTCATCCTTGCTCTTGTGCAGACGATTCCCATATGTCGACTCAATAACAACATAGTCTGCCTCACGGATCATATCAGGATCCTTTATTATGCGCTGCCCTGGCTGTCCAAGATCACCAGAGAAAACCACTTTTCGAAGCCTATCACTCCCATTTACCAACCACAGTTCAAAAATAGCTGATCCGAGAATGTGTCCCGCGTCACGCATACGAAACTCCAGACCGTCCTCCAGTTTCACACTATCTCCATAGGGATAAGTAACAAAATATTGCATAGTATCATCGACTTCCTCCTCGGTATAAAGAGCCTCCCTTTCACAGTTAGACCTTTTCTGACCTAGGCATCGCCTAAGATCCTCTTTTTGAATCTTTGCTGAGTCCTTTAGCAATATCCTTACAAGATCTCTTGTTGCCCTGGTCGATATTATCTTGCCACGAAAACCATTCTTTATTAAAACGGGAAGTCTCCCGCAATGATCAATATGAGCATGAGTTAGAAAAACGTATTCTATATCTGTCGGATTAAACGGAAACGAGCCAAAGTTTTTATTCCGATCTAGTCCCTGAAACATTCCACAATCGATAAGAATCTTGTGCTTATCGGTATCAAGGTAATGACAAGAACCCGTTACTGTTTTCGCCGCTCCACAAAATTGTAGTTCCATTTCGGGCAGTAACCTTCATAATTAAAACTTGTTTATACTACTTTATCATATCCTTCACGATTTTTTCCAAATTTTCTTTTGTGTTCAATGAAGGATCTTCAATAACCTCATCCAGAAGTTTTTTTAGAATTTCACCAACTTCGGGACCTTTTTTAACACCAAGCTTGATGATGTCATCGCCCCTTATCTTAAGATCCGTGACCTTCAGTGCCATGTCTTTCTCTCTGACTTCTGAAATTCGCTTTTGCAGTTCCTCTATTTCCCCGGGATCCCAAATCCCCTCAGGATTAGCAGAGGCATCCGCCATACGAAGCGCAAAAAGATCATCAATGGCATCCTCACCGACCCTAGCGATAAACCTCCTAACGGCAGAATCCGTCCACTTCTTCGATTCAAATTGCTCCTGCTCCCGAGATGTAGCTCCATCCTCAATTGTTGGGTAATAAAACATATGATTTCGGACAAGATTGGCCACTCGTTTTATTTCAGCACGAGAGAACCTCATCCTTTTCATTATCTTAATAGCCATTTCCTCCCCTTCACGGTCATGCCCATAAAAGTGCCCATCAGGCATTGCTTTCCTGGGTTTCCCTATATCATGCAATAGAGCAGCTAATCTCACCCCGACAGGTGATAAATCGAGAGTCCGAAGCAAATGATTATAAACATCATGCTTATGAAAGATTTTTTGCTCAAATCCAACACCTTCCAAAAGTTCAGGCATAAATAGCTTAAGCAAACCTGCCTTTCTCATATACTCCACTCCAATCGAAGGCTTCTCTGAATTCTTCAGCATCTTCATAAACTCATCGCGGATTCTTTCCATTGAAACCTGTGCCGCAACACTCAAAGTTTTAGTTATGGCATCAAGTGTCTTCTGCTCTATTTCGAAACCGAGCTGTGCAGCCATTCTACAAGCCTTAAAGGCTCTCAGACCGTCTTCAGTAAACCTTTCTACCGGATCCCCGACAGCCCTCACAAGTTTTTTCTTAAGATCGGCACGACCATCAAAAGGATCATATACTGTCCATTCTTTTATTTCTTGACTACCATCAAGTTCCGCCGAAGAGAAATCAAAAGCCATAGCATTCCAAGTGAAGTCTCTCCTTTCTAAGTCCTTGTCTATGTCCGAAACAAATTCCACCTCAGTCGGCCAACGACCTCCAATATACTTCTCCTCACTCCTAAAAGTTGTTACTTCGACCTCGTATGTTGGAAAACCATCTTTCTCTCTAATTAATACAACAACTGTTCCAAACTTTATCCCCGTAGAAACCGCCTTAGGAAAAATCTGAAGCATCTGTTCCGGTAGAGCATTAGTCGCAAGATCATAATCCTCAGGCTCAATGGCCATACAAATGTCACGTAATGCCCCCCCACAAAGGTAGCACTGAAAACCCTCCTTGATAAGCATTCGTGCTACTGTTTGGACATACTCAGGTATTGCAAATTCAACTTTAAAATATTTATCTTCCATTTCAATAAAAGCTGGGTTTGTTCAACAAAAAAAGAACCTTACCCTAAAATTTCCTGATTTTTCATTATAACTCAAAATCTCCCACAAACAAATTGCGAACTTAAGTAAAATTCAAAGAAATTTGAAGGCGTTCGGACACTACCGGAAATCGAACACCGCATTTCCTCGACCAAGACGACGCTACACTCACCGTAGAATTCGTAACAAGGATGATTTCTCTTGAGAAACACGGACCAGGCTATTACCTAGAAGGTGTTTCACGCTATTGCGCATTTTTACCGTAAATCGCCACCCTGGAGTTTACTATTCGGACATCGTCGGCAGGAATTCACTGTCCTGTATTTGTGAATAGTATACTTTCCCAATCTCTCCCTCGCCGAAATACACCCTACCAACCTCCAACGTCTACTGCGATATCTTCTAGAAGTAAACATATGTTTACAATTCTAGCCGAGAAAGATGAAATTTCTGTTAAAAAGGGATTATGTTACCAGCTAAAGAGAGGAGATTTACCTGTTCTTTTCAAATATCTCCCTTACAACATCATCCAAATCCATTTCTTTGATATCAACATCATCTACTGGCAATTCCTCAAGCATTTTCGCCGAAACATTCGGAACGTCCTCCCTCGCAACGGAAATTGTAGCAACATCACCTTCAAATTTCACTAGTTTACCAAACTTGGTGACGTCAACCTTATCAATCTCTTTCAGAAATCTCATGGTAATATATTTATCCTTGACATACTGTTTTACAATCGAATCCAGTTCCCCATCGTAAATAATCTTACCCTTATCAATAATTATTACACGCTTACAAAGCTCACGAACGTCGTCCATATAATGACTGGTCAGAATTACCGTCGTCTTGAACTTGCCATTAAACTCCTTGAAGAAATCTCTCAGACGCTTCTGCATTGTTACATCAAGACCAATTGTCGGTTCATCAAGGAACAGAACTCTCGGTGAATGCAGCAATGCCGCAACAAGCTCACACTTCATTCTCTGCCCAAGCGACAATTTACGGACCTGAACGTTAAGAACATCCTTTAGATCAAGCATCTCCACTAGCTCATCAATTACCTTGTCAAACTGCTCCTTGGAAACCTCATAAATCTCCTTATTCAACAGAAAACTGTCCATAGCAGGAAGATCCCACCAAAGCTGATTTTTCTGTCCCATAACTAAAGATATCTGCTTCAAAAACTCCTTCTTGCGATCAAACGGTGTATATCCCATTACGCTGACCTTACCTGCCGTAGGAAACAGCAAACCCGAAAGACATTTCAGTGTCGTAGTCTTCCCTGCTCCATTAGGACCAATAAATCCAACAAATTCACCCTCTTCTACCTCGAAAGAAATGTTATCAACTGCCTTGATCGTGAAGTACTCTCTTTTGAAAAGCGATTTAATCGAGCCAAGCAACCCCGGCTGTTTCTTGTATTGTTTGAAGAATTTTGAAAGACTCTGAACTGAAATTATTGTCTCTGCCACATTATTTCTAAAGAAAATTAAGCATGAACATTATACACCATCCACCCTTAATGCTCCAACTAAATCTCCGCAATCGGCTCATGATTCTTAATAAAACCAAGTATCTCTTTACTCCATAAAGTCATTGCGAACAACACTCCTGTTCTATGTCCTATCACCGGTATTTCAATGTTTTTTGCACCACTGATTTTAACAGTATGACGCTGGATCAACTCGTCACCAAATTTAGGGAAAATAGTCAAAATTCTAGATTCAAGACCATTATGCAGCTTGCCAATATTTTCTTCTGACATCTCAACGGACTGAGCAAACAAAGGGCTCCGTTTTTTCATTCTCTCACGTTCACATAATTTTCCATCCCCAAACCTCACTGGACCACAAATACAAATACAAGAGGAAATGAGATCGGGCTCTCTTAAAAAAGCATTAAGTGCTGTACTGGCTCCAGCACTTACACCTGCAAGTGAAACAGGTCCTGACCTACTAAGATCACGAACCAGATTCAACAGATTATCAAGTTTCTCCTCAAAAGTAGTATCTCTGTCATACCATTGAATAGGGTGAACATAGGAAGCTATTCCTTCTTTTTCCCATCGAGCTGAAGACAAACTCATAATTCGGCTGTTATCTCCAAGACCAGGAATAATCACACAATTTTGTTGTGGTTCTTGTCTCACTATAAAATACAAGGATTCATATATCAAAAGTAGACGTAATCTTTAGTGTAGTTCTAAAAGAAATCTTGGCAACATCATCTAGCTCCTTAATACCATACTTCTTAATGAACTCCTTGCCAAAACTAACAACATCACTGGCACCCTTTGGGAAACTCAAACCATATTTACTTCTCATCTTCTCAAGCTCAAGAAGAAATCGACCTCTGGCTACAATTGAAGCTGCAGCTACAGCGATATCCTCTTCTCCACCATGTCTCTGATCTATCTCGAGTTTCTTGCCATTAGTCATTAAGGCATCAAGAATCCTGGACTCACTCTTTGCGAACTGGTCAATAACAACCTTACTAGGCCTCTCTTTCAACTTAGTGTCCTCTAGTATATTTTCTATTGATTGAGCATGTCCCCAAGCAAGAAGTTTATTTACATTTCTATAATTCTTGTACTTCTTATTGTATTCTTTAGGAGAGATCACGACTGTCGAAGTAAACTTGCACGTCTCAAGGATTGACGACCTCAGATCAATAGCGGTAGAATCCGACACTTTCTTAGAATCGCGTACTCCCATATTCACCAGTTCCCGAGAAAGTTCCTGAGATTCAACTAATACAGCAGAGACTACAAGCGGACCAAAGTAATCTCCCTTACCCGCCTCATCTACTCCGATATGAGAAGTAAAACTATCATCCGATGTATCCTGTCTCACATCCAACTTCTGTAGTATTTTTTCTACTTCGTCGGTGTTTTTACCTTGAATAACAATCTTCCCCGATTCATACGCTGAAACAACTAATCCCTCTGATCGCAACTGCCATGCCATAGACCCGGACGGTTCAGACACTCTCATCCCACTAACGGCCTCTCTCAAGAGAATCTTATCTCTACTCAGATTTTTTGATTGGAAAACCTTAGTAATCTGCACGGATTAATAATAACACAGAAAAGAAACCCTACAAAGATTCTCGAGATATAGCTACTTTGCAACTACCTTATAACCTGTGTCTTTAAAGATAGCCTGAAGAATCTTAACAGCTGCATCCTCGGCATCATTCATTAGTTTAACGTCTCCACTCACGCTATCCTCAGCTGCCTGAGATAAGGAATCAAGCGCCAGGTTGAAATCCTCCTCCTTATCGTTATCCAGTATCTTTTTTAAAACACCGCTTTTTGTCTCAATCTCAATTTTGCTTGCTACACTAGTATTGTAGATTTCTGCATTAGGAAGATCTATCTTTATTTCCTTTTTAGATTCATCTACCGATATATCATCTTTTTCTACCTCTAAAAGATCGACCCCTATATCTACCTGCATCTTTGAAGCAGCGACAATCTCATGTCCCCACCAGAAATTTGACCAAGCAGAACCCTGATCAACATTGATCTCTACATCCTGATCGGCAATTACGGTCCTGGTTACAAGAAATGCCTGATCCTGAAGCTTTTCCAGCACTGTAGTCCGGGTAACCTCTGTCTTTTCCCCAGATTCCTCTGAGTTCCTTGACCAGTTACAGATTACAAACCCAAGAATAATCCCAGCCATCATTCCAAGTAAGCCTGATACAACAAGCGTAATAACAAGAGATTTAATGCCTCTTTTATCTTCCATTGATTTATATCTGCTAAATTTAACAAAAAGCCTATTCAGGATTATATATCAAACATTGAAATAATACGCAAAGTCATACTTACGAAATTCTCGGATTCTTTCTACCCCACTAAATGGAATTATTTGAGTGACCATACCGACCCATCGTCAGTATCTTCAATGATAACTCCCATCTTATCGAGCTCACCACGTATCTCATCAGCTCTATTCCAGTCTTTGTCCTTTCTTGCCAAATCACGCTCCTTAACAAGCTTATCAATCTTCAACTTCGTATCCTTTGTTACTTGTTTCTCATCACCCTTAAACTCAGCAAGACCAAGCCCTAGCACTCTATCAAAATCCAGTACCGTAGCTAACTTATCAGCATCAGACATTTTACCCGATTTCACAACCTTCCAAAGAACAGCCACCGCCTCAGGAAGACCAAAATCATCTTCCAGAGCCTTAACAAACTCACTTCTAAACTTCGAATCAACCTTACCCACCCCTCCAGCAGCCCTCCACCCAGCTACATAACCCCTAAGTTTCCCCAAGGCAGCCTTCGCTGCCTCTATAGTGGACTCTTGATAGTTGATCTCGCTTCTATAGTGAACAGTTGCCCTCCAATATCTCAATACCATTGGATCATACTTTTCAAGAATCTCTGGAATGTTAATGAAATTTCCCAGAGATTTTGACATCTTTTGTCCGTCAACTTTGAGAATACCAGCGTGCATCCAGTATTTCACAAATTCCTTACCTGTTGCAGCTTCAGATTGAGCAATCTCATTCTCATGATGCGGGAACCGAAGATCCAATGCGCCCCCATGAATATCAAACGGCATCCCTAGATACTTACTGGACATAACAGAACATTCTATGTGCCATCCGGGCCGACCCTCTCCCCAAGGACTAGGCCACGTCGGTTCACCAGGTTTTGCCTTTTTCCATAGTGCAAAATCCGCAACACCTTCTTTATCGTATTTGTCCGTTTCTACGCGTTTTCCTGTTTCCCCCTCTTCGAGCTTGATTCCAGATAGTTTTCCATAACCCTCAAACTTCGCAACATTGAAATAAACACCGTCGTCAGTTTCATATGCGTATCCATTTTCAACAAGTTTTTCGACCATCTGAATTATCTCCTTAATATGCTCTGTCACTCTCGGAAAGACATCTGCGGGAAGAATATTCAGCTCAGCTAAATCTTCCATGTACTGTTTAATATTTTTATCTGCTAGTTCAAATATCGTGATACCTTCCTTATTTGCTTGTTTTATCATATCGTCATGAACATCAGTGATATTGACAACCAACTTGACCTTGTAGCCAAGGTATTCAAAAGCGCGCCGGATAATATCAAAGGCAATATAGGTACTGGCATGCCCAAGATGACTAGGACCATAAACAGTCGGACCACAGACATACATCCCTACGTGCCCTTCTTTAATGGGTTCAAATTGTACTTTACTCCGTTTTAGCGAATCATATATCTCCATGGAAGTCATTATACATGACAAAGGCCGCAAAATCCTAATGAAAGTACTCTATATGCTGCTTATGCCTAAATTGCAACTATATCAACACTTCCATATTCGGCCTCAATGGTAAACACCGGGCTTTCATCATCTGTTTCTCGTCCCGAAAATTCGTTGTCTACACTACCACGGTCCGCAGACACTCGAATGTCCGGATGAGAACCCCGAGGAATGGCAAGATCAATGGAACCGGAATTGCACTCGATCATATTCTCACTTCCAGCTCTTACCTCCTTAAATTCGATATCAACACTTCCATATCTTGATCTGATATCAACAGTCCCAATAAGATCATAAACATCTACTGACCCACTTGACGCATTTATAACAAGATCTCCATTCATACCATTAACATCTACAGATCCGTACCTTGCTACGACACTGGCATTTCCAAGAATAGATTCCAGATCAACACTCCCACTCCTCGCATCAATTTGTGCATCACCATTGAGATCTACAATATCAACAGATCCATACTGCGAGTCAATCTTTACATCACAGGACATATTCTCCATATCTATACTTCCGGAGTTTAAATCAAGTAAACAATTATCAGCCTCAATTTCCTCCATATCCACGGACCCAAATCTATCTTTGATTTCCAAGTCTCCATTTACATCAATATTCTGCATATCAAGTGAGCCGGCATTACTCTCAAATACAATGCTGTCTGTTTTAACATCCTTGAAATCTGTACTACCATAGCTATGCTTGATCTGAACTTTATGGTTATCTATGTCTTCAAGCCTTAGCCGAATAGATGGAACCTCGATGTTCAGATCAGAGCTCAAACTCTTAAGGGTCACCACTGGAGAATTGTGATACAGCGTAACCAGCCCTATGTATTCAGTTCTATCAATATCATCATCAAAGACGACCTCCATATCGGCTGGAACCCTCAAAGTTGCAACAATTTTTTCAAAGTGGAACATTTCCTTCATGGAATATCGTTTAGAACTTGTTACAAGTATCTCCCCATCCTTCTTCAAGACAGAAAATTCAAGATCCTCAAGATTAGTCTCAGCATCCTTATTCGACCTTCCAGCTGAATATCTCTCGACATTCACCTCAATTTGTCCCTCCAAGTCTTTGTCACCTACTACTTCAATACTTCCAAATATTTCCGAGATAACTAGCTTTTCATCACCTTCAACATCTACCGTCCAATTCTCTTCATCACTTACCTCAGCTCTATTCATTGCAAAAAAAGCAACCACAGGGCCCAAAGTAAATACGACCCCAAAAAACAATGAGGCAATAATGAAAAGGCCCTTCACTACAGCTTTTTTCCAGTGAATCTTCGTTATGATATTAATAAGCAACAGACCAACCCCCGTTCCCATGAAAACAAGTCCCATTGCAAGAAACGGAGTTAGCCAGCCAAGAGTACTTGTAACGACAACCCTCTCATCCCAAAAGCTTACAGGATCAACCCACCAGAACATAAGAACTGCAATCCCAGAAAGCGCTACTGAAAAAGCACTTATTACGAGAGGAAAATATACCCCGACAAACAAGATAAATAAAACAAACCATTTGACCATGAGCCACATCACCCAAAGAACCTTCTTCCAAACATTCACACGTCTCATCTTGACCTTCTTCTCACCCCCATAGTACTCGGCCATATCCTCAGGATCCCCCAAGTGCTCAATTATTTCATCGACTGTGTTTTTGGTCACTCTCTCAGAATCAGCAACTTTCTCACTAAGAACAACATAAAAATGTTCTCTGAGACTTGACTCAATCTCCTCATACTCACTGGACGTAACACGATCCTTGAGAATTTCAAGAGACTTAAAGTACTCATTGAGGGTTTCCTCTGCACTCGAAGTAAAATCGAAAGAAGATTTAAGGTTATACTTTTTCCCTCCCAAATTTGAAAAAAACCTGTCAAGACTTTCTTTCAGATCCGTCTTAGACTTCTTTTGTGATTTTTTTGAAGAATCTTTCTTTGATTTTGCCATTATTTTCAATCGATAATAATTTAAAAAATTTTTGTTAAGAATTAACAATCTTATTCACACCTTTCGAAATCTTCCTCCATTCCTTCTTTTCTTTCTCCAATAGTCTTCTACCCGATGGAGTAATTTCATAATACTTACGAGGCGGACCTTGATTCGACTCAACCCAACTATGTTCTACAAGACCTTCCTTACCCAACCTTGATAGAATGGGATAAAGAGTCCCCTCAGCTACAAGAAGACCCGAATCTCTGAGTGAACAAACGAGGTCATAACCGTAACGTTTCTTCTTATTAATTAGAGCCAAAACACAAAGCTCAAGCGTTCCCTTTTTGAACTGAGTTTCAGATGACATCTCCTCCTCCTGCCAAGTTTATTTAGTACATAGTAATACACACTACCTAGTCTTGTCAAGTAGGCTCTACAGAATTCACAATGAAAAACGAAATTGTCCTAGCCTCTTACCAATCCCACTTCACTTTTGCTGACTTATCAACATTCACGAAATAACCTTTACTCCCTTCTATTACAAATACTTCCCCATATTCATTACCTCCATCGACTATGAAAGTCCTATATCGCCCTTCCTGAAAAGTACTAACCATCTTCGATTCCACCCCTAACTCTTCCAATCTGCTAAGGACTTTCTTTGAATTGTAACCATCACCCCAAAAGCCTACCAGATTCCAACCTTCATTTAGATCTACATATGAAGAACTACTCAACTCTCGACCTTCCAATTTAAAATCAACCTTCTCATTCAGACGTACAAGATAACCCTTCCCAGGCTCAATATCAAAATCTTTCTCAGAGTAAACCTCACCATTCTTAACACGATATGAAACCCATCTCCCACTCTCGAAAGAAGAAATTGTAATGTCCTTATTCGTCGAGAGACTATCAAAGATTACCGACGCCAGCTTCGACACTTTACTGTCTTCAGCCTCAAACGGGAAAGAAACCAGATGAATTCCAGAAGAAAGTCCATATAAATATGTTTTTTTCTCAGCCGCAGAATCACCATCAGAGGAATCGTCTTGAGCATATCCCGGATGGTTATACTCAGAGAAGCTTCCAGTTACAGAGAAAATTTCTTTCTCATAGTCTATACTACCAAGATCATATTGGGTTCGCACAACAGAAATCTTATCGCTATTGACCATAACATTAATAAAATCGCATCCATCGCAGCCTTCACATTCCGTCCCCTCTTCCCTCCTGCTGCAATACACCATTCCTGAAACTTCAAGCATATGGACACCTTTATACTCCTCATACTCAAAATTATGGCCATGCCCCATAAAAACTGCCTTCAGATTATGATTAGTACCACACGGAAGACCGTCAAGAAGAAGCTTAAGGTTATGGAAATCATTCTCATGTAAAAAAGCAATTGAAATGCTGGCAGAATTCTTCTTGCAAACCTGTTCCTCAAACCATGCTCTCTTAGCCTCAGCTCCATCGATGAATGGTCTCTCAAGCATAATAAATCTGATACCACCTCTTTCAAAAACATACTGGTGATCCTGGCTATCAAAATCACAGTATCCCTGTACATTCTGGACCTCTGTATTGAAGGGCAGATGATTACTCCAGCTCAAGTGCTCACATTTACCTGCAGCATCCGTGGTATGCTTTCCATAGCATATTCCATTTATGTAGTGTGGATAGAGAGTGCTTCCACAACCGTCATCATGATTACCAGGAGCCACATGAATCTCAACAGGATAGTCATTATCCGGATCAGAATCATCAAATCGACGGTACTGAACACTCAGTATCCCTTTTAAAGGATTTTCTGTAGGAAGACTCCAGTCGAAGTCCCCAACATGAAAAAGAATCTCAGGATTTGCCTCAAAAATCTTGGAGAAATAAGTATCGTAATAGATATATTCTTTTGCCGCCTGGGTATCACCTATTACCACAAAGTTCCATGGCTCAATAGTTGATATTGTAGTCTCGGCCTTTCCTCTAGTATCCAGAACTTGCTTAGTAACCGCAGCAACAGTGATAACAATCCCCGCAATAGCCAGAAAAATCCAGAATACCATCACCACAATCCTAGAGCTACTTTTTCGAATATCCATATATTAACAATATATAATGGAAAGACAGTTTTTACAAAGCCTTTAATACGCTCAGAACTGATCGAAGAATTACGCGTGGAGTCTTATAGTATTTTTTCTATCTGGCTTGCACTGCTGAGTACTTCCTGAGTCAGCTTTGAGAAATAGCTACTTTGACCACGCCCCAAGCATCCAGGTACCATCCATAGTATCCAAACCTTCAACAGAACTCACCTTGTCAGAAATACATTCTCCTTCTCTGTAAAATGTAATCCCACCGTTATCTACTTCAAACCCTAATGGCACATTAAAATTCGGAGGTCCTCCACCGTCCAGACTTTGAAAGTTAAGACAGCCTCCATTAAACGAACCTCCACCTTGAGCCTGTTCCATCGAAAACTCCGCCCTCAAAAAAGGCCCCGAAGGCCAGTCTATACTATAATTGTAGCCTCCATCATAGGAATCATGATGGACAACACTCTCAACCGGATAATACAAATCCACATATGCAACATTAGTTGTCTTAACAACTCCAACTTCAGCCTTCCATGGCTGAAGAGAGCGATCAGGAAGTATAAGAAAAGAATCACCAGGAGTTACTTCAACCCAGTTTCTCCATTGAACACTCTCAAAAACTGGAGCAGCATTATCTCTTGTCACAAATATATCCCTATTAACAAGTTCACCACTCGGTTTTACCGTAGGTCTGGCTGGAGAATCATAACTCTTTGCAGGTGAACATCCACCCACCGCCAATGAGGCGGCTGCAAGTGAAAACAATATTATTCCCTTCTTTGCTGCAGATATTCTTTGTGAGGACATAATCGTCATGGGATGATACCAGAAAAAAGGGCTTTATAAAAGTAAAAATCGTCACGTAGTGGACCGTTATGTTGTCGAGACTCGACGTCTATAATTCCTTAATATGTAAATTCTTCAGAGAGAACATACCACCATTATGCCCCATGCAAGCAAACTATTTGATCACAAAACCTTTGAAGTATATACTAAAAGTATGGAACGACTGAAAAATGGTCTCGTCTTTACTCTAAAGATATTTGGTGTCGGGTTAGCTATCGGTACCATATTGGGACTTCTCCTATATCTGGCTAGCCGAGAATCTGAAACACAGGCAATAATAGTGACAAATCTAGACTCAAATAGTTTTTCTGTGTTTTGGAAAACTGAAAAACAGACAGAGACCAGAATCAAACTGATCTCTTCAGAATCAAAATACACAGTTAGCTCAGATGACAGGGACGATGAGGTTTCAGAGTCCAGAGCAAGTCACCACGTTACATTCGAAGACCTGACCCCAGATTCAGAATACAGAATCCAGGTTCTAAACCCGTATATTCCTTCCTTTATTCCTCAACTCTCTCCGAGTATTACCGTCAAGACGAAACCTGTTTCAGAAGAGTCCAAAACAACAGCCGACAGAGTCTATGGAACAATCTACGATGAAAAATACAACGGTCTGAGCAACGTGATGGTGTTTCTCACCTTGGATGACAAGACATTCCTATCAAGTGTTACCAATGATGAAGGTGGATACAGTTTCGATATAAATAAACTATCTCCTGAAGAGGATATCTATATAGAAAAAATCTACATTGAGGCAGAAGGCTACGAGTCCATGCAGTATATTGCCCAGAGTCAACTTGATCAACCGGTACCATCTATCAGCTTACAGCCAGAAGAGCAAATCGCGGAAGAAAACTCTTCAAAGCTTTCCTCCTACATCCTGGCTGATACCTCCAACTCCTGCTACGAGGACGGTGTATTCGGCGGAGTAAGAGTTCAATGCGATACCAATGTCCACTGGAGTGAGGGCATAAACCCAAACAACTGTCCTGACCCATCCAAATTCAGGCTTGGACTTGTTGCGCACTACAACCACACTTACCTGTACAAACCTGAAACAGTAACCCTAAGTTTATTCGACAAAGAAACCGGAGAAGTGATACTTAGCAACTATCCAAACGGAAGTTACGTTTCCACGGCCCTGCTTGGAGATCGAGGTCTCGGAAAAACCTATGTCGTAAAAGCTTTCAATAATGGCGTTGAGTGTAAAAACGCCGGTGGGGAGGAAGTTACTATTACAATGGCTGAAAGAACCGAGGTCTACAAAACGGTAAATATTGCAGCAGGCCGGGTCTCATCTCAAAAGTGTAAAAAATTCGGTGAACATACTGCCTCCTGGATACCAATCGGATTCAAAGACTTCAAGACAATTTCAGATGCCAATATGCGTTGGGCCGAGGTTATTGCCCCCGATGCACAAACCCACACCTTAGAGCTTGTCTACTACGACACAATTAGAAATGCCGACGACGCAGGCATTTCACTAATACTTCGAATTGACAACGCATCAAACAGAAAAACTTATGCAAATAATATCATTAAGCTCTACGATAAACTCCTCGAAAACAGCACTCTCCCACCCAACGGCCTATTTATCCACGCTGGTCATAATGAACCCAACGCCGCTGAATACAAAGATCCAAACACAGAAGCCAAATTTATATCAGATGTTATCAAGACAATCCGTGAGGAAGGTTACCTCTCAAGAAATGCTGACGACTCAGGCATAAAGCTTATCGGGCCCAACCTTGATCTCGTAAATACAGATGACGTTCCAGGAACCAAGTACTCTGCAAAGGAATATTTAAACAAAATGCTGGGCAATTCAGACTTTTCTGGCGAAGCAAAAAATCTCTATGCCATGGCAGTAAATCACTACATGATTGGAGATAAAGACATATCTGACGATCTAAAAAACTTCCATAATTACCTAAAGGATAAAGGCGAACTTCCTGACAAAATCTTCCTTACAGAAACTGGAAAAATAAATACAGAAAAATCCTGGGATGATTTCAAAAATGAGCTAGACGAAATAGAAGATCTAGATTTTGTCGAGGTAATCCTAATCTTTGACGCATCAGGGCTAAACAAAGACCCAGATTTCAACTACCACCAAGACCTCTGGAATGATCAAAAACTAAGAAGAGAACTTATCGATCACTGCACTATGACATCTTATCAAATACCCCAAGAAGGCAGCACAGATGTAGAAATCGAAAACATCCAACCATCTGGAAACGTAGACGCCCCAAAAGACCAACCAGTACCCGTATCCCCTTCTGGATCTACAGTGGAATCATCTTTCAATGGAAGCTTTGATGGAGAATTTAGGGCCGACGGAGCACCGGAACTTAACGTTCCCTCTGGTTGGCATGCTTGGTATGACAGTTGCAACGGGTCCTGCGGAAACTTCGTATGCGACCCCGCAGAGTCAGATGCCTGCAGAAGGCCAGAATATAAAAAGTCTACGGTCGGAAACCGCGTAATATCGGGCGGATCTCTTCAACTATTTACAACCTATGGAACTCACAATGCTGGAGTCTACACCACTGTACAAATCTCAGGATCGGGCAAACGTTCAGTAGAATTTTCTGTCTCAGGACATGGATGGTCCGACGGAAAAGATACAGTAATAAAAGAAAGTTTTTTTGGAGCAGTAGGAATAGATCCAAGCGGAGGAGTTGATCCCCATTCCTCCTCAGTCAAATGGTCAAACCTCGAACTCCTACCGAACGTTGATCCTGAACAATCTGCCCAATGGAAAAAGCTCTCTATATCTGCCGACACAAACTCAAACAAGGTAACCGTATTTATCAGAAGCAATAATCAATACCCATACAGAAACAGTGACTCATATTGGGATAACGCGGAGCTGAAGGTAAATGGCGAAAAGGTAAGCTATATTGTTAATCAAGACATTACTGCATCCACAGGAATAACCGCAGACGAAGAGGCCAGTGTCCTCGGCACATCATCTATCAAAGTCGACGATACTGGAGAGTACCAAGTTACCTCAGATGAATACCACATTCTTTCTCCATACGTTTCTAAATTCGATGATAGCAACTTCGAAGTGAGGTTCTACTATGATCAAAATGGTAACCTGACCAAAGACGAAGGAGAAGAATACCTTGACGATGTAGAAGGCATAGAAATAAGCAAAGTCAGTGAAGTTGTCCGCTATACACTTACTAAGGGTAAAAACTTTCTCTCTTTCCCTATATACACAGAAGAAATCTCTAGCGCCAGTGATCTCCTAAGTGTAATTAAAGAACAGGGAGGATACGCTGTCGCAGTTGACTCCTACTTCAGCGGAAAATGGATATCCTATACCACGCGTGAAAATAGTACCTACGGCGAAGACTTCGACATACAGCCGGCAAGAGGCTACGTCGTTACCATGCAAAAACCTGTTGAACTGACCCTACGTGGAAGTAAATACACAAAACCTGTCCGAATATACATGACTGAAGGATGGAACCTGATCGGTATTCACGGTTCAGATAAAAGCTACACGGCCAGCAGCTTCATCTCGGCAGTAAATGACGATGAAGAATTCAAGCTTAACAATGTTTCAGCCTGGAACAACTCGACACAAAAATATTCAGGCCTACAGTACGAAGATTCTGAGCATCAGGAGTATGGACAAGACTTTCCACTGGATCCGTCTGATGGGTTCTTCGTAAGAATTGCTGAAGGACTAGGATATTTTACTCCATAAAAGCTACCCCTTCTCAACCCTGACATGAACCTCCTTATAACAAGGGGTCATAGACTCCGGATCCAAGTCCAAGGGGGTCAATTTGTTTACAAGCAGTTTTTCATAGTGAAAAGGTGCAACCAAAACCCTTTTTGAAATTGACGCATTAACTTTGACCTCAGCTGTGATTGAACCCGCCCTTGAGATAATCTTTATCAATGACCCGTCGCTAATCCCTACGTTATGTGCATCATCCGGATTCATATAAACAAAAGGCTCCTTAGATAGATTCCGAAGAGATATACTGCTTCTTGAAGTTTCTCCAGAACAAAACTGGAATCTGTCTCTTGCTGTAGTGAAAACATAAGGAAAATCACCTTCTCCAGAGAAATGACTCACATCATACTTATATTTTCTAAGCCTCAAAAAGATAGGGTTCTTATTAGCAAATTGTCCTTCATTAGATAATACTTCTTCAAAATCAAGGCCATCATAACCAGGAACCACCTTGATGATCTCCTCGAAAACCGACCTATACGAATCAAAATCAAAGCCTTCGATCTCAAGAAAAGATGAAAATTTCATTAGTATCTCAGCATTCGCCAATGCCCCATCTTCGCCTCCTATAGTTTTTTTTCTATTGTCACCTAGTGGAAAATTACCTCTCACCCTTCTCTCCCCATTTGTAAATGACCCCAGCTCCTCGGTTATCATTTTACTTGGCAATACAACATCAGCAAATTCCATTGTTCTTCCTACGTGATGATGCTGATATATAACAAACTTATCCTCAAGAGACCTATCCAGACTGTTCAGGTCGGGCATCGAATGAGAAGGGTTACCATCCATTACCCAAACGAAATCAATTTCCCTATCATAAAGTGCCTCCGTCATAGTTTTTCCTTCATGTCCAATAAAACCTTCAGACCATCCGTTACTGCTCAACTCAACATCCTTCCTTGGCCTCCAAGACGGATCCGCCCCAACATCCCCAGCTCCCTGAACATTCACCTTTCCCCTGTTCGGAAAAAGAATTGCATTCATAACAACCGAGAGTCCAGTAATGGCAATAACATTCTGTACACCATTCATATGCTGAGTAAGTCCCATTCCAAAACCAATAACTAGTTTCTTAGCCTCATTCACAGAGTCATACAAAACATCCATATCATCCCGGCTAAAGCCGAAAGAAGAAAGCGGATTCGCCTGAGAAACATCCCTTGCAGATTTCACAAAATCAGTAAAGCCCGAAATTGCTTTAGCATTACGGCTTATGTCCCCTCCATCAACCAGCCGCACCACAAGGTGAGAAATCATAGGTAAGATTCCGCCCGGATTCAGCTTCAAAAATACATCTGACTGCGAAGTTGTACCACTCTCTGCAACATCTACGGTAACAACCTTGGCACCATGTTTCTTTGCCTCAATAACCCTGTTAAACAAGACGGGATAATCCTCCAGAGGATCAGAGCCAACAAAAAGAAAGCCATCAGCAGCTTTTAAATCCTCCACTCTGTACTTAGGAATTGCCTTCATTCCGAAAATTCTACCAAAGCCCACAGCTGTCGCCGCATGGCAGAGCCTTGCACAACTATCAATGTTATTCGATCTAAAATAACTTCGGCACAGCTTAGACATAAGATAATTCGCTTCATTCGTAGTTTCTCCTGACCCGATAAAGAAAATCTTGTCTCGAAGCTTTTCAAATCCATACGCTTTCTGCATCCCGTCTATTTTCCCTTTGATAGCAGCAAAAGCCTCTTCCCAGGTACACTCTCTCAATTTGCCACTCTTTTGGTCCTTTATCATTGGAGTTTTTACTCTGCCGCTTTCAAGTACCTCGTTGATCTTTAAACCCTTAACGCAAGGTCTACCTTGACTAACAGGATCCTGACCATCCGGCTTAACTACGAGACCGTCATTAGACGACTCAAGAATCAGTCTGCACCCGCATCCACAATAAGGACAAAACACTTTTTCAATACTACTGCTACCATTCATCCGGAATGAAGATTAACAATTGAACGACTATCTACAAAATACCAAAGCGGGGAAAATTTCTCAAACCTAAGACCATCAATGGCAACAAAGGCTACATCTTTGTCCGGCCTTCCAATGCCTTTTTCAACGTAGTTCTATCAGCATATTCAAGGTCAGCACCTGTTGGTAGTCCACGAGCTAGCCTGCTCACGGTAATTTCGAAATCCAAACCCTTTCGCAATGTCTTTACTAAATCAAAAACATAAGCAGCCGTCGCTTCTCCTTCTAAACTAGGATTTGTGGCCACCACAACCTCTAGTGTTTCTTCTATATTCCTCGTCTCCGAAGCACCTGATATGATATCTTTCAACCGATTTCTAAACTCTCTCATCCTGAGTTCTTCTGGCCCAATTCCATCAGCCGGAGATATCACACCACCAAGAACAAAATACAAACCTCTAAATATCCCGGCACTCTCTATAGCTACTACGTCTAAAGGTTCTTCTACAACACAAATCTGCAGTCCATTTCTAGAAGAGTCAGCACAAATACCACAGGGATCAGAGTCTGCTACGTTCTGACAAAGAGAACACCTAACCGTTGACTCTTTCATCTTAACCAAGGCCTCAGCAAGCTCCTCCGCTCTTTCTTTAGGAGCTCTAAGAAAAAAATAGGCCATTCTCGAAGCAGATTTCGGCCCTACACCAGGAAGACGGCCGAAAGCCTCTATTACTTTCTCAACACTTTTCGGAAGAACTGACATCACGAATAAAACTCAATTAACGCAGGACTAGCTCCCAAGCATACCACGCAGTTGGTTCATATCAAAGTTTTTCATCATCTGCTTCTGCAATTTTTTCTGATAGTCCTTATATGCCTGCTTTACAGCCTCCACCAACTCATCCTGTCTTTCTGGATCCAAGAGCTCCTCATCGATTGTTATATTCTCAATTTCCTGTGCTCCATTGAAATACATACGAACACTTCCACGCTTTGATTCACCGGATACTTTTATTTTGCGCATTTCATTTTGCATCTTTTTGGCCTCTCGCTGCATCTTGTAGAGATCCTTCATCTGAGTAAAAGCATTTGCCATTATTTTTCTATAGAAAATTTAAACTTTCAGGATAATGATACCATAATCAAAAAGGAAAAAGGGATATGTAATAGCTATATATCTTCAATATCTTCGCCAAAAACTTCAGCAACACTATCATAAATATTCGATGCTCCCCCACTACTTACAGAGCTTTTGGCCTCACTTACAATTACAACATCAGCAGGGGCAACGTTTGACCTTATCGAGTCATCAACCTCACACTCGACACCAATTGCAACACCAAATAACTTCAGGAAAACCTCCGCAATAGCATCTTTGCTTTTGGCACACTCTATCCTATCCTTATGAAAATCGAAAGCGACGGCAAGTTTGAGTTTCCCATCTTCGACACCAGTAATTTCAGCTCTAGACAAGAAAGCATGGAGATGACTGTTATAAACTCTTATCTCCTTAATAACCTGCCCCCATTTTGCCTTTACCTGACTGGCTGTCGGAACCTTTGATTTCTTTGCATCCTTAGTGCTAGATTTCGATGACTTCTTTTTCGAACTAACAGCACCTATCGATTTAGAAGCTTTGGAATTTCCACTGTTCGAGGATCCCTGTCCTCCAGACCTACTATCCGTACCCATGTCGACTCCCTCACTGTTTTCTCCGAAATATGCAATCGAATCAGCAACAAGAACCTCGAGAGGAAGAGTCGGCACAACAGCATCCTTAAGAGATCTCTCGGCCTCTACAAAAAGATTTATCAATTTCAAAGTTTTCTCCCGATCAAGATTTTTCGCAAAGGAATACTCACTACCCTCAATTTCGCCCTTCAGACCATCAATTAAAATTTCTCGAAGTACTGAAAGCACAAACTTAACAAATTGCCCTAGATTTACACCTTTCTGGGCAAGCTCTTGAATAAGATCCAGAGCTTCTCCTCCCTCTCCAGACACGATTTTCTCTAAAAAGAAGTAGGCCATAGTACTATCAGCGAGTCCAAGCACCGCTCTAACCTCTTCTTCAGTAATATTCCGAGGATTCTTACTCTTCTTCTGACCACTAACTATTACGTCAAGAAGCGAAAGAGCATCTCTGTAGCTCCCACGCGCGTTTGTAACGATAAGATCCCTCGCATCCTCCTCAATTTTAACCTTTTCCTCCTTAGATACCTTGTCCAACAAAGCCGCAATCTCATCATCAGTTCCAAGGCGAAAATCAAATCTCTGGCACCGGGAAAGAATAGTCGCAGGAACTTTATGTATCTCAGTCGTTGCAAGAATCAGTATAGCATGGGCTGGAGGCTCCTCCAGGGTCTTTAGAAGCGCATTAAAGGCTTCGGTTGTAAGCATATGTACCTCATCTATAATATAGACCTTGTACTTGCCCTCTGTAGGCGAAAACTCAATCCTCTCTTTAAGTTCTCTTATCTGATCAATACCCCTGTTTGAAGCGGCATCAATCTCTATTAGATCAAGAAAACGGCCCTCCTGGATAGCGACGCAGTTTTCACATTTACAGCAAGGTTCACCATCCGGCTGAAGCTGGAGGCAGTCAACAGCTTTAGCCAAGATCCTTGCCGTGCTCGTCTTCCCTAAACCGCGAGGGCCATAGAATAAATATGCATGAGAAATCTGATTTTGAGCTACTGCATTCTTCAAAATAGAAGCAATATGCTCCTGACCAATAAGTTCGCCAAATCTCTGAGATCTATATTTTCTATAGAGTACCTTCGACATGCTATCCAATGTAAAACTCATGGTAATCTTTTACAAGGTATTAAAGATTACCTTTTCATTAAAAGGATTATTTGCCCCGTGTCCGAATCTATTTAAAGAAGAGTTTCATAATTATGAGAATTACCTACCTGAGAAACACCAGACATCGCAAATTTGGATCAAAAAAGTTACCCAAAAGAGGCATTTTTCATGAAACCGAGGCAAATCTCCACATACGGGTGCGCTGGGAATTTGACAGGTAATTGCTACTTTGGAATCGAGCCCTCATTGTTTTTCATCTCTTCAACCAACTCTCCCAGTAAACGGCAGTACAAGGTAAATCCAATAGAACTGACATTTCCGTGCTGCTCCCTACCAAGGAAATTTCCCGCCCCACGGATTTCCAGGTCCTTCTGGGCTAGACCAAACCCGGAGCCTAACTCCTCTAGCTGCCTAATAGCATTAAGCCTCTGTCTCGCTGCTTTCCACAAGACCACTTTATCACCTAGCCCTTCCTCATCGGAAATAGTACCAGATTCAGAAAACTCTCTTCTTACTAATCTTTCTTCATCAACACCATGATAAAAGAAATAGGCATGTGCCTGTGTTAAGCCACGACCTACCCTACCTCTTAACTGATACAGCTGCGCCAAGCCGAACATTTCGGCTCTATCAACAACCAGGGTATTCACGTTTGGCATGTCCAGTCCATTTTCAATTATGGTACTACAGATTAGGACGTCATATTTCCTTTCATTAAAATCTCTCATAACTTTTGACAATTGATCTGAACCCATCTGACCATGCCCAACAACAAAGCGGACTTTCGGCAGCAATTCCTGCAACTTGGCTTTGATGTTTTCAATTGATCTCACCCTGTTATGAACATAATAAACTTGACCTCCACGTTTAACCTCTTCCAAAATGGCTTCCTTTACATCATTCCAATTGAACTTTCCAACAACATTCTTTACTGGCTTCCTGCCAATGGGAGGAGTGGCTATCACCGATATATCTCTAACGCCCGATAACGCCATGTTCAGCGTGC
The DNA here is from genome assembly GCA_016932785.1 of Candidatus Dojkabacteria bacterium. Taxonomy (GTDB): domain Bacteria; phylum Patescibacteriota; class Dojkabacteria; order SC72; family JAFGCJ01; genus JAFGCJ01. Next base: position 41,880 of record JAFGCJ010000004.1, on the reverse strand, counting down.
GAGGTATTGGTGTAGCCGACATTGACAAAACATGCGTGTCTACACGGACTCCCTTTAGCTTCTCCTTCTGAGAAACACCAAATTTTTGTTCCTCATCAATAACCAAAAGACCCAGATCCTTAAAACTAACGTCCTTTGAGAGTAACCTGTGTGTCCCAACGACAATATCCACCTTCCCTTGGGCAACTCGATCAACCACATCCTGAGCCTCATCTTCCCCAAGAAAACGAGAAAGTGCAGCTACATTTATTCCATATTTCTCCATTCTACTCTTGAAAACATTGTAGTGCTGTTCTACAAGAACAGTCGTTGGCGCAAGAACTGCAACCTGTTTTCCGTTTGATACTGAGATAAAAGCTGCACGCATAGCAACCTCGGTTTTACCGAAACCCACATCACCAACAAGTAACCGGTCCATAGGCTTCCCTTTCCCAAGATCACTCTTAACTTCCTCAATTGCCTGAATTTGATCCTCTGTTTCAACAAAAGGAAAGTCAGACTCGAAGGATTTCAGATCACTAATATCAGTCTTAAGTGCTTCAGATTTAGCCATCTCACGCAGTGCATATAGTCTCAATAACTGCATCGCCAGTTTTCGGACAGACTTCTTCACCCGTGTCCGAATTCTCTTCCATTCTCCTCCCCCCAACCTCGTAAGTTTTGGCACAAAACCACCAACGCCAACATACTTAGTAATCTTGCCTGCCACATTGAATGGAACAAGAAGTCTATCCTCTTTAGCATATTTAAGTTCAAGATACTTTTCATCACCTTGAACATTAATTCCGGTATAAAGCGCGACCCCATGATCCTCATGGACCACATATTCACCAGGACTAATTTCTCCGGCAACAAGACCTGTAAACTTATCCTTTGGTTTTGCTCCTCTTCCAAGCTTGACTGTCCCCCAGAGTTCCTGATCAGTTAGAACTATCACCCCTGCCTGCTCAGATTCAAATCCTGATGCCAGATCCTCTTCGAAAATCTTGATTTCCGGAAAACCCTCCTTAATCTGTAGCGCACGATCATTATTATGATTTATTACGAAAAGAACATCCCACCCGCTCCTTAATGCATTTCTTATTTTCTCTTCGCCCCACTCAGTATTCCGAAAATCGAGATTCAATAGATTAAATCTAAAATCCAACTCATCCTTGAGAGGTGAAATATCACTAACTATAACGGGAATCTCGAAGGTATCAGTAAATCTACTTCCAATATCAATCACTTCAAAATAATCATCCATAATGTCATCTTCACCACTGACATCCTTTTTGCTACCTAATACATGAAGACTGTTTATTTTTGAGATGGTTCTCCTTGTTCCTGGATCTATCACTGATATGTTCGTAACCTTTTGGTCATCACTCTCAACCCTTATTGGCCTGTCATGACCAATAGGCCAAAAAGTCACCACGTCACCTACAACACTAAACTCATGCTGCCCCCACACCTTATTCTCTCGCCTAAAGCCAAAGTCCTCCAAAACACTAACAAAATCACCGAAACCAACATCCTTCTCCAGTAGAAACTCATTCCGAAATTCGAGAGAATGAAAATCTAATTCTGCCACCTCCGAAAGGTCTACCCCGTTCCTAAGTTGAAACACTACAATCCTTTTGCTTGAAAGCTTAGACACTATCTCCAATATCTCTCTCACGGGAGAGTTAATTTCAGTGAATATCCATGGAACAGATTTTTCTTTCTGACAGGAATCAATTGACCGCAAGAGGTCCCCCGCCATTTCTATTACATGGGGGTTCTGAACGAAAAAATTTTTCCAACTACCTCCTATAACTTCTTTGCGCACAGGGGTAAGGATACACAAGTTACAAGAATTTCACAACAGCAAGATCGAATACACAAACCTAGAATAGAACATACATCATCACATCTTGGGTTCAAATCAGAACTCATATACATTTCTCAGGCTTTTGACAGCTGCTATCACCGCCTCTTCCAGTATTTCAACCTCACTATCAGACATTTTCATAAGAACATAATCATCTGAAGGGATTGTTCTATCTCCAGAGCGGCTATCTATTCCAATTCTAACCCTAAGAAAGTTGCTACTACCCAACATATTTTCAACACTCCTGACTCCATTATGCTGCTTAGGTGAAACACCCGTATGTATCTTATAACTACCCAATTCTATATCCAAATCATCATGTACCAATACAAACTCATCTTTCAGGGAGATACCATACCTTGCAACAATCTGTTTTGCCGCTATTCCACTCTTATTCATGAACGTAACCGGTTTTACAAGCACAAGCTTATTCTCAGATTCTGACCTGGCAGTACAAACTTCCGAGTTTAAATACTTATCGAGTTGCCATTGACCAACATCCCAAAATTTATCCCAACCCATAAACTCTCGAAGTTTGTCGACAAAGAAAAATCCGGCGTTATGTCTCGTATTTGCATATTTTTCTCCGGGATTTCCCAAACCAAAGACAACTTTCATGTTTTCATTATAACATCTTATAGTTGGGGGTCTGTCCCCCAACAGGTTTGACCCCAATTTACACGGTTTTCCAAGGGTTTTTTAATGAAATTTCTATTAAAAAAGCGCCATCATAAGGATTTATCGGGGGACAGACCTAACGGGGGTCAGACCCTAAACCAGCCCCGACAAAATCTGTTCCTGCACCCTAAACATTTTTTCCTTAGAAACACTGGAAGAAATAAACTTTCCCTTATGATCATACCCGCCTAGATGCAACATCCCATGAATTAGGACCCTAATAAGCTCCAAATCAAAACTCTGGTTATATTTCTTCGCGTTCTTTTCTATCACAGAAGGACAGAGCCAAATTTCTCCGAAACCCGGTTCATCAAAAGGAAAAGCTAATACATCTGTACTGCTATCAACCCGGCGAAACCTCTTATTAAGACCCCTCATAGTCCTTCCATCAGCAATGATTACATTTATCTCAAACCCTTTAAGTTCTTTTACTTTGGATGAAACTAACCTTGAAATATCCTTTATCCTATCAAGCAGCACCGTATACCCGGTACTACATAAATCGGAGGAACAAGAATTAAATAAGAAAATATCTAATGAATCTGACATCTGGATCTCAAAATTACTATTCAGATAATTTGCTCTTTACAATCCGGTTCACGACAGCTCCATCAGCCTTCCCCTGAAGTTCTTTCATTACAAGTCCCATTACCCGACCCATATCACCCATACCCGAAGCATCAACCTCTTTTATAGCTTTCTCAACGACCTTAATAATATCGTCTTCACCCGCCTGAGCAGGAAGATACTTTTCAACATATCCCAGTTGCTCCTCTTCACGATTCAAGAGATCTTCTCTACCAGCTTCTTTAAACTTTTCAATGGAATCCTTAATCTTCTTTGATTCAGAAAAAATCACCTTCACTTCTTCCTCTTTCGTCAATTCTTTTCCACCAGGTTTAGCAATCTGAGCATTTTTAAGAGCAGCAATGAGAAGCTTAAGAATATCCTGCTTAACAGTATTCTTCTCTTTCATCGCGAGAATCGATTCCTTCTGAATTTCTTGAAGTAAAGACATAGGTCGTATAAAAAGAAATTTATTTGAAAAGTTGCAAAGCCTTACTTACGCATTCTGCGTCTGGCTGTTCTTCGTCTTCTCTTTGTTTTAGCCCAAAGTCTCCTTTTCTCTATTTCGAGATCACTTTTCTTTATTCGATACTGCTTTTCCCTTGCCGTTTCGATTACTTTTTCTCTGATGACCTCTCTGTGGAGTCTCTTTAGAGCTGATTCTATATTTTCATTTGCATGTACAATAACTGCCATAACGGACTGGATTATATAATAAATTTACGGAAAATTGAAATAACAACACCTAACACCCTATTTCTTTGATTTCCTCCTCTTTTTATCCACACTTTTAATAACTTTTTTCTCCCATCGGCTCTTAGATCCTTCTTTACTAAGACCAAACTTCAGACCTTCTACAAAGCCACTCACGCCATTTCCCATTGCAAGAAATGCCTTGTCCAAATAGAGATAGCGATATGAAAGATACCCCAAGGCTATAAGTATTCCTCCGAGTGCCAATCTTGCTGCAAAGCTATCCATAATTCCACTTATTGGTAGACCACATATGATGACCACATCCTCATATGCGTGCAGAGGTTCTCCGGTCTCCGGATAGCCTATTGCATGATCAACAATTGTGTCTCCAAACAGGTCTCTAGGAACACGAACGGTATATCTGAATTCCCTCCAGCAGGTATCATCACCACAGTATTCAAATATTTGGTCATCACCCGTAAGCTCCCAAACGATTTTTTCGCTATCAACAGAAGTTGCGGTGGGGGTCGTCGAAGTAATCCAGCTCGCCTGAATACCAACACCCGTCTCATCATAATAGTTCTCAACTTTCAAAAGCCTACCTGTTGACCCTTCTACTATATTTCTCACCCTGATAACATAGGTCGCTATAGCGTGAACATTTGGAGTTCCCTCTTCCACGCAGACGATAGATCCCTCTTTTTCAAGTTCCCATTCAGTATTAGGTTGAGACAAATCACAGTCTACAAACTGCCAATCGAAGTGTGTATTTATCCCTGTTGCTGAAAATCCTGAGCAACTGGAATAGCTAGTACCAGAACATGAACTACATCTACTCGGACAATTTTCAGTCCCAGAAAGTGTGGGACCTGTCATATCCTCATAGTCAACACCTGTCGGTAATGTTCCACTTGGAATACTTCCAAAATCAACAGAGAATGGTTCCTCAGACTTCTGAGTTGTATTTGCAGCAGATCTATAAAAACCATCACTATCCGTAGTAAGAGTTTCATCACTCCCTCCAGTCTTGGAAAAAGTCACCGTAGCACCAGGAATCGGATATAGCTCTCCTCCTGGATCCTGGCAGAACACTCTACCTTGAATCTGAAGATAACTAACACCAGAAACCGTTATATTCGTTGAATCACGACAGTCAGAGCTGGTAAGACCTTCTGAATCCCACCATCTAACGCTTATAGTATGGTTCCCCTGTCCAGTAGCAACCCAATCATAAACCCATGCAACAGGGTGTTTTCCTTCCCCTACTGCATTACAGACATCGGCTCTCCTGTCAGGACAAGCATTTTCTGCAGTAGCATTACCAACATGATTTCCGTCTATTGTTACTTCAATTCTCGATGTATCTATACCATCTCCGTCTGCAGCCCAACCTTCAATTCTAACTGTCTGGCCCTCAGGTACAGTACTACCAGCGGCCGGTGTATCAAGATTTCCTGTTTCACACTCGTTGCTACCAGAAGATGAGGTTTTGCAGTAAGTACATTTATACGAAGGGTTATCACAACCAGGACATTCCCATTTCTGACAGTCATATTCTTCACATCCAGCGGTTCCTTTGGTACATGAAGTCATCCCGGCAGGACAAGCGGCAGGTTCCGGACCAGTGGGCGCCCCCGTACAACCAGCAGGCCAGCCACTCTGCACATTGTACTTAACACATTGACATTGGCCATTCTTACAATATGTAGCATACGGATATTCACAATGTACGTCAGCACAGCCGTATGCTGGGTCCGATGAGCTTCCACTACAACTATGAGTATCACTCGGAGTATATTCCTCGCCGCCGTCATCATCGTCGTCATCTCCTACGGCAGGGGGCAAACACGTTCCACCAATACATTCCAAATCTCCATGACAATATAACGATCCGTCTGCCCTTTCACAGCAACCGTTGTTGTAATCTCCCTCGTTACCTTCGCATCCTTCTCCATCGTCATCGTCATCATCATCTGAACCTGGACAGTCGGGGTTTTTCCAAGAGCCATTCACACACGTATATGTGCATCCGTTATCCTTATTTTTTGCAGTACTTCCCGGACCGTGGCATGAACCACCGGCCTCACAGCTAGGAGGCTCACACTCCGCAGCCTCACTCTCTTCAGGCGTAACTTCTCTAGGCTGATTCAGCCTCCACACAATGAAACCACCGACACCGGCAAGAACAACGAAAAGAGAAACACCTATGATTACAGCAGTTTTTCGATTTACCCGAATTGCCACAAGTTAACTCCACCAACTTATTGAGCAAAAGTATACCATAAAACTCTACAAAAATAATACAATAAAGATGAGCCAGTCGCAATAACTACGAACAAAAACACATCAACCTACAAATAAACCTTTTATCCAGTCAAAAACCTCAAACTGAAACACATCTTTTGCCGATATCAATATCATCAAACCAAACATTATTATCATACCAATATTAACGAGCCATCTTTCGACGTTCTTGTTGACCGGTTTTCCCCTTACAGCTTCAATAGTCATAAATAACACATGTCCTCCGTCCAAAGCAGGGAATGGAAGGATATTTATAATTACAAGAGTTAGATTGAGCGTGGCTATCAAATCCAATATTCCAACCGTGCCTGCAAACTCCCTTACCAAATCTATGACAACGAACAACCCGATAGGCCCGGACACTGATGTTGCAACTGGCTTGACTGATTTCTCCTCGACAGACTTCGAAATTAATCTCCCGAAGACAAAGATATTTGCTTTTGTCATATTAGCAAAATGTAAAAATCCGGCAAAAATCCTTTCTACTCCATTATATTCAACTCGAATCAACTTAAAGTCACTTGCAAGTTCCACGCCTATCAAACCCTCTTTATTTTCAACTACTTCAACATCCTTCTCCTCTCCATCCTTGTAAATTGTCAAATCAACTGTTTTCTCCTCTTTCCCCTCAAGTTCGTCCTTAAGATCTTTAACAGACTCAACAGGATTACCATCAACACCAAGTATTTCAAAGGGCTCTTCCAGCCCCGCCTTATCTGCCCCTCCATCGTCAGTAATACCAATAACAGTTACATTGTAAGCGTAGAACTCCTCCTGATCTCCAAACCACAAATTGAGATTTTCATAATAAGGAATACCTTCATACGAGAAACCGCGGGCACCTAAGACTATATAAAACAGAACAACTGCAAGCAGAAAATTCATTAACACACCGGCAACCGCAACAAACATTCTCGAAATAATAGATTTCTCACTGAAGCTCCTCTTGTCCTTTATCTCCATCTCCTCACCAAGTATCTTTACATACCCTCCTAATGGAAAAAGTTTGATCATGTACTCTGTATCACCCCATTTCTTAGAAACAAGTTTGGGGCCAAAACCAAAAGAAAATTCTTCAACAAGCATTCCTGAAAGCCTTGCCGCAGCGTAATGCCCAACCTCATGGATTGTCACAACAACCCCAATTATCAATACAAACAACAAAACCGTAATAATAGTAGAAACCATTTTATAGAATTAAGGAAATTTAAACAGTCATCAGCTCTTTCTCTTTATTATCAGCAACCTCTTTCAGTCTATCCATAACCTCAGTTACCGCATTCTCAATAGCATCTTTCTGCCTTTTTATATCGTCCTCCGAGACACCTCCTCCTTCTGCAGACTTATCAGCTGCGTCCATCATCCTGTGTCTAACCTCCCGAATAGCAATTCTAGCCTCTTCAACCATATCCTTCATTTCCTTTACATACTGCTCGCGGAGATCCTGCGTAAGCGAAGGTACGGAAAGTCTTATAATCTCACCATCAACGACAGGTGTCATACCAATATCCGAAGAAAGAAGTGCCTTCTCAATTTTCTCTGTATTCTGTGTATCCCAAGGTTGAATAACTATGGTTCGTGCATCCGGAACTGACACATTTGCAATATGCTTTATTGGCATCTCTGATTCGTATACATTAACCACAACCGAATCCAGAACATCCGGATTTGCTCTGCCCGTCCTCATCTTCGACAGACCGTCCTTGAGAGATTCAACAATCGAATTAATACTCTCCTTTCCTTCTGAAAGAGTCATTCTTTAAAAAGAACAATTTATTTGCGAGGAAAGTGAGCGAAAAACTTTGCTCGCATAGTTTTTCCGAATGACGCAGCCAGAAAATAGTGTAACTTCTCTTGACAGCGTCTGGTTAATTGCCCTTAAGGCAACACGCTTTATTGGGAAAAATTCCCATCCGAATTCTACTCTCCAAGGCCAATCCTGTAAATACGACCCACCTCGATTTTTTCACCAAGCTTCACCCGGGCATCATCAACAAGGCTCGAAACCTTGACTGAATCATCCCTAAAATAGTTCTGCTCTAGTAAACAGTTTTCCTGATAGAACTTGTTCATTTTTCCATCAACAATTTTCTCAACAACATCATCCGGCTTCCCCTCTATGTCATCAGACTTGCTAATAACCTTTTTTTCTTCTTTAATAACTTCTTCAGGAACAGATTCCTTACTTGCATACTTAGGGTTCATTGCAGCAACCTGCATTGCTAACTCCTTGGCCAAGTTTTGGAATTTCTCATTCTTAGCAACAAAATCAGTGTCACAGAAGAGCTCCACAACAGCAGCCGTCTTCTGGTCAACGCCATGAACATAAAACCCGAGAATGCCTTCCCTTTTCACCTTTGCTGCGCTGTCTGAAACATCCTCTTCCCAGCCTCTTTCCTTAATTATTTCAACAGCCTTTTCGAAGTCCTGGCCCGCTTCTTCATAGGCCAATTTACAGTGACCAATCTTTGCACCTGTCTGGTTATAAAGGCGACTTATCACATCGCTTCTCTTATTTACGTATTCGATAGCTTTGTCCATATCGCCCTTGGATTTTTCAAGAGCCTCCTTACAGAGACCCATTCCGGCAGAGGTTTTATCTCTAAGGTCTTTAATCTGGTCAATTGTTACACCCATATGTCTTAATTCTTAATTAATTACTTCTTGGATTTCGAGGTCTTTTTCGAAGACTTGGACCTCGTTTTCTTTACTGGTGTCTTCTTTGTAGACTTCCTTTTCGTTGTTTTCTTAGTAGTCTTCTTGGTCGTTTCCCTAGAAGGTTTTTTTGTAGATTTCTTTGTTGTCTTCTTAGAGACGGTCTTCTTTGTCTTTTTAGTTTTCGGGGTAACTTTTTTCTTAGAGGTTTTACTTGGCTTGACTTCCTTTTTTGCTACCTTAGATTGAGCTTTCTTTACCTTTGTCTCAACCTTCGTCTCTGCATTAGAAAGCTCTTTAGTAGTTTCTTTTTCTTCAGCATTCTCCTGGTCCTCTTTTTTAACTATCCTAAATACTTTTGTATCTGTTCGTCCGGTTTCAACGACCTTACCTTCCTTCATTGCCTTCAACCTCTGAACCTCAAGCTCTTTTTCTCTCTTAATTCTCTCCTCCTCAGCAACAGCTTTTGCTTCAAGATCAGCAAGCTTTGCAGCATGATCATTTCTTAATCCAATAAGCCTCGCGCTCGTATCTGAACCCGAAAACCCATGAACCAACGTCTCAACAAACAACCTAATGGATTTAAGAGCGTCGTCATTAGCAGGGATAGGATAATCTACAAGATTAGGATCACAATTTGTGTCTATAAGTCCAGCCACCTTGATTCCACGTTTTTTAGCTTCCTTAATAGCATTTTTCTCAACCCTGGTATCGATAACAACCATAGCTGCTGGCTCCTTGTCCATGAACCTCACACCCTCATATAGTTTTGAAAGTCGATCTCTATCTTTTTCCATAACCATCCTCTCCTTCTTTGTTTCATAGCCCTTATGCGAGGCCAGATTTTCCTCGATTTCAATCAATCGTTTAACACTCCTCCTTATGTTCTTATAATTAGTAAGAAGCCCACCAGGCCAACGTCTGCTTATGTAAAAAGCCCCATGATCAGCACCTGAATTCTTGATCAGAGTTGCAGCCTGACCCTTAGTTCCTACGAGTAGAATATTACCCTGTTTAGAAGCTTTATGGAGAAATCGCACAGCATCTTCAAGAAGATTTATCGTCTGGGTAAGATCGATTATGTGAATCCCTGAGCGCGTATCAAAAATATACTTCTTCATCTTTGGATTCCATCTGCTGGTCTTGTGCCCAAAATGTGCACCGGCCTCAAGAAGATCCTGAAGACTAGGAATACTCACCTTAAAACCCGGATCATCCTGCTTTGCAGATTTCGATGAAGAACTAGCAGCAGTCTTTGCTAGAGCACTGGAAGATTTATTGCTTATAGCCATTTGTACCTCCTTTAAAACACCCACTCTGTCTTACCTCAAAGCTAGATAGCCTAAGGTCAAGAAGGTCGTCAGAGTGTGTAAGATTAAATATTTCGTTGAGGATAATACCAAATATTGACCACAAAAAGCAAGCTTCGTGCCTGGCTGTGACAAGAATTCTAAACCTTAAATGTCTTCCGGTCCCTATATTCAGAGGACTTACCCTTATTCCACCGAACGACCGGTCTATAATACCCGACCACACGACTATATATATATGTCTGTCCACCACACTTAGGACACTCCTGTACCTCACCTTTAATATACCCATGTTCCTGACAAACGCTAAAAGTAGGAGTGATAGAGAAATAAGGAACCTTATAACTGCTGGCGATTTTCTTAACCATCTTCCTGCACTCTTCGGCATTTCTTAGTCTCTCCCCGAGATAGACATGGAAAACTGTTCCACCTGTATACTCACGCTGTAAAGGTTCCTGAAGATCCAGCGCTTCAAAAAGATCATCCGTAGCATCTACCGGTAACTGACTCGAATTTGTATAGTAAGGATCACCATTTCCTTGGGTAAAAATATCTGGATATTTCTCTTTATCAAGCCTTGCCAAATGATACGATGCACTTTCAGCCGGACTCGCCTCGAGGTTATAAATATTCCCCGAGTCCTCCTGATACTTCTGAATTGTTTTTTTCATAAATCTAAGTACCTTTACACCCAAGTCACGAGCCTCTACTTCTGCCAGCGTTTTCCCCATGTAATTGACCAACATCTCATTCATACCAACAAGTCCCACTGTATTGAAAAACGTCCGGAAACTCCCCAAATATCTCTTGGTATATGGCATAAGACCCCGCTCAAGGTTCTCAGTTATATACTTGCGCTTATGCTCCAGAACGTCCCGGCAAAGATCCATCTTCTTTTTCAGGATATTGAACAACTCTTTTTCAGACTTCCCTTTTGCCTCGTACCCAACCCTCCCAAGATTCACATCAACCACACAAACAGAACCTGTTGACTCCCCAGCCCCAAATAACCCTCCAGTTTTATTGGCAAGATCCTTAAGGTTCATCTGAAGCCTGCAGCACATGGCTCGGACATCTCTAGGATTTAGATCGCTGTTAATGAAATTCTGAAAATACGGTGTCCCATATTTTGCAGTCAATTCGAATAACAAGTCAGCATTTGAGCTATCCCAATCAAAATCCTTGGTTAGATTGTATGTGGGAATCGGATATGAAAATGGCTGTTCTGAACTATCGCCTTCCATAAATACCTCAAGTATAGCTCTATTTATAAGATCAGCCTCCCGCTGAAACTCGCCATATTTTTCCTTCATAACTTTGCCACCAATCACAACCTTCTGGCCTGCAAGATCTTCGGGTATCTCCCAGTCAAGCGATATATTGCTAAAAGGCACCTTGCCCCCATGACGAATTGTTGTATTCAGCATAAAGAAAAGCCTCTGGATATTCTGTTTAATCTCCCGATAGGGTAAACCATCATAATAAACATAAGGCGCAAGATACGTATCAACCGAGCTGAACGCCTGTGCTCCAGCCCACTCATTGCAAACAATCTGAATAAACCTTCCCATCTGATCCACAGCCGAATGAAGATGCTTTGGAGGTGTACTAGACATTCTGTCTGGCACACCATTAAGACCCTCCACAAGAAGCTTCATCAAACTCCAACCAGCACAGTACCCGACCATACCCTTACCAAGATCATGAATGTAAATGTCACCATCAAGATGGGCACTGGCTGACTCCTTTGGTAGATCTTCATTCAGAAAATACAGTTTACTAACCTTCTCAAAGACACTATTGAGCAACCCAGGGAAACTGTACATGACATTGGCTCCTTCTTTTGAATAGGAACCCAGATCGGCAGCAGTAGCAACCTTTTTACCCCTCTTCCCGATAGCAGCTGCTCCCCTCCTGGAAAAGTCATCATCCTCTATATACTCCTCTATCAACTGTTTTGGGCTCAGAGACAATTTTTTACGTACAGTTTTTTTTGTGCGCCCCATGAAGAAAATTATAACTAGTTAGAACCAGTAGATCCAAAACCACCAGATCCACGCTGGGTATCCTCAAGACTATCAATCAATTCTACATCAGAGAGAACCACCTTGCACACAACCAACTGAGCAACTTTGTCACCCTTCGATATTATCTGTTGTGTACCTGAAAGATTAACCAAGATCACGCCGACTATTCCCCTATACTGTTCATCTACAGTGCCAGGCGTATTAAGAACAGAAAGCCCCTGCTTAAGTGCAAGACCACTCCTAGGTCGAACCTGTATCTCATAGCCGGGAGCTACTGTTGCTTTAACACCTGTACTTATAAGCACTCTATCAAATGAGTTGAGCTTTATCGAATCAGCCTCCGCTAAAACTTTTCCACCTATCTCTTCTATTTCTTTGTCACCTCTAAAAAGCTTCATAAACCCATATGCCCAGACATCTATCCCCGAATCTGTAGGATAAGCCCGCTCAGGAGTTATTACATCACTAGCTACTTTCTCAATCTTAATCTTTGGATCCATCAAATCAAAATAAGAAATAACATATTGAGCAGAATATCACATACTGTCACGGACTCACACAGGCTTTTCCCTACTAACCTCTAAAAATGCCTACAGACAAACCTAGACCCCATCAGCACAAAAGCTCTGTTTCTACTAGACTACATTTCTCTCTCTACTATATTTTGAGATAAAAGGAACAATCAAACCCACACAATTGTTGTATAATCAATTCCATCCTAATTAACAATCCAGGAAATGGATATAGAAAACCTAATAAGTAAAGAACTCAAATACCAACAACAACAGCTCAAACTCATTCCCTCAGAAAACTATGTTAGGCCTGCTGTGATGAAAGCCGTAGGCTCGATTCTGATGAACAAATACGCAGAAAACTACCCAGGTAAGAGATACTACCAAGGCAACAAGAATATGGATGAAATAGAAACCCTCTGTCAAGAAAGAGCTCTCAGTTTATTTGGACTATCTCCAGAGAAATGGCACGTAAATGTCCAAGCAGTCCTTGGAAGTATAGGAAACCTTGCTGTTTACAACTCCGTACTTGAACCCGGAGATAGAATTCTTGCCATGCACCTCCCCCATGGGGGCCACCTAAGTCATGGATGGAAATTAGAAGACGGTAAAAACGTCAGCTTCTCAGGAAAGATCTATGACTCCTACTTCTACAAAGTAGATAAAGAAACAGAAACATTTGACTATGACGAAATTGAGAAACAGGCCCAAGAAGTAAGGCCCAAGCTGATCATATCTGGAGGAACGGCATACCCTAGAGATATTGACCATTCAAGACTCGGAGAAATAGCAAAATCCATTGGTGCATACTATCTTGCGGATATAGCACATGAAGCTGGTCTTATTGCCTCCGGATTACTGAACAGCCCTTTTCCCCACGCCGACTTCGTAACGATGACAACACGGAAAACTCTTAGAGGACCAATCGGTACTTTGATATTTACCAGATCGGAGCTTGCAGAAGCAATCGATCGAGCTGTTTTCCCAGGTCTACAGGGAGGGCCCATGATTAATTCAATAGCAGGAATAGCAGTAGCACTGAAAGAAGCATCGTCTAGTGAATTCCGTGAATACTCAAAACAGGTAATCCTAAATGCAAAGACCTTGAGTGAAGAACTATCAAAACTCGGTTTCCGCGTAATATCCGGAGGGACAGAAAAACATTTAATTTTAGTCGACATCAGAGCAAAGCAACCGGATGGACTTATTGCAGCTGAGCTTCTTGAGGCTACGGACATAATCACAAACAAAAATACCATCCCATACGAAACTGGAACTCCGTGGAGACCAACCGGAATACGGTTAGGAACTCCAGCCGTGACAACAAGAGGAATGAGGGAAAAAGAAATGCCAGAAATTGCATCCCTAATAGAAGAAACTCTTAATACAACAAAATTCGAACCCAAAACCACAAGAGCAGAAGTTAGAGAAGCTATCACATCAATAGCTGAAATAAACAATATAAAAGATAAAGTCCATAAGCTAACATCCAGATTTCCAATATATTCAGAACTTTAAGACTAACTGTGCAAGTCTTATCATAACTCAAACGATCACATGATCTACCAGCTCTATCCCTATTATTTCTCCAGCTTTTTTTATTCTAGTCGTAAATTTTTTATCAGCCAGACTTGGATCCGTATCCCCAGATGGATGATTGTGCACAATAATTACTCCAACAGCCCCTTTCTCTATGGCATATCTAAAAACTTCTCTCGGTTGAACTAGGGCCTTGTTAACAGACCCTATTGCAATGGTATTTTTGCCTACTAATTCGTTTCGAGCATTCAACAGCAAAACTACAACATGTTCCTGCTTCCTCCTTCTTAAATAAGCGACTTCCCGCACAACATCGTCCCGTGACTTTATTATCAGCCTGCTTTCAATGTCAGAACCGAATATTCTTCTTCCAAGCTCAACCGCACAAACCACTTTTATAGCCTTTATATCACCTACCCCTTTAACCTTGGTCAACTCCTGCCACGACACATTACCTGATGGTATTCTCCGGTATAGAAGCCTGAAAACCTCGCGTGCCACAAGAAGAAACCCTTTCCCCTCAATTCCTGATCCAATAACCAATGCCACCAGTTCCTCGTCTGAAAGACTATCAAGCCCCGATTCAAGTAATTTTTCCCTAGGAAGAAGACCCATTTCACAAATTATAATTTGCGAAGGTTAACAGAAGATTAAAAAACGAAGATAATGTATGAGACTTTTGAGGATAGAAAGAAGGTTACTTTTTTTCTTTCTTAATATATCGACACTTAGGATAACCGCTGCAGCCAATAAAAGGTTTCCCCCACCTTCCCTTTCTTTCAACCAGATTTGATCCACACTCAGGACATTTCTCTTTAAGAAGAAGGGGCGCTGTCGTTTTACAATCAGGATATTTCTCACATGCCCAAAACTTCCCGAATTTTCCACTTTTCAAAACCATCCTACTGCCACACTCCTTGCACGGATCAGATTTCAAATATTTCTCCTCATCGAAAGACTCTTCCAATGTCTTTCCATCAACACCCAGCATTCCCTTACATTCTGGAAACTTTGCACAACTCAGGAATTTACCATTTCTACCTAATCTGATAACCATTTCCCCTCCGCACTCTGGACATTTGTGTTCGGACTTACCCAGAATAACAATGTCTTTTTTATCAATCTCTTTTTCTTTAATTTTAATGTCCTTCTCAAGTGGTTTATACACTTTGTCCATAACGGGAACCAGTTCCATCTTGCCTTCAGCTATCTCATCGAGATCCTCCTCAACCTCTGATGTAAAGTCGTAATCAACTATGTCACTGAAATGCTCAACTAGAAAATCCGTAACCACAAACCCAAGATCTGTCGGAAACAGATATCTACCCTCCTTACCAACATAGCCCCGGGACTGCACCGTCGAAATAATTGTTGCATACGTTGAAGGTCTTCCTATCCCATACTTCTCAAGAGTCTTAACAAGCGAAGCCTCAGTATAGCGCGGCCGAGGCTTTGTAAATTTCTGTTCGGTCTCAATTTTTTCACAATCCAAAATGTCACCTTTTTGAATTCCCGAAATCTGCTGCACATTCTCGTCAGTCCTCAACAGTCTAGACCCAGTAGCTCTCGCAAATCCGTCAAACTTTACCTCATGCCCCCTAACAAAGAAGTTATAGGTAAGCTCCTTATCGCAAACCGCACCTATCCAAACCTCCAAGACATTGTATTCCATTGAACTCATCTGACACCCCATTGCACGATCCCATATGATCTTATAGAGCCGATACTGCGGGGACGAGAGAGACTCTTTTACATCATCAGGATGTATATCAAAATGTGTTGGTCTTATAGCCTCATGCGCTTCCTGCGCCGACTTACTCCGAGTTTTATAGTACTTAGGTTTCTCGGGCAGATACTTCTTACCATAGTCTTTCTCGATCCTGCTGCGAATAGCATTGACCGCCTGCTGGGCAAGATTGAAGGAATCTGTTCTCATATAGGTAATAAGTCCGACCTGTCCCTTCCCCTTGATCTTAACTCCCTGGTACAACTGCTGAGCAATCTGCATTGTTCTTTTCGCACTATACCCAAGATAGTTGTTTGCTGCCTGCTGAAGAGTTGATGTTGTAAATGGCGGATACGGATGCTGCGTTTTGCTTTTGGTATCAACTGAATCTACGATCCAATCTGCTCCATCCAGATCTGTAAGAATAACTTTTGTCTCCTTCTCCGAAGAAGGCACCAATTTCTTACCGTTCTTTCTCTCAAGTTTCGATGCAAAGGATTGATCGTTATCTTTCTTCAGATATGAGGTAATATTCCAGAACTCGTCGGGTTTAAACTCGAGACGCTCGCGTTCCCTTTCCACAATCAGCCTCGTTGCCACAGACTGAACCCTTCCTGCTGAGAGACCATACCAAATCTTCTTCCAGAGAAGTTCTGAGAGCTTGTATCCAACAAGTCTATCAAGTATACGCCGTGCTTTCTGGGCTTCAACCAAATCCTCATTTATATTCTCAGGATTTTCAACAGCTTCAAGAACAGCGTCCTTTGTAATCTCATGAAATACTACTCGACTAGGCTTCTTAAGCTTAAGCGACTGGGCCACATGTGCCGCAATTGCCTCTCCCTCCCGATCTGGGTCCATAGCTAAGTAAACATTTTGATCGTTTTGAGGAAGTAATTTCCTCAAAGCTGTTATTACTTTTTTCTTTCCGTGAATAACTGTGTACTTCGCCTCATATCTATTGTCGACGTCGACCGCTAGCTTGCTTTTGGGGAGATCCATTATGTGACCCATGGTAGCTGCAACCTTATAATCTTTACCTAGATATCTCTCAATTGTTTTGGCCTTCGCAGGCGACTCAACAACTACAAGCTTTGACATAGTAACTATTCAAACTTTATTTTTCCTCTGTAATCGAGCCTCAAAATACCCTCTATTTCAAGCTTTGTCAAGATAGATCTCACCTCCGAAGGGCTCTTCCCAGCTTTGTTAACAATGAAATCAACATCCAGAGTATTTTCATTTATTCTAGAAATAATCTCCTCTTCAATTGAGCTTAAAACCTCTAAACCATCCAGTAAATGTCGTACTTTATTTATATTTCTTAATTGAATATTCTCTTGGGATAAATCATTTTGAGAATCGTCTCTATCAGATCCCCTCCCACCTCCCATTATCTCAATAACTTCATACCCGTTATTTACTAGAGCAGCTCCTTCTTGAATTAATTTATTCACCCCAAGGGAACCACTGTCCACAGCTCTTCCAGGAACTGCGCAAACATCCCTTCCATATTGAAGTGCAAGATCGGCGGTAATTAGAGCACCACTCTTCAATGGAGCCTCAACTACAACAACACAATCACTAAGCCCGGCTATTAATCTGTTCCTACTCGCAAACATATTCGGCGTAATCTTGGTACCTGGAAGAAATTCTGAGATAACAAGCCCGCTCTTCACTATATTGTTATAAAGACCTCTACTCATCTCCGGGAACCCATCTTCCGGTCCACCCGGTAACACAGCAACTGGATAACAGTCATTAGAAACATCTAGAGCAAGTTCGTGTGCCAGGGAATCAACGCCGCTAGCCAAACCACTTACAATGGTCACACCAGATCTTACCAACGGTCTGACAATCTCCCTGGTCATCCTGGCACCATATTCGGACATCGACCTGGTTCCTACAATTGCAACCGTCCCTCCGCCTTTATTCAGTATATCTTTAGATAAATCTCCCTTATAGAAAATGAAAGCCGGAAAATCAGTAATCTGTCTAAGTTTCCGAGGATAACTGCTGGACCAGAATGGAACCCAGTGCACTGCATGATCTGAAAGATTCCTCTTAATAGAAAACGATTGAAATTCTAGATCTTTAAAATTCAAAGATTCACGCAATACCCAGCGAACCGCTCTTTTTATATCGCGACACTTTCTATACCTACTCCAGATCCTCTTTACGGTGACCGACCCTATCCCCCGACGAGAATACAGAGCTAGTAATATGTCAGCCACCATATCTCAAAGGATACAGTACAAATATTAAGAAATGATTAAAAAATTGCAGTTGAGTAGACAGTACAGATCTAGGAGTATTCGTTTCTACTAATTATTATTAAAACAAGATTACACTATGTCACAGTTAATACAACCGTTCACACCCGAAACAACTCCTCCCCCTACAACCTCTCCTCCGCAAACCAGTTAACAAACTCCGCTGCCAACGCTGCAGAATTATTACTCTCACCACCACCCTCAAGAAATACCACAAAGCTAAATCTCGGATTATCATAGGGGAAAAATCCCATAACCCAAGCGTGAGTGCTGGTGTAATACCCTCTTTCATCCTTAACGCCAAATTCAGCGGTCCCTGTTTTTCCAGCGACAGGCACAACGGTATTTCTCAATGGAACAATAACACTTAAAGGACCGGAGGCACTGTTTCTCATACCCTCCCTCACCAAAGCAAGATTGCTATCACTAACTTTTCCACTTCGAACCTCAACCGATTCTACTTTTTCGTCATCTCCCGAATTGTCTTCAACTGAATTAGGAGACTCCCATTTATATGCAAACCGTGGTTGCATAACTGTACCTCCGTTTGCAATGGTCGCTGCCCAATTCGCTACTTGAATTGGCGTTACCAAGGTAATTCCCTGACCGATTGCGGTGTTACACGCATCGCCTTCTGGATACCAAATTGGATCAAGCCAAGGACTTGTTTCGGCCAAAGCAATCTTGTTCTCTGGGGAAGGCAAACGACCAGCCATCTCACCTGGAATATCGACTCCAGTCTCTTCTCCAATTCCAAAGAACTCGGCATAAGGTACAAACTTTTCTATCCCAAGCTCCAACATTGTGTTGCAAAAATAGATGTTGCTGGATTTAGCTATACCACCTATCAAATTCAACGGTCCATATGCATGCTGATGATATTCCTGAAATGGAGTATTTCCACCTAAATACATCACGCCTGTACTCACAAAGACTGTATCCCGAGTAATCGCTCCCTCTTGAAGGGCTGCACTTGCCACTATTGTTTTGAACATAGACCCAGGCGGTTGCTGCTCAGAAATAATTCTATTAAACAGCGGCAACCTCTCGTCCTCATTCAGTTTCTTATAATCCTTTTCTGAGATCCCTCCTATAAACTTATTATTGTCATAGGCCGGAACACTGACAGCAGCCCATATTTCACCCGTATTAACATCTTCAAGGATTGCCGAAGCCCCAGTAGCATCATATGTCTTTACGCCTTTTAGCAATATCTCACTCAACTTCTTCTGAGATTTCGAGTCAATAGTTAGGTACAAACTATCCCCAGGAATTGGCTCACTGCCAATATTTACATGCTCTGCCGTAACATTCTGGGCAGCATCAATCTCGATGATCCTTTTACCTTTCTCTCCCCTTAACCTATCATCATAATAATTCTCTATACCTTCACGACCGACAATGTCGCCAACACTTACTTCATCCGAGTTCTCAATCTCGTTTTCTGAAGCTTCAGCGGTATATCCCAATATATGAGCAAAACTATCTCCACCCGTATACTTTCTCTTTGATGAATAGTCCACCCAAACACCATTTAGATCATCTGAATTAGCACGTATCTCAAGAACCTGATCCCTGGTAATGTCCTGAACCAACAGAACTCTCCTAGAAAGAGGTTCAATCTCCATAGCTTTCTCATATTTTTCCCTGAGCTCATCAGAAGACTTGTCAACAATATCGCCAAGTTTTTCGAAAACCCCATCAAGATCCTCCTCTTCAATCTCCCGTGGATTAAGCATCAGATCGAATGTTGGCACATTTATTGCAATCTTTTCCCCAAATCGGTCATATACCACTCCACGATCCGGTTGAATTACATGTTCTTCCAAACGATTCTCTTTCGAGAGCGATCTATACTCACGTCCATGGACAACCTGAAGATTCACAACAGCAACAATGAGCACCAGAAATACAACAGCAACAGTGACATATATGTAGGTAACACGCCACAGAGCAGTATCTTGGCCCTCCCTGATACCCACATCATGGCCCTTTAGCGGCTTGATATCCATCCAACCAATCCGGGTCTGAGCATATTTAGCCTTTTTTGAAACTTTGCCTGCACTGGAATCAGCCATAACACAATATTATACCTTAATAGCCTTTCTTTCAGGATGCTGATAATGCCAAAGTTCAATAAGCCCATATACGACAAGTGAAACAAAACCATTCAGCACTATTTTACCTACAGAATGACCAATCGCAGATCCAGATAGTCCTCCGCTCTCTCCAATCAATTGCCGAAGAACCAACTCAAAAATAACAATCAAGAAAAAGAAAACAAACGATATGATAAACTTTTGCCAAGATCTATCTCCAAAGCCAATACTTTTCACAATAACTAAAAGAAATGCGGGAACAAGAAACGATAGACTCGTAATACCAATATGCCCGTGCATCATCACATCAAACAAAAACCCCGATAATACGGTCAAAACTACAGCTTCAGACTCACTGTCCGACATAATTAGAGCCATGCCTATGATCCAGACAAGATTTAAATCTGCAACAAACGATAATCCAAAGTTCGCTATAGCGACCAAAATACTGAATAATACAATAGACGTGAGCCTTTTCATCTTAGAAATTTATCACAACAAATGCATAATTTAGATTTTCGAAATTTACCCCTGTTTCAAGATATGCCCTCTTCGTCGACGATGTCGGTATAACCTCGATTTTACGAATCTTACCAATGACTAAACCTTCCGGAAAATCATCCGACCACGTAATGATAGTATCACCTTCCTCCAGTTTCTCATTCTCAAGAACCTCTTCAAACACAACGCCCTCGAGAGATCCGCGAACAAGACCTCTTGCCCTCGTATCCTGATCAAGAGCAATGATATTGCTTTTCTGGTTCGAGACGAGCCTTACTCTGGAAGTTGACTTATATACATCCCTGACCTCACCAACAAGGACATTTCCCACAATGAGAGCATCACCTTTCTCAACCTTTTCGTCATTTCCGGCATCGATTATTATGTGTTCAGCCAAACCATCTGAGTCGACACCAAGAATTCTAACCTTCCTAAGCTTAAGTTCCAATTTGAGATCAATTCCTACCTGTTCTCTCAGTGTTTCATTTTCTTTCTCTATTTCTTCCAACTTTGTGACCTCACTTTTGAGCTCCGCATTCTCTATCTTAAGATCCGAATTCTCAGAACGAAGAGACCCTATCTCTACTACAGTCAGTATAGTATTATTTACACCTTTAAATACACGTCCCGACCAATACTCGAACGGTTCCAAGATGAAATTTCCCCACGAATATACTGGTTGCAAAATACCCATACCGTCTAAAAGAAGCATGAAAAAACTTACCACAATTCCAACTACAACATATATACTTTTGCTCTTAAGGTAATCAAGATTCATAGGTTAACCCTATAATTATTTTTCTATTATAAACTACAACTGTGTTCTATAAATAGCTTATCGCTATATAATCTCGTCCCAGCTGGATTGAGCCTTTTTTAGTAGATCAACTCTCTCCAACAACTTTGCAGTTCCCCTAGCAACAGCCGTCATTGGGTCATCAGCTACGATAACAGGCAGCTTAAGCTTTTCCTTCCAAAATCTATCAAGTCCTCTTAATTGCGAGCCCCCCCCCGCCAAGGTAACCCCAGAAGTAGCAAGATCAGCAAGGAGCTCCGGCGGAGTTTCTTCAACAGCATCCTTTATCGCATCAGTAATGCTACTTAATGAGTTCATAAGTGCTTCTCGTACTTCAACACTGGTAATTTCAATTGCCTTAGGCAAACCTGAGATCAGATCACGCCCCTGTAAAACTACCGCTCTTTCCTCCTTTTGAGGATAGGCCGACCCTATCGAGATTTTCACATCCTCAGCGCTTCTCTCTCCAACCAATAGATTATATTTATGCCTTACATAATTAATAATATCCTGATTCATCTCATCCCCGGCAATCTGAAGAGTTTTATCTACTACTATTCCTCCCAAAGAAAGAACCGCTACATCAGTAGTGCCTCCTCCTACATCGACAATCATACTACCACTGGGATCCTCGATGGGAAGACCAACGCCTATTGCAGCTGCAATAGCCTCCTCAACTATATATACTGTTCTTGCCCCAGCAGACTTTGCGGCATCGACGACAGCCTGTCTTTCAACCTCAGTAACTGATGAAGGAACTCCCATAACAACACGTGGCCGAGGAATCTTAAGAAACTTAGCCGACAATTCATGAACACGCTCAATGAAATAACGAATCATTGCCTGAGTAGTATCAAAATCAGTAATAATACCATCCTTTAATGGCCTCACAGCAACAACATTTGCAGGAGTACGACCAATCATCTGACGAGCATCATTTCCTACGGCAAGAACCTCCTTCGTCTTCTTGTTAACAGCAACGACTGAAGGCTCATTTATCATTATACCTTTACCTGCAACATGAACTAATGTATTCGCAGTACCAAGATCTATTCCTATGTCTAGTGTTACTAGGTTCCAAATTGAATCCAACATCGGGTGATATTTTAACACTTCTTAAGAATCAATAGAACATACCCGCTAGTTTTTAAATAATAAAAATGGACCTCCCTGAAGAAATATGCATGAATACAACCACCACATTCGTAGCATAAAAAAAGAGTCTTTTCCTTATACAACGACCAGCGTACCCGGCCCAGTCCGAATAAGTTAAACTGCCCGAAAATATAAGAAAACTGATATACTAATTGCAATGAAAACAGTTAGCGTAGTAGTTCCAGCATTTAATGAAGAAGGAACAATCAGGCAAATTGCCAAAACTCTACAAAAAAGTAAAAAGATTGGAATATGTCAGGAAGCGATAGTGGTAAATGACGGTTCTACCGACCAAACAGGTTTAATCCTAGACCGATTCAAAGACATTAAGCAAATTAGACTACCCCGCAATAAAGGTAAAGGCAATGCCATCGCACAAGGCATCAAAGCTTCAAAGTCCGACATTATTGTTCTTCTGGACGCAGACTTTACAAACCTGAAAACAAAATACATTAAGTTACTCCTATCTCCTATCATCTCAGGTGAATACCAAGCCTCCGTTGGTGTACCAGACAACAACACACTTGGAATAGCTATACTCCCAAAAGAATTCTCCGGACAAAGAGCCTATTATAGAAAAGACTTGATGCCTATATTGGGTGAAATCGGCAAGGCCGGATACGGAATAGAGGTTCTACTTAACTCAAAGCATTCACACCTGAAAACCAACTACATGAAATTGAAAGGACTAAAATACACGGCCAAGATATCAAAAAAACAGCATAAACTGTTGCCTATATACAACTTTACCCGAATGTGTACTGAAATAGTAATTCAGAGTGTAAAAAACCTCTTCGCCTGAAATATAAACAACGGAAAGAAATCAACAAGGAAAAAACTAATCAGCTTTCTTAGCCAAGGTTTTATAACATTTCATACATACGCTCACCTTTTTCATCACACCATTAACATTTATCTTCGCTGTTCTCAGATTTGGCTTCCAGTTCCGCCTGGATTTAGGCGCACGATAACGCCACCCTTCTGCATGATGATGCCGACTTCTGCTTCCATGGCCTGTAGATTTTTCACATATTTCACACACTTTCGCCATCAGAATAAATATTGTAGAATTCAAATACTTTTAAGAAAATTCTTGAAAGCTTGTAGATATTATCAAAAAATTTATGGTCGATCAAATATCCTGGATAATTTTTTCTATTCCGTCACTGTTAATTGCCTCGACTGTTCATGAGTTTGCCCACGCCTGGACAGCTTACAAACTGGGCGATCTAACGGCAAAACTTCGAGGTCGTCTCACACTAAATCCTCTCGCACATATCGACCTAGTCGGTGGTTTAATGATGATTTTAACTAGATTCGGCTGGAGCAAACCTGTACCCATAAACGAACAAAATTTCAAAAACCCCATCATCGGAACTGCAATTACTTCCGCAGCAGGCTCAATTTCAAATATCACAATGGCCTTTATGGCATCAATGGCCTTTCGAATAATGAATGGCCCAGAAATTCTGGTACAAGAGAATATGGATTTGAAATATTTAATTGCCTACTTTCTCTTGGTCTTTATCTCCCTGAACCTCTCTCTCGGAATTTTCAATTTAATACCTCTACCGCCCCTCGACGGACATAAGATTGTCCGAGCTTTTCTTCCAAAGAACCTCAGATACTACTGGGAATCATTTGAAAAATATGGCACATGGGTTCTAATTCTTATTTTCATACCTTTTTCTCCTCTAAATTACGTCGTGAACTTTATTCTCTCTACGGCAATAAGTATACTAGCTGGAATCTTCTTAGGATAAAGGAAAATCAAGTCTAGTCTAAATGATTGCAGACTCTAGATATTATAGAGAAAACCCCCAACCCCAAGAGTAACCAATTAAGGGCCAAAACATCTAAGGCTGTCAGGGATACTTGATCAAAATAACGTAAGTGATAAAATCTAAATGCCACAGCAGAGGTATCGGAGGAGACTGATAACCCCATACCAAAGCATAGGGAAATCTTTTTTCCTTGTCCTGCGGGATAAGGAAGTGATCTCCCACCTGAATTGCCGGCAGGTGATTCAGCTTCTCCGCCAAAGCTGTGGTCTTTTTTTGCCTATTTCCCCTTACAAATAACAACAACACACATAATTAGCACTTGTGCCTTCAACTGAACATGTGTAGTATAATCATGTACTTGAAAAAGCCGATGTAGCTCAGTTGGTCAGAGCAACGGTTTTGTAAACCGTAGGTCGAGAGTTCGAATCTCTCCATCGGCTTAGAGTATGCAAATGTGGCTCAGCGTCATGCTTCGCATCTGAAATTTTGCCTCATCTGCAAATTTAGCTCTTTTTTCGCCGAGATTTGGGGATACGCCCATCGTCGAAGATAATACCGATTTCGCCGAGATTTGGGGATACGCCCATCGTCGAAGATAATACCGATACAATAATTTTGTACTTTATTGTGAGGAGACTTAGGGATATGCCCATAACAGAAACCTAAAATTTATTACATTTCATTATCGAGACTTGAGGATACGCTCATTGTCGAAGATAATACCGATACAATAATTTTGTACTTTATTGTGACGAGACTTGGGGATATGCCCATCGTCGAAGTCACAATAAAGTACAAAATAAAGCAGGGGTGCCAGAGCGGCCAAATGGACTGGACTGTAAATCCAGCGTCGCAAGACTTCGTGGGTTCAAATCCCACCCCCTGCACCAGTAGTCCAATAAACAAAAATGAAATATAATAAAAAAACGCTGGATTAGCTCAGTTGGCTAGAGCGCATTCATGGTAAGAATGAGGTCCTGGGTTCGATCCCCAGATCCAGCTCCATATAGATCATTTCCCCACTCCCTCATATTTTCTTAATGCCCACTTCAGAAAACTCCTAGCACCAACCAGCAATACAATCTCAATTACCAAACCGGTAATAACCATCTTCAAATCTAGACCCCAAACAATCATCTCGGCCGGAATAGTGCCAACAAAAGCAATTGGAATTACATATGTTAGAAATTTAGAAACAATTCTTGGGAAGATCTGAACAGGATACCTACCAAGCTCAAAAAACTTTACGTCCAAAACTGTTGCCCTCTCAAGGGCAGTTGTAAATATGGCAACAGTTGAATATACCAACCGAAAAACATAATGAAAAACCATGCCCACAGACAGAGCTAAAATAGCCCCTAAAACATTTTCAACGGAAAGAACCGTTTCAGATCCAACAACACCAACAACAACAAAAACAATACCAGCAATTACACCCGATGTTTCTTCAAACGCAAAATTCTCAATAGATATTAAAAACTGGAGATCTAAGGGCTTTAATAGAATGTTGTCTATATCCCCCGTCCTTATGTTTTCACTAAAATCCATAAGTCCTCCTCTATACACCATCCATGCAATACCCTCAATGATTTTTGCAAATCCCATTACGATAAGTATCTCGTAGACACCCCACCCCATAACACTGTCTATCTGATTTAACACAACATTCAGCAATATCACTTCCCCTACCGATTGGACAAGAACGGCTAGATATAAAAAGAAAAAATTCACTCTATATGCCATCGCCTTCTGAAGAGAATAGCCCAAGAATACCTTGGTTATTCTAAAAACCTTGCCCACGGTATCTATCATGACTCCAAACTTCAAATTAAATACCTACCGACTCGTAATGATTTTGCGCCTTCTTCCAAACAAAACCTACTAACAAAAAAACAACAAAAGTCCAAAAAACATACAGACCTGAAAGTTTTAAATAATCAACCATTTCATACTTTCCAAGCAAAGCAATAATCGGAACATACACACCTAGCTGAAAAGGAAGTGCCAAAACAATATTTTTGAACAGACCACCAAGTAAATCCAGAGGGAAAAAAGTCCCACTTAGAAACTTAACTGTAAACCAGATTGAAACATAAACACCAAGAATCTCCTTTAACCAAAAGGCAATACAACCATACAGAAAACTCAAAGCATAATTCAAGAAGACCGACAATAAAGAAAAAAGCAAAAAGAAAATAACACCATCCACTCTCAAATTTATGCTGATTTCCTCTCCAAGAACTAACAAGAAGAGTGCCCCCAGAACTAGGGACCCGATTATTCTGATGGGTATCAACCCCAATCTTCTGAAGAATCTCGCCCAGAAATAATTCATAGGTTTAATTAGGTAATTACTCAAATTACCCTTTCTCACATCATCGGCCACAGAGAAATGAGCCTCCATTGAAGTAATCAATCTAAGCGATACTGAAAGAACAGTATAAACAGCAAGGTCGGCAAGGGTGTAATTCCCAACAGATCCTCCAGCATCATATATGGCTCTCCATAGAAAAAGTGTTGCAAAAAAAGGAACAAAGCCACTTAGAACAATAACCAGCATATTTACACGATATTCAAAGTATTCCTGTATACTCAGCTTAAAAAAAAGAAGGTATTTCCTCATTACACAAATTCTACCATCAAAACTAGTGTTCATGTTATCTCCAAACAAGTTGACCCCTTACATTAAACCCAATATAATTCACCAGTCAGCGATACATGTATTATTTTAAGACTATCCTAAGAAATGGCTAAAAAGGAAAATCGCGTCATCGTAGCACTAAAGTGCGAAGAATGCGGAGAGAAAAACTACACAACATACAAAAACAAGCAACTACAGGAGAAACTTGAGGCTCAAAAATACTGTCCAAAGTGCAAGAAACACACGCAGCACAAAGAGACAAAGCTCAAGTAGCACATTAAAATAGCTGCCCGAAAGTACTATACGGCCTTATCAAGCCCCGCTTTTTTGCTAAGGAGGGCCCATAGTTTCAATTGGCAAAACAACGGTCTCCAAAACCGTATTTCTCCGTTCGAGTCGGAGTGGGCCTGCCAACTGTCAAACGACAGAAACGAAATCAAAGGCCAGAGACCTAGAACTAATAACGCACCAGAAATGTTAAACAACTTTACAAAATCTATAAAAAAATTACTATCAGAATATAAACAGGTTAAGTGGCCTTCTTTAAGAACCACCATTAACCTCACTGTTTTTGTAATTATCGTTTCTGCTATAATTACGGCGATGATAATTGGACTGGACGCATTTTTTTATATGCTCCGGGATATATTTGTTATTAAATAATTGATGGCAACAAAAAAAACAAAAGCACCAAAGAAGACTGCGACAAAAATTCAGGAGCCAAAGATTGGCAAAGAGACTGAAGAGCCAAAAGAAGAAAAAGTAACAACCCAAATAGAGGAAAAATCTACTAAAAGAAAAAAGGATGCACCTCAATGGTACGTTATCAGCACCCAGTCTGGACATGAGCAAAAAGTTGCTGATGCAATCAAGCTCAGAGTCGAGGCAACAGAACTCCAGGAAATCATCCCTGAGGTTCTTGTTCCGGTCCAGAAGAAAATCATTGTAAAAGAAGGAAAGCAAAAGGTTAAAGAAGAGAAGATTTTCCCTGGATATGTTTTGATAAGAATGGTTCTCGACCAGAAGACGTGGGAGATTATAACCAACACAGAAGGTGTTACAGGATTCATCAGAATAGATAAATACCCTCGCCCACTTCCTGATGAAGAGGTTAAAGCCATAATGAAATTTATGGAAATCGAACAACCAGCCTTCCAGGCCTCATTTAGTCCTGGGGATGCAGTAAGAATTACTGAAGGTGCATTTGCGGATTTCGTCGGCAGTGTAAGCGAAATCGACGAAACAAAAGGCAAGGTAAAGGTTCTCATCTCAATATTTGGAAGAGAAACACCGGTCGAACTCGAATTCAGTCAAGTGAAAAAACTTTAATTAAAAACGATAAGCAATGGCAAAAGAAATTATGAGAAAAGTTAAGCTCCAGATACCGGCAGGACAAGCAAGTCCCGCTCCTCCTATTGGACCTACATTGAGTCCGCTTGGTATCGATGTAAAAGCATTTTGTGATCAGTTCAACGATAAAACAAAAGAAGGACAAGGTGTTGTAACTCCTGTTCTTTTAACGAT
The DNA here is from genome assembly GCA_016932785.1 of Candidatus Dojkabacteria bacterium. Lineage (GTDB taxonomy): Bacteria > Patescibacteriota > Dojkabacteria > SC72 > JAFGCJ01 > JAFGCJ01. Next base: position 13,241 of record JAFGCJ010000004.1, on the reverse strand, counting down.
ATACGAGGACAGAAGTTTTGAGTTTATAACTAGAACTCCACCTGTAGGAGAACTCATAAGAAGAGAACTTAAGATTAAGAAAGGTTCAGATCGTCCGAACCTCGACAAGGTTGGCAAACTATCAGACGAGCAACTAACCAAAATTGCTGAGATTAAGATGCCTGACCTCAACACAACAGATATTGAAAAAGCAAAGGAAATCATTAAGGGAACAGCAAAACAAATGGGAATTGAATACGATTAAAACGCTCGACATCTTGTAGTATTTTTTCTACAAGATTCTATAGGGTACGAATTAGTTAAATATTTTAAGATCAAATGAGAGGAAAAAAATATAAAAAAATGGCTGAAGGCTTTGAAAACAAGCTCTATCCACTTGATGAAGCCATAAAGAAAGCAAAGGATACTTCCTACTCCTCCTTTACTGGAAGTATCGATCTTCACATTGCAATGTTCCTTCCAAAAGACAAAGAGGCAAAATCAATAAAAGGATCACTCTCACTTCCTAATACAGTAAAAACCGAAGAATCTCGAATCGTCATTTTCTGCGAAAAAGATCAGGAAAAGGAAGCAAAGGAGGCCGGTGCAATAGAGGCCGGTCTTGATGACCTTATCAAGAAGATACAAGACGGATGGATGGAATTCGATGTTGTACTTGCTGTCCCCTCTGTAATGGGTCAAATTGCAGTTCTTGGAAAAGAGCTGGGCCCAAAGGGGCTTATGCCTAACCCTAAAACCGGAACCCTGGTAGAGAATGTGAAGGCAGGCATCGAGGAATTTAAGAAAGGTAAAACAAAGTTCATATGCGATGACGGAGGTGTTGTACACCTTACGGTAGGAAAAACTGACACAGAAGACGAAAAAATAAAAGCAAACATCCTATATGTCATAAAATCTGTAACAGATACAATTGGCAAAACCCCCGAGAGTCTTCTAAAATCTGTTACCCTAAGTCCAACAATGGGTACAGGTGTTAAGGTAGATATGACGACTTGCTACTAGATTCGTCCCCCAATAAAATCTTTTCGATTTACTATATATGGGATATAATATACCCCATAGTTCAGAGGGGTTCTCCTAAGGATGAATTCCTCAATAATTTTGACCTTCTGTTTCCATGTCTGCAGATGTACAGGTAACAAAAGACACTGTATACATAGCACCCATCGACCCTGATTTACTCGCGGGAAGTCTTAGAAAACCACAGATACAAATTGACCCGGTTACAGAGCTAGTGGATATATCTGGAAGAGATAGAGAATGCTGGACCTATGATATTTCTACAGGAGTGGCAACTTTCGATATATACGGAGTTCGTATTCGATCAAGACCTGAAGATCCCGGCATTCCTTTAGACCCTAAAGAATATTCTGCATACTTAAGAACTATGTACCTAGAATTAGTGAATGCTAGGTGGATTTCTGAAGGTAAGAATACTATTTTACAACTACCAGAAGAAGATGGAGTCGCTATTCTTGCCGCGATAGGATTCTACACCGATTATCTTGGCTGGACACGCGGCGGATTTATCAATTCTCCGGTAAATAAAGTCCGAGGAACTGAAGACTGGGTATATCCAGAATACTGGGAACGAGATTACTGCCAACGGGCACAGATAATAGCAGAACTTACCGTACTGGCTTACGCCCAAGAGGATATTGCACAAAGATTAGGTCTACTGGTACAAGCATGTCTTGCGACAATCAATGGATTTGGAAACCACGAAGTAAATTCCACAAAACACTATGATTTTAAGGCGGCGCGAACACAAGTCATAGTGTCGTTAGCAAAAGTAATAGAGCACATCTGCCCTATACAACAGGTTAGAAGCTTACATGAACCCGAGAGAACACAGATCCTGACAATCCAAATAGCTTCGATGCTTGCCTCCAAAATCAGACCAACAACTCCTCAAGCATTACTACCCGGCTTGAGAAGACGACCAAATACCAATCCTCATTATCAAGAGACATCGACTATTTCCTTACTCTGGCAAGGAAATGCAGCTCTAAAAACCTTTGCAACACTCCTATCTATAAGTGAAGCTGACAGGGCAAATCTAATGGAAATAGTCTTACCCATAATTCGACAAAAACTCGTATAAACAACAATTGACATCCAACTCTAAATCCCCTATTATTCTCATCAGCCGAAGACAGCCGAGTCAGAAATGACTCAAGGCCGAGGTTAATCGAATTTCAAAAAACAATAACCTTTATATATACACTTATGGCTAAAACAAAGGAACAAAAAAACGCCATGCTAAAGCAGTATAAAGACCTGCTTTCCAATGGGAGAAACTACTTCGTCGTAGATACTGATAGAGTTGGAATGACTCAAATCACCGAACTTAAGAAAGATTTAAAGGAATCAGGCGCGACTTTCCACGTTGTCAAGAATACCCTATTTAAGATTGCCGCCCAGGAAACAGACCAGCCAACCAAGCTCCAAGAAATTGAGGATGCCACAGGAATAGTCGTCTGTGAAGAAGAACCTATCGGACCGGCAAAAGCACTGAAAAAACTACAAAAAGCATATGAGATACTAAAAACAAAGTTTGGCGTGTTATTCGGCGAAATAGCTGAGGCTGAGAAAGTAGACCAGCTCGCAGATATTTCATCAAGAGAGGAACTCCTGGCAAAACTTGTGGGGACAATGAATGCTCCCCTGGTCGGTTTTATGTCGACTTCAAGAGGAAACGCCAGACAATTTGTGAGTACACTATCTGAGATTCAAAAAACTCGCTCTGAATAGAAAATATTAGAGCAAATTAATTTCAAAATATTTAACTAAAATGGCAGAAGAGAAAAAAGAAAAGAAAGCCCCCGAAGCCAAAGAAGAGGCCAAAGCTCCAGAAGCAAAGGCAGAAGAACCCAAGACTGAAGAAAAGCCAGTCGAGGAAGAGACAAAGGAAGTTGATGTCTCAAGTCTTTCAGCTGATGCAAAAAAGGTTCTGGAGATGGTCGAAAAGATGACCGTTCTTGAACTTGCTGATCTCGTTAAGGTCATGGAGGAAAAGTTCGGTGTTAGTGCAGCTGCACCTGTAGCTGTTGCAGCCGGACCAGCTGCCGCTGGTGAAGAAGCTGAGGAGAAATCCGCTTTCACCGTCGTTCTCAAAGCAGCAGGAGACCAGAAGATCAATGTTATAAAAGCAGTTCGCGAAATAACAGAGATTGGGCTTAAGGAGGCAAAGGACCTCGTAGAGGGAACTCCTCAAAACGTGAAAGAAGATGTTGCTAAAGAAGAAGCAGAGGAAATTAAGAAAAAACTCGAGGAAGCTGGAGCAACCGTCGAATTAGCGTAACATAGCTATTTCGTAATCGAAAACAAACAATGCAGCAATGTGAACTTAATCATTTTGCTGCATTGTTCTATTAACAGGATCGCCCACCCTCTTCAACAATACTCACAACCAACCCTTAATCATTACCGCCCAATGTAGTAAAATACACCTGTACCTCTCCTGACAGATAAATTGAATTCTCAAGTAATAATGCCAAACGTTTCCCAATGGTTAATCGATATTGGTATTTCTAATGAAGTATTGCTCATTCTTTGTTTCGTACCTATATTCGTCACCACAACTACAATTTCAAGATACATAACCGGAATAAAGACTTTCGGCATATACAGCCCGATGATCTTGTCTTTTGCTTACTACTTCATGGGCGCCAGACAAGCTGTAACTATAACCATTCTTGTGGTAGTTGTCTCTTGGGCTACAAGAAATATCCTTAAAAAAACAAGGCTCCATTACCTCTCAAGATTATCACTTGTATACACCATGAACTGCATCGCCATAATGGCCTTTATCGCAGCAACATCATTTATACCTAGTGATAATCCAGTTTTTGACTTCAGGAACATCCAGCCGCTCCCACTAGCCATGATCATTTCAATTACTGATAGATTTGTCTCTAACTACATAAAGAAGAACCTTATTACAGCAACAAGACTTACCGCAGAAACAATACTGATATCACTGCTAGGATGGGCGATTATGAGAATTAACATCATACGTAACTGGGTAACAGATAATATCTGGCTTTCACTGGTCGCCCTGGTAATTAATTACGCAATAGGAAAATACTCAGGAACAAGATGGATCGAATATCTCAGATTTTTTGACGTAATCAAGAGCGATGAAAGAACTGACTAAAAGACTAAAGAGCGCCGGACAAATACTTGGCCTAAACAAGAGAAACGCTATTTATATGCGCCCCTATAATAGAAGTCGTGCAAAAGAAATCGCCGACGACAAGTTATTATGTAAAAAGATACTATCCAGAAACGGTATACCAACAGCTGAGATATACAAAGTTATCAGAAACAAAAAGCAACTCGAAGCTCTAAATTGGGACAAACTACCTAAAAGCTTTGCGCTTAAGCCAAACATCGGCACAGGAGGAAGCGGCATTCTCGTTTTTGTTGGAAAGAAAACCAACAGCCTTGACTGGATTCGTCCAGACGGTTCAACAATGAGCTCGAACCAGATCAAGAACCATATCAGCAATATTCTAGACGGTCAGTTTTCAATGGGAAACCGTCACGATATTGCACTAATTGAAGAGAGAATCATTAATCATCCTCTGCTTAAACCCTATTCCTACAAAGGTATACCAGATATAAGAATCATCGTTTTCAACAAAGTGCCTATAATGGCCGAGCTTCGTCTTCCCACCAGGCAGTCCGGTGGTGTGGCCAATCTTCACGCCGGCGGAATCGGTGTCGGAATAGACATCGCCACCGGAATTACTACTACTGCAATAATCAGACAAGGCGCATCTATGTTTTCAGATATATATAGAATAATTGAAACCACTCCCGATGAGAAACAGCTACCACTCAGCGGTATTCAAATACCTGATTGGAAGAACATTCTGAAAATAGCTATTAAATGCCAGCTGGCAACAGGTCTTGGCTTCTTCGGGGCCGACATAGCACTTGATCGAGATAAAGGGCCTGTTGTTTTCGAGCTGAATGCACGCCCTGGAATCGCCATCCAAACTGCAAATCTTTCAGGAATGAAAGACCGACTTGAAAGAGTTAAAGGATTGAAGATAAACGATGCGAACCATGGAATACGGGTTGCCCAAAATCTCTTCGGTGGTGAGGTCGAGGATGAAGTTAAAGCAGTCTCTGGAAGACAGATAATAGGGCTAGTTGAAAAAGCCACTCTATTCTATCAAGCCCCAGCTCAGGAAACAGATAAAATAATACCTAAAAGCAAAAGGAAAAGAAGGAAGAAACCTAAAGATGAAAATATTAGAGCAAAAGTTCTTATCAACACTGGAAGCGTTATTTCAAGAATCGCAGAGAAAACAGCAGGAAAGCTAGGCTTCAAAGAGGAGCTTGATCACTTTGCAAGTCTTGAGATACCAGACAAATTCGAGTCTCGATCTGAAGCGTTGAAATACAAAGAGGAAAATAGCACAAAACTCGAGCCCTTCAAAAGAATTCTAGAATATAGAATTACAACCGATGAAGAAGCGGTGCGAATAAGACCTACCATTGAGATCCCTATGGAACTTGCCAGTGTATCACTAACACCAACAATGATCGTCAGCATCATGAAAGAAGTCCCCTATCCTGTTACAATGGGAAGACGCGACTTGAAACTTTTCTTGGTCGACGCAAGCAAAACGTTCTTACTTCATTAAATAAACACCAATGTCAGAAAAACTTAACCTTGATGAGGCTGTAGAAATCACCAAGAACTATCAGATGGCCTTCTATCTTCTTGCAGCCCAGGAACTAGGAATCTCCTATAGGATGCTCATTAGAGCTCTTTTAATAGAGTTCTCGAAAGGAAATAAAAGCTGGAGAATCCACAAGTCCCTCACGCCTATCAATGACAGCGTAGCCATGACACTAGCATCATACAAAAATACCTGTAACAAATTCCTTGGGGATAATGGTATTCCTGTACCCAAACAGCAAAACGTCGGAAGTATCGAAGATATTAATACATTCATGGAAAAGGAAGGCATACAGAATATCGTAGTGAAACCAGTTAAAGGATTCGGCGGCAGTGGTGTAACAATTTTGCCAGATACCCCAAAAGAGACCGAAAACGCATTCAAATACGCCTACGACAAATATAAAGGAAAGTCAGAAAATAAAGTTCTAGTCGAAGAATTCATAAAGGGAGAAAACTACAGACTACTCGTTCTTGGAGATCAAGTTATCGCCGCTTCCCGTAGAATGCCACCATTAGTAGAAGGTGATGGCAAATCAAGTATTCGAGTGCTAATTGATGAAAATAATTCCGCCAGAAAGGCACAGGGCCTGAGCCCTACCCCAATCGACGTGGAAACAGAAAAAGCACTCGCAGACCAGGGATTTTCACTTGAGGACATACTCTCCAAAGAACAAAAGGTAAGAATAAGATTCAACGCAAACCTTAGTACAGGAGGGACAACTCATGAGTGCCTTGCTGAAGTTCATGAGGACTACAAGAATCTCGCGATAAAAGCGAGCAAGGTTCTAAATCTTAAACTTGCAGGAGTAGATCTAATTACTCCAGACATCACTGATCCATCCAAGAAGCATGCTCTTAACGAGATCAACCATGATCCAGGGCTCAGAATTCATTACCTACCCACCGAAGGAGAACCCTCAGAAGTTGCAATTCCTATACAACAATATATTTTAGATAACCTGTAAACTCCTAACCATATGAAAATCAAGGTATTACAAGGATTAAACCTCCAAAACAGTCAAACTACTGTAGTTGCGGAAATGAAATCCGTAAAACCGGATCTCATTGATTTCTTTAAGGAAATGCACCCCATTTTCATGAAAGACTACGAAATTCTAGACGGAAAAACCCTTAAAGTAAAAACAAACCTACCAAGTCTTTGGAAAAATCAGACATTTCTACAACCAGTAGAGGAATACTCCATGGGGACTATAGATATAGACAAAGCCAAAGAACAAATGCTCGAAGTTGCATCCGCTCAGATCTATTCGATGTCCACTATTCCAATACTCCAGGCAGCTCACAAAATGGGTTACGAGACCATACAGGCCTTTCTAAACAAGGGTATTCTGCCAAAGAATAGATTGAATCGTCACTATATCATTGGGATCGGAAAAGAGGCCGCACAATGCGTTTCAGCCTCAACTACGGGTGATTCATCTTTCTCCATAAAAACGCAAAGAGACAAAATTCGAAGCAACCAGTTCATAGAGGGTATGGATCTGCCAATTGCACCCTGGACACAAGTTGAATCTCGCGAAGAAATTCCAGAAGCCTGCGAGACAGTTGGATTTCCTCTTGTAATAAAACCCGTAGGACTTACAGCAGGCCATGGTGTATACGTAGGCCTGGATACAGTCAAAGAGATGGAGGAAGCCTGGGATAAGATACAAGAATACTACGCGAACATGGAATTTCCTAAATCGGGATGGCAGAAAAAGATACTTATTCAAAGAAAAGTAGAGGGTCAGGACTACAGAGTCTTGGTGGTAAACGGAAAAGTCGAAATTGCCACCCACAGAATTCCTGCCCGAGTAACCGGAGATGGAAAACACACAATACAAGAACTAATCGAAATCGAGAATAAGGACCCCAGAAGAAATATCTCACTTCCTACCCATGTAATGAAGTATATAGTCATCGACGATGATCTCATAGACATAGTAAGGAAAAACGGACATGAGCTGGATGATGTCCCAGAAAAAGATGAAATAGTATATGTAAGAAAGGTCGCAAGTATGAGCCAGGGAGGAATAACCGCTGACGTGACAGACAAGATGAATCCCCAATCAAAACTAATTTGCGAATCAATAGCAAAATCTATTCACGCCAACGTCCTAGGTGTTGATCTATTGGTAAAAGACATATCAAAACCTCTGACACTTGATAACGGAAGCATACTGGAGATGAATACTATGCCGGAAATCTACCTTAATGCCTTTCCTATTATTGGGAAACAGTATCCTGACATTGGAGAGAAGATCCTTGCGGGAGCAATGGACCCTACGATACACACAAATAGAGTTGTAGCAGTAGGAAAGATTGACAGAAAGACTCTCGAGGAAAAAACTCAGGAATTATTCGACAATCAAGAAAAAATAGGTCTCATGTACGAGAAAACAATCTTCATTAACGGATATGAAATTAACTGCGGTATTTCGATTGAAAGCGCCGTATTGTCACTCAAGAAAAATCGGTCATTGGATACTATCGTTCTCCACTACAACTCTGTTCAGGAGATCGAAGACAATGGATTCGGATTCAATAATATAGATGTGCTAATTGTCACGAAAGAAGAATCCGAACAAATCAAAAACACCACCGATAAATATTCAGCCGAAAAGAAAATACGAAAAGTTGTTATATTATAATTTCTTAACCAATTTTATATGAAATTCCTAATTGTTGATAAAAGAAAACGCGTCGGAAATCTCTCTACTCCGCACTACGCGGTACAACGACTACAGGAGGCATTGGACAAAAAGAAAATAGAACACGACTTTTGCCACTTCGACGAGCTTAGCCCCAGCACAAACAATGGAAATTTCAACATTCTAGCCAAAGAGAAACCCATAACCGAGTACACCCATATCATATTCAGAGGACATAGATCCCACTACGAATATCAACTGAAATACTACACCGTCCTTTTTGCTGAAAAACATGACATTCGAGTACAAAACTCAGAATTCATCAAAATGATGCCTCACTACAATAAGATACACCAGATGGTAACACTGGGAATTAAAAAAATACCTTACGTTGACAGCTACTACTGCGTCGACGGTAGGTATCACGAGAAAAAAGAAGCCCTGGAAAGAATAGGTTTTCCGCTAATTTACAAGCACACCGAAGGGGCATACAGAACCGAAATGATTGACGGAGAGGAAAAACTTAAGAAAAATGTATATTTAATCAACAACATTGATGAGCTAAAAGACGAAATCGAGCGCAGAGACAAACCTGAGAAGAAATTTCTCGGAAAAGATTCCATGTACTTCATACAGAAGTATGTCGATATTGGTGAAGACTACCGCGCCATCATGCTGGGAGGCAAATTCCTAAGTGGCTGGAAAAGAATAGCCCAAAAGGGGTTCCTAACTGTAAGCCATGGCGAATATTCCTTATATGAAAAACCAGAAAAAGACTTTCTAGAACTATCGGAAAAAGTCGCCAGTCTAATTAAGGCAGACTACTGTGCTATTGACATTATATATGTCAATGGAAAACCTTATGTTCTGGAAATCAATATGGAACCGGGTTTTAAATCATTCGAAACCAAGATCGAAGGAGCTGAGGTTGACGTTGCCGAGTCAATAATCGACAATATGCTGGAAAAATAGTTAGCATAAACCACTCTACCGAATTCAATACGTTCACCTAAAAATGCGGAAGGGGGCTCTCACCCCCTTTCCCCGCTTGCCCACAATCTATTACGATTGTCTATTTAATAATCCACCAGTCGAATTTTATATCTTCGTCTCTGGCTTTATCCATCTTCACAATAAAATACCCTTCACCTGTCTCTTTAACTCCAAGCACAGGAATATCATCCCCAACCGAAACCGGTGTAATGAACACTCTAGATCCTTCTACCATGGCAAGAGTATTAACTCTAATTTCTGTCTCACCCTCAACTATAGTCGATGTTCCTACAGAAGCATCCTCAACTTCGTCGTTCAGAGTTATCCCACCTCTTGAATCCACACCAAAAACCTCCTGATCATCTGAATTCTTTATTGCAAAACGGGAGTTGCCTTCACTATCATCCAGTTGAATTGTTACATCGCCATTCCAGCCCTTCAGCACTCCCGCCAATAAGATATCCCCTGCGACATCGATATTGCCCTCACTATCAACAAAGAACATATGATCTCCAACTTCCAAACTCTGAGTCTTCAATACACTATATACCCCCTGTGTTGCAGTGATCATACTGGCAGTCACATCACTTAATGTAGAGATTGTACTCCCATCGAAGGTCCATCCATCAACTGATATTCCACCAGATAGCCCATCAAGGGCACCATCCTTATAATCCGCAAGCATGCTGTCAAGATCCGCAAGATACTCCTCAGGTTCATACCAACTAAGATTAATAAAGACCACCATTTCACCACAGCTCTCGCTAATGCCAGTATCGGGATCCACACACACATCTGTAGCGTTGGTAGAATCTAGGCTCTCCATAGCTTTACCAATAACTGTTCCAGGTCTCGAAGCCTTCATTCCTACACCAGGAATTGTCGAAGTAGTAATAGGGTCACCGTTCTCTATATCACCATTCTTTAGAGAGACTCTCACAGGGACTCTCCCTGCAAGTGCAAGCTGTATTGCTCCTTCCTCCTCCACTCCAATTAACCATCCCGGACTGGAAGCCACTACTCCAATTACTGAGTTATCATATTCCTTTGTTGTCACAACGGCTTTTTCTGTACTATCCGGGTCAACAGAAACAATTGTTGCTGAGGAAATGTCCTGATCTGTTGGAAGCCACTCAGCAAGATCCGATCCCGCTGACTTCTGACAATAAGTCAACTGGATATAAGGTATCGGGGTCGTAGTATTAGCATTTGTTGTAAAGGAATGAGTATGCCTTTGTGCTCCCTCACCAACCCTATTACTTGCACTCCAGCTACCCGCATCATAAAAAGACTCATTATTTGTTGTTCCAGTGTGAGTATGAGTAGGAACTTGAAGATTCGTCAAAGCAGTACCCAATGTACCACCATTTGTACCACCCGAAGGTGTTCCCACCACAACCCGGCCCCGTGCAGCAGTATACTCAGTCCAACCTGTAGGACAACTGCCATTAAATGCAGCTATTACACCAGAAAATACCTCAACTCCATCCTCCAGCAACTTTCCTGTGAAGTTAATATCCCCAGAAAACGTAGCTCCTTCACTTCCCCAGATTTCAAGGTATCCTGTTGAATTGGCATACGCCAAAACAACATCTCCACTAGTTAACGTTGTCACAGATGTAGAAAGTGAATACCCGGAGTCAGCAACGGTTTCCGACTTAACCTGATTCCCTGTGGAATCATAAATTACAAATGTTGTCCGCCCAAGATTTCCTTCATCTGTATAACCAACAAGTACATTACCATCAGCTAGTGGCGTGGCACTGATATTTACCGTATTACCAGTATTATAGACAGTCTCAGAAGTAATAAGATTTCCAGACAAGTCATATATTACAAATGATCCACGATTAGAGTTACTCGCATCACTATATGTCATTACTACATTGCCGTTATTTAAAGTAACAGCATCAATATAGTATGTAGTACCACTATTATAAACAGTCTCTGATTTGACCAGCTCACCGGCTGAGTCATATATAGCAAAAGTTCCATAATAAGAGTTCCCTACATCACAATATGAAATAAGAATATTGCCATTTGTTAACGAAGTCGCAGAGAGATACAAAGTCGCAGTATTAAAAGATGTAGCCGATCTTACAACGTCTCCTGCAGAATCATATATAACAAACATACCGCTATTGGAGCTTCCCACGTCTCTGTAAGCGATAAAAAAGTTACCGTTTGTCATTGCCACCACCTGAGGATATGTCGTGTTTGTACTAGCAAATACCGTTTCCGACTTTACTAAGTTACCTGCCGAGTCGTATATTACAAAGGATCCATAATAAGAGTTTCCTTCATCTCGATATACAATAACGACATTACCATTCGTCAATGTTGTTGCATTAACATATGTCGACGCTGCACTGGCAAATACAGTTTCTCCCCTTACCTGAGCCCCCGAAGAATCATAGATTACAAAGGTACCATAATGAGAATTTCCCGCATCTCGATATGCTACAAACACATTACCGTTTTCTAGCGTCGTAGAACTTATATCAGACGATGATCCAGTATTAAACTGAGTAGCAGAGACTTTCTCTACAAAATCGCCCGACTCAAGACCAAAACTTCCTTTCATCGCCTCTAAGGAGTTATTCCTGACCTCTTGTGTCAAAAGAATATCATTTGCCATCGAATCCCCAGCAGACAATGCGTATCTTCCGTCCAGGTCAGCAGTAAGATTACCCAGACCTCCATTTCTTGTCAGTGTTAAGACGCCATCCGAAGTATTGAACGACACTCCGGTCACATAATAGTTAGTATCAGCCGTATGGGCCCCACTATAAAACGTCGCCGTACTACTTCCTGTACCGACAACCAGTCTGTCGTTAGTCGCATCCCATCTCAATGCCCCTTCTCCAGTACTACTTGAAGTATTCAACGCTATGGTACTACCACTCGTTATTGTCTCATCACTCAAAGTACACGCTATATCATCACACTGAGTATTCGTATCTGTCACCGTCTCTGTAGCCGTAACCAATCCCGTTATATGTCCAAACCCATCCAAAGTTATATCCTGTATATATGTCCTGCCACTATTATCAGATGACGATTGTGAAGAAGTATCATCATGAGAAATTGTTGTACTTCCACCAAGTGACACACTCCCACCCCCGGTAAGTCCCGAACCTGAGTTAACTGACAAACTCGAGGTGGCAAGCTCCCCGACTTCAATTGTCTGACCGAGCAACGTTACCTCTCCGCCAGTATCCGGAAAAGTATATGTCCTATTATCACTAAGATCCCCTACAGACAACAGACCGTAATAGGTAGAACCACTACTCTCAAGCAGACCTAGGGTATTGCTCATTGTAAATCTATCATTGGTACTGTCATACCCAAGCTCAGCATCTACAGTATCATCGAAATATATGGTGGAACCATTTAGATATAGAGCATTCCAGTAATTACTGCTTGAACCAAGATCGTACGTGTTCGTAGCACTTGGTACTAGATCTCCCGTTATCGTAAGATCGCCTGCCGTAGAACCATCTATATATGCTGTCGAGTTCACATACATCCTATCTATGTATGAGTTTGCCCAGTATATAGAGCTATCTCCCAGAGCATCTGTCGAATCTGTTTCGGACACTACATCGCCGTTTACCTGAAGCTCATAGGCTGGACTAGTAGTCCCGATACCAACATTTCCACCATCTAATATTGTAAGAACCTCTGTACTGCCATCAAATACATTAAGAATATCCCCTGTTCCACTCTGTCCAAAACGAAAAGCCGTATCTCCAGAGTCAGCATCAAATCCAACCTCACCAGAATCAACATGAAGACCTCCTGGACCCACATTGAGCCCATTCTGTGCATAAAGATTATTTCCAACATACAGATTTTCATCTACCATTAACTCATTAGCGTTTATGGTTCCAGCA
>JAFGCJ010000003.1 GCA_016932785.1 Candidatus Dojkabacteria bacterium | reverse complement strand
CAGTACTGACATCTACGGCATTAATGCTAATATCATGTCTGACCAACGCCTCTACTCCTCCTGGAATGACGCAACCAATGACCAACTGCACGGACAACTAATGGCAAACCTTACACCTCCAACGTTTTACCAGTCTGCATATAGGTTTTTTAATAATATAGACTCGACGAACGTTGGTACTCCTCTTGCAGCACAAGATACTGCGGCAGTCCTTGGAGCTTCAGGTGCAAGATTTCGAATAAGAATGCTCATACATACTGACGGGGATGGAGCCCGGAGAAACTATGAGTACTTTAAACTTCAGTATGTAGATAAAGGTTCAGGAACATGTTCTTCACCAGTCGGAGGCACGCCAGCAACTTATACTGACGTTTCAGGCCTTACCTACATGGCATACTATGACAATCCGACCCCAACTGATGGAACAGCTCTTACATCAAACGTAAATGACCCGGTCCATTCTGGACATACAACTGTCGGCCAAACATATGAAGAAGTAAATAATTTTACCAATTCACAGACTAAAATCCGTACAAATCAGGATGGTATGTGGGACTTTTCGATAGAAGATAACAGCGCTCCAGGTAATTCTACATATTGCTTTAGAATTGTAAAATCTGACGGTACATTACTTGACTCATATTCCTACTATCCTGAAATAACAACTTACGGAAACCTTTCTGTTGATATTGTTGATGCCGGAGGAGGGTCCATTTCAACACCATCTGTAATCATGGGTCCCATCGCACTTGCACTAAACTACCAGATATCAACCGGGACCTTCGGTATCTCTACAGAAAAAATACGAATTACAAACTCTACAACAAACCCCCAATGGACTCTCAACTTATCAGCAGACCTTGGATCTACTTCTTATTGGAATGGATCTTCCAGCGATTACGACTTCAATGACCCAACTGCCAATGCCGAGGACGGAGGTGATACAGATTCAATAGGCGGACAGATGACAATAGACCCGACTTCTGGAACAATAACTCCACAGTCAGGATGCTCCACAACCGGACTTTCACTAGGTACAGAGGCATCATTCAGCGAAGGTACGCTAGATTCTATAACAATAATTTCAGCCGACAACACTGCCGACATGAACTGCTTCTGGGATATCACGGGAATAGGAATCGATCAAACAATTCCCAAGGAACAGCAGTCAGATACATATTCTATAGATATGACACTGACAATTGTCGCTATATAATTCCTTAGGATATACAACGGAATTTCAAAAGCTGTATGTAGATTGCATTCACCTCCTACACTAATTGCCCATGTCAGACCGCACCAGCTCAGCCAACACAAAGCCTTGTTAAAAAGGGTCTTTTTTGGTATATTTCACAAGTCATGAATAGACCGACTTTAAAGGCTCAAAAAAGAAAAATACTAGGAAAGACAAAGAAACTGGCTCATGATGGCATAATCCCAGGAGTGGCCTATGATCAAAAAACAGCATCTCATCCAATTAAATTACTGCACGGAGACGTTGAAAAAATGTTGTCGGAGGCTTCACTCTCAACCATCATCCAACTGGAAATTGAAGATCAAAAGCCTTCTCTTGCACTAGTTAAAGAGGTTCAAAGAGACCCAAGATCACACACCATTCAACATATTAGCTTCATGATGCTCGATCCCAAAGTCGAGGTTACTATTCCAGTTGGAATTTCATCTACGGGAGAGTCACCTGCGGTCAAAAACAACCTTGGTGTCCTCATATATGTCACAGAGACAATCAACCTAACTGGCCTACCTGAGGCCTTTCCAGAGTATCTTGAAATAGACATTAGCAATCTTGGGGAGATCGGCGACAGAATTTCAGTAAAGGAAGTTGACATTCCAAGCGAACTAAGACTTATACATGAATCCGACAAGGATCTCACAATAGCTACTATCCTTCCGTTCCAAAAGGCTGAAGAGGTTGTCGAAGAGAAGAGCGAAGAGACTGAAGAAGGCGAGGAAGGTGAAGAGGTCGAAGAAACCGAAGGAGAAACTCCTGAAGAGGGCGAACAACCAGAAGTCAAAGAAGAAGAAGGAAAATCAGAGGGAAAGAAAGAATAGCGATCTAAGAGTTTACAATAATAATCTCTCTACTAATCAGAAGAAAAAGAAGGATGATCTACCACCTGAAGTGTGCAAATGCTTTGTTTGCCTGAGCCATCTTTTCGGTATCCATCTTCATCTTGACTGCATCTCCCTCACCCTTATATGCATTAACAATTTCGGTGGTTAGTAACTCTGTAAACTCCTTGCCCTTCTTACTTCTTGCAGCATCAGTAATCCACCTTATTGCAAGAGCTTCTTGCCTATCCTCAGGAACCGGCATAGGAACTTGATAATTTGCACCGCCGACCCTTCGAGATCTTACTTCGAGTGCAGGTTTTACATTATTCAAAGCAGTTTCAAGAACCTCTAAAGGTTCTTTTTTTAGCTTTTCAGAAGCTGCCTTCATGGAAGAATACACAAAGTTCTCCGCGAGTGACTTTTTACCATGGAGCATAACCTTATTTATGAAGCGTGTAACAGAAGTATTACCGTACATTGAGTCTGGTTCTACCGTTCTTTTTGATGCTTTCTTACCTCTCATAATTTTCTATAAAATAAAAAATATCTTACTCTTCTCCACCGGGGGAATCTTCAACGGCAGCTACCTGTCCACCTGTCTTTGCACCATACTTTGATCGTCCTCGTGATCTTCCTTCAACCCCCTGTGTATCATACTTGCCTCTAACAACAATATATCTAACACCTGGAAGGTCTCTTTTCCTACCAGCTTTTACTAAAACTACAGAGTGCTCCTGTAAGTTATGACCCTCCCCAGGGATGTATGCCGTAACAGCCATACCATTCGATAGTCTCACCCTAGCAACTTTGCGGAGCGCTGAGTTAGGTTTTTTGGGTGTTACGGTTTTGACCTGAAGACAAACTCCTCTTTTAAAAGGGTTTTTTGCAACTTTCACTCTATGTTTTACCGTATTTCTGTTAGTAGCCAAGGCAATTCTTTTTCTCGCTTCTCTCTTGTTTTTTCTTGGTTTTCTTACTAACTGGTTAACTGTAGGCATATTCTTTAATATTTACTACTAAATTCTTCTAGGGCTGAGAAATCATCAATTCGCGCATCCTCACCTGTCGGGATTGGACGGCCTATAATAACATTTTCCTTGAGACCACGCAAATAATCGACCTTTCCAAGTAACGATGCCTCAGTGAGAACACGGACCTGCTCCTGGAAAGACATAGCTGAAAGGAAGCTCTCAGTCTTAAGAGATGCAGATGTTATACCTAAAAGTTGATCACCAAGATATGAAGGTTTCTTGCTCTCTTTCAAAAGATTATTATTTTTAACAACAGCAATATGTTTGTTTACAAACGATCCAATTAGGTAATCAGTGTCCCCAGGGGCAATAACTTTAGACATTCTTCCCATCTGCCTGGCTATACACTCTATATGCTTGTCGTCCATCGATATACCCTGTTCCGTATATACCCTCTGTACTCCATCGATAACATATTCTAGTGCGGGAAGAAGCCCTACAACTTCAGAGAAAGTCTTTGGATCAATATTACCATCTGTTATGCTCTCTCCTGCCTTTAACTCAGCCTTGTCCTCTACAACAACCTTATAAATTGAAGGAATTTTAAGCTCTTCTACGGTCTCAACCTTCCCTGTAAGCTCGAGCAAATCACCAATTATCGAAACCTTACCCGCAAAGGAGGCTTGATGTTCCTTATTATCTTTCGATACATACAAAACCTGACCATCCTTCACAGTATCACCATCTTTAACCTGAACCTCTTTTATATCGTCCAGATAGAAAATCCTTGTCTTATCCTGCTTACCTTTTATGACTACTTTATAGGTACCATCCTCAAACTCTTCAACAGAAACTTTGCCATCAAAAGGCATTATGAAAGCAGCTTTCTTAGGAAACCTTGCCTCAAAAAGCTCACTCAAACGTGGAAGACCACGCGTAATATCAGTCTCAACAGCTCCCCCGGTATGGAAGGTTCTCAGGACCATCTGTGTTGCCGGCTCACCCATAGATTGTGCCGCTATAACACCAACAGCCTTACCAATATCAACGAGTTGGTTCTTTCCTATATCGTATCCATAGCATTTCGCACATATACCCAGTGGGCACTCACAGGTTAAAGGCGAGCGAACACTAATACTCTGAACACCAGCCTTGTCTATTTTATTTGCAAGCTCTAAATCAATCTCCTGGTTTGCTTTAGCAATTACCTTATCAGTCTTAGGATCCCTAACCGTATCCGCTGTCCATCTTCCATGGATTAGTTCAACAAACGGGATTCTCCTTGAAACCATTTCGTCATCACGAACAATGGTATGTCCAGGGGATTTTGTACCACAATCCTCTGTTCTGATAATGACATCCTGTGCTACATCAACAAGTTTCCTTGTTAAATAGCCACTACTTGCAGTACGCAAAGCCGTATCAGCTAGACCTTTTCTACCACCTCGACTTGCCGCAAAATATTCAAATGCTGACAACCCGATATTGTGATTTCCTTGAATTGGAAGCTCTACCCAATCTCCTCGTGGATCACGGATCATTCCTTTCATAGCAATAATCTGACGTGCCTGGTCGGGATATTTTGCAGCGCCTGACTTGATCTGTTGAAACACACGATTATCAGGCTCTATCCTCTCCCAAATCTTATCACTCATTTCAGAGGTTATTGAATTCCACATGTCAATACTTAGCTGTCTTTTTTCATCATAGGTCAAAAGACCCATCATATAATCCTCCTGCAGCTGGAGCTCTTTCTGATTACCCTTGTCAAGAAGCTCTTCTCTATCAACGTCAATTTCAAAGTCTTCGACAGCAAGATCATAAACAAGATCAGTTGCATATTTAAACCCAAGATACTTCAAGCCATCCAAAACCTGCACTGCCGTTTCGAGTGGATAGTTTCTAACAATATCTTTGATTACATCAGCAAGAATAGATTTATCTACTTGGTCATTAACAAATTTATAATCATCAGGTAGAGTCTCATTAAAAATAAGTCTTCCAACTGAAGTTTCTACTGTTTCTCCCTTAATATCAACAAGAATCTTCTGCGAGATTGTTATTTCACCCACATCATACGAAGAGATCGCTCTGTTCACACTTGAAAACGCTGTAATAGGTTCACCCTCTTCCTCAAGAGCAGTAAGAAGATAAATACCAATAACCATATCTTTTGCCGGTATAGCAAGAATACTCCCATCGGCCTGACTTATAATATTGTACTGAGCAAGCATTATCTCCTTGGCTTCCTTCACTGCTTCATCGGTCAGAGGTACATGAACAGCCATCTGGTCACCATCGAAGTCAGCATTATACCCAGCGCAGATCAACGGATGAATTCTTATGGCATTACCTTCAATAAGAACAGGATAAAAAGCTTGGATACTCTGTTTATGAAGAGTAGGAGCACGATTCAAAAGTACCGGTCTGTCCTTTATTAACTCCTCAAGAATATCCCAAACAATAGGTTCCATATCATCTATTATCTGCTTGGCTACACGAATATTTGGTGCATCCTCGTTATCAATAAGATGCCGAATAACGAACGGTTTCAGCATTTCAAGGACCATTGTCTTGGGTAAACCACACTGGTTAAGAGTCAAAGTTGAAGAACCTATTATTACAGAACGTCCGGAATAGTCGACCCTCTTGCCAAGAAGATTCCTTCTAAAACGACCCTTCTTTCCACGAAGGTTATCTGTTAATGCTTTATATGGCATTCTCCTCAGGTTAATAAACGGTTTGTTCGGTCTGTGACTATTATCTATAAGAGCGTCAACAGCCTCTTGAAGCATTCTCTTTTCATTCCTCAAAATAACCTCAGGTGCACCAATCTGTATCAACCTCTTAAGTCTGTTATTTCTATTAATAACCCGCCTATATAGATCGTTAAGATCCGAAGTTGCAAATTTACCACCAGGAAGCTGAATAATCGGCCTCAAATCAGGAGGAATTACCGGTAATACATCAAGTACCATCCATTCGGGCCTTAAATTATTTTCAAGCATACCACTGATAAGTCTGGCCCTTGCGATAAGTCTAGCCCTCTTGGCAGAAGACTGTGTACTAGAAATTGCTTTCTTGATTTTTCTGGAAATACTTTTTAGATCAAGGACTGATAAAAGTTCTCTAATTGCCTCTGCTCCCATCTTCGCCGAAAAGAAAACAAAATTCTTTTCTCTTAGTAAAATAATCTCATCTTCAGTAAGCACCTCACCAATCTTGATTCTTTCGACAAGCTTCTCAAGATCGTTGTATTCTCTTTCAGTTTCTTCCTCTCTCTCTGCATATTCCTTATGTAACTTTGCAATTGATTTCTTATGATCATTTGTCAGTGTCTCAATTTTGAACTCGGCCTTTACCTCATCTTTGACTTGTTTCTTAATTTTCTTCGACTCATCATCAAGACCTTTCTCGAGTTCAGCAATACGAGATTTCAACTCAGCATCTAATTCCTTCTTCTTTGTATCAAGTTCCTGATGAATTATCGGAATTATCTCCTTTTTGCGCTGATTATCAACCTCAGTAATCATATATCTCGTGTAATAAACAACAGAAAGCAATCTCTTCTGAGGAATATCCAGAATTATGGAAATCTTATTAGGTATACTGTATGAGAACCACACATGAGTGACAGGGACTGCAAGCTTAATATGCCCCATTCTTTCTCTTCTTACCTTATTGCTTGTTACTTCAACTCCACATTTATCACATATAATCCCCTTATATCGAACCTTTCTGTATTTCCCACAGTAACATTGATAGTTTTGGGTAGGTCCAAAGATCTTTTCACACATGAGACCATCTACCTCTGGTTTCAGAGTACGATAGTTAATAGTCTCAGCCTTTGTTACTTCGCCGTGAGACCAAGCCAAAATCTGATCTGGCGATGCCAAAGTAATCTTCAAAGAAGTGAAGTCCTGGTACCTTCTATTGTTATTCATCCTTTTGTTCTGCGTCTGGTTCATCTTCCTCTTCGGTCTTTTTATAAATTAGATCGATATTTAGCGAAAGAGCATTCAACTCTCTTATAAGAACTTTAAATGACTCCGGTGTAGTTACAGTCTCAATTTTTTCACCATGGATAATTGCCTTATAAGCATCTGATCTACCTTTTACATCATCTGATTTAATAGTAAGCATCTCTTGTAGAATATTCGCTGTCCCATGAGCCTCCAGTGCCCAAACTTCCATTTCTCCAAATCTCTGGCCTCCCATTTGCGCCTTACCTCCGAGAGGCTGCTGTGTAACAAGTGTGTAAGGACCGGTTGATCGAGCGTGTATCTTCGTATCAGCAATGTGCTTAAGCTTGTTAGTATATTTTGGCCCAACCTTAACAGGTCTCGGGAATCTTTTACCTGTACGTCCGTCATAGAGAGTGACACGTTCGTTTGTATCAATACCGTTCTTCTCACATTCATCATAGAGCCACTGAATATTTGATTCCTCAAAGTTAGGTATGGAAATCTTTATTCCAAGTTCTTTTGCAAGTTTGGCAAATTTAACCTCCATGAGCTGACCTATATTCATTCTTTTTATCAAAATAGGGCTGATGATAATATCCAGCGGAGTCCCATCCTCAAGGAATGGCATATCCTCAACCGGTAAAACGGCAGAAACTGTTCCTTTATCTCCATGTCTTCCAGCAAGTTTGTCACCAAGTGCAATTTTCTTTGTCTGAGCAACCCACACATTTACCTGATGAATCACTCCAGCAGGTAGCTTATCCCCCTCATCAATAGATAAAACCTGTGTATTTATTACAACACCGCTTTGACCATGAGGAACACGAAGTGAGTTGTCTCTAACCTCTCGTGCATGTTCCCCAAAAATAGCTCTAAGAAGCCTTTCCTCAGAGGTGAGCTCTTTTTCACCACGGGGAGCGATCGTTCCCACAAGAACATCTTGTGATTGGACACGCGCACCGACTCTGACAATACCTCGCTCATCTAAATTCCGAAGAGTTCTCTCGCTAACATTTGGAATGTCATTTGTAAGAATCTCAGGTCCAAGCTCTGTTTCCTGAATATTCTGCTCATACTTCTTTATATGAATAGAAGTTAAAGCATCGTCCTTAACAAGTCTTTCAGATATAAGAAAACCATCCTCATATACATAACCGTCAAAAATCATGTATGCAGCAAGAAGATTTGTACCTAAGGCTAATTCACCGTTCTGCATGCTTGGACCATCAACTAGAAGCTCACCTTTTTTTACTTTTTGTCCAAGATCAACAGCAGGCTTTTGAGTAAAACAGGTGTCCTGATTAGTACTCTGGAAAGTAGTAATATCGTATGTTTCTTCCTTTTTCTTACCCTTATATCTAACCCTGACTTGACCTGCATCGACATAAGTGATTTCCCCATCCTCTTCTGCGTATGTCGCCCAACCCGATTGACGTGCGACAAGCTCTCCATAGCCTGTACCTACAATTGGAGACTCATTTTTGACTAAAGGAACAGCCTGTCTTTGCATGTTAGAACCCATTAATGCACGCTCAGAAGTATCCTGAGGAATAAATGGTATGCAAGATAAACCAAGTCCACAGACTTGAGAAGGAACAACGTCAATCAGTTGAACCTCTTGAACAGGTTTCATATAGAAATGGCCCTCCGCTCTAGCTGAAACCAACTTTCCAATAAGGTTTCCATGTTCATCCATATCAACAGTAGACATTGTCACAACATATTTATCTTCATCAGAAGGTGAAACATAAATCACGTCATCAGTCTTGTACGAGATGACGGAAATTTTCTTAATCTCTTTAACTTTTGAAATCTTGTCTGCAGTTTTTTCGTCGATAAGTTCTCCAGCATTTGCAAGAACTTTACCCGTCTTAGGGTTTTTAACATCATCAATAGGAATTCTATTCAGTAATGACGTTTTATTATTTTTTGCCTCCTGAAGTACTTTCCTATACGGTGCTTCAATAAATCCGTAGTCATTGACCCTAGCGTAAAGAGCAAGATGAACAACAACACCAATTGATTGACCTTCAGGTGTAGTGACAGGGCAAAACCTTGAGTAATGAGAGAAATGAACATCTCTTACAGAGAAAGTTGCTCTCTCCTTGGTAAGACCCTTGGGACCGCTTGCAGTAACCTCCCGTTTATGCTCAATCTCTCCTAGAATATTGTCCTGATCCATGAACCTGGACAACTGACCAGTACCAAACATACTATTAATTGCAGCTGCTATTGGTCTTGTGCTTACAAGCATAGACGGTGTTACTCTAGCATCCTCGCCATGCATACTCATCCTATCCCTAATGGTCTTCTCCATTCTCCTTATACCAACACGAAGTTCATCACTAATAATCTCTCCTACACTTCTAATTCTCCTGTTTCCTAAATGATCAATATCATCAGGTTTTCTCTTACCATTGTGAATCTCCACTAATGCTTTAATAACGGCAATAATGTCGTCAATAAAAAGTCGATAATTCTCGGGCTTCATATCATAATCAAGCCCTAACTTTTTATTAAGCTGATACCTGCCAACCTTACCCAAATCAAATCTTCTTTGATTGAAAAAGAAACCTTTAATATATTTCTCTGCAGACTCAATTGTTACAGATTCATCAGGCCGAATTTTGCTATATATATGTATGACGGCTTGCTCCCTATTGCTGGTTGGATCCTTTTCAAGAGTTGCCTCGATCAAATCCTTATCCATACCAAGCACATCCTGGAACAATTTCCTAATTTCATCATCGCCCGAAAAGCCGAAAGCTCGCAAAAGTGTAGTTACAAGTATCTTTGGTCTCTTGTTAACAAGTCTTACAGCCATTGTGTAATATTTGCTAACCTCAAATTCAAACCAGGGTCCTCTCATAGGCATTAACCTCGCAAAATAGAGCCTCTTATCTGCTGTACTGATTTTACTCTCCTCGAACAGAACACCCTCAGAACGAACGATCTGATGAACAACTGTCTTTGTAATACCGTTGAAAATAAAATACCCCCTCGGGGTCATGAGGGGGAAATCAGCTACAAACATCTTCTGCTCCTTAATTTCGCCTGTCTTCTTGCTGGTTAGCTTAACCTTAGCATACAAGGGAGCATCATAAGTTGAACTCTTAATAATGGCTTCTTCCGGAGTGCGATTAGGATCACCAAATTCGAAATCAGAAAACTCAAGATCCCACATCCTCCCCAAAGTATCAGAGACAGGATTAATCTCATCAAAAAGCGTATCCATTCCTTCTTTTTTAAACCATTCATAAGACTTCTTTTGAGCCTCTATAAGGTTTGGAGGGGGAAGTATTCTTTCTGAAAGACCTAAGTCTAACCTCCCAGCGGAATTTACTCTTGGTTTAAACATAAATTGTCCTATTAATATAACAAATATCAAAAAAAACGGCTCACTCTATAGGAGCCTATTCTCTGTAAAAATCTGTTTTAAGAAACTTCGCGAGCAAAAAACATTATTGTTATAGGAATTTCCGGAAAACTCGCAGAATAGTATCATATACACCGGCACTTGTCAACAAATGAATTGGCCGGTTTAATACACTAATATCGTGCCACAAAAAAATGATAAATTCAACCCCTATTAATTGCCTTCCGTGAAACACTTAACAGCCTCTTGATTGCAAAAGATTATCCCTTTTAATACAATTGGGTCATGGCTAAAAAGAAAAAGCGTGGCCGACCACCCAAATCTAAAGGTCTTACAATTCAAAGCAGAGAGACCAGAATAATTTTTGGTGTCTTAACAATAGCCTTAGGAGTTTCTCTAATACTCTCTCAGTTTATAGATGGCAGCTTTTTTCTATTTGTGAAAAAACCTCTGGGAATAGGCTCCATACCCGGAGGACTAGTATTTATCCTTTTGGGAACAACTATCCTGGGTTACAAGTCAAGAATAAACGGCTTTAAGATAATAACAGGTATAACCGTTCTAACATCGGTGATATCAGCAATTTCACACTTTATAATTCCAACGACCCTTTCTTTATCTTCTGCAGAACAGGGTAATGGCGGAGGATATCTCGGGTACTATTTAAGCAATTTTTTAATAAGCTCATTTGGAAGGTTTATAGGAATTGTATTACTGGTAATCGCTACATCAATAGCAATAATATTGATAACAGACACATCGTGGGATCAGATTAAAGAGGGTATCAAAAAAGCCTTTTCTTTACTCAAGAAAAACAAAGATATAAAGGTAAACTCAGAAAAAAGCGTCAACGAAACTGATGCAACAGCAGAAAATAAATACATAGGAGACGGTACTTCCGATGCGGGAGAGCCAAAGATTAGTGGTCTTGATTCAACAGATTCTATGCAAGATACAAGCTCTAAGACATCCACAGAGACACACAAAAAAACTGATGATTCTTCAGAAGGCAACTTAGAAACACCATCTGAAGAGGAAACAATTAAATATCCCAACTGGGTAAATCCTTCAACTGAGCTGCTATCTGTCACCAAAAAAGTTAAATCCGATCCTGCAAAACATCAAGAAAAGGCTGAAATAATAGAAAATACTCTAAAAAGCTTTGGGATACAGGCAAAAGTATCTGAGATTTCAGTCGGTCCCAGAGTTGTCCAATACGCCCTTAGCATTACTGTTGGAACAAAGGTATCAAAAGTTAGAGCACTACAAAATGACCTTGCATTAGCCCTCGCAGCCCCATCGGGTTCAGTAAGAATCGAGGCCCCCATACCCGGAACATCACTAATAGGCATTGAAATGCCAAGCGAGGTATCTTCCATGGTTTCTTTACGTGATGTAATGGAGTCAGAAGAGATGAAGTCCAGGGATAGAATTTTACCTCTTGTGTTCGGAAAAGACGTTTCCGGCAAAACCATTGTAAAAGATCTTGCAAAAATGCCCCATATTCTCATTGCAGGAGCAACAGGATCAGGGAAATCTGTCTGTGTTAATGCCTTTTTATGTGGTCTAATAATGACTTATTCTCCCGACTATTTAAGGCTTATCCTTGTTGATCCCAAAATGGTAGAACTTCCGCCTTACAATGGCATTCCTCATCTTTTAACACCCGTTATTACTGACGTTGAAAAGGTAGCATATTCACTAGAGTGGCTAACAACAGAAATGCAACAGAGATTCCGAATCTTAAACAAAGCAGGAGTAAGAAATATCGAAGACTACAATAAATCCATGGGATTCCCTGCGCTACCATATATCATTCTGGTCGTAGACGAAATGGCAGACATAATGCTAACCGCTGGATTGAACGTAGAATCAAAGATTGTCCGCCTGGCTCAAATGGCAAGAGCTGTCGGAATTCACCTCATTTTGGCCACTCAGAGGCCCTCTGTTGACGTTTTAACAGGCCTAATCAAAGCCAACATACCTGCTAGGATCGGTATGAATGTAGCTACATCGATAGACTCAAGAGTCATTCTCGACATGATAGGAGCTGAAAACCTTCTTGGATATGGGGACATGCTATTCAAAGCCCCAGACGTCTCAAGACCATATAGAATTCAAGGCGCATTTGTCTCACCTGAGGAGGTCGAAAGAGTAACGAGTCATCTTAAATCACAAGTTGAAGACATAGACTATAACAAGGAAGTGACTAAACCTCAGGGATCTGGGGGAGCTACAACCGGAGCCGGAAGTGCTTCCGAGGATGAATTATTTCCTGACGCAGTAAGAATTATTGTTGCTGCAGGAAAAGCATCCTCATCATTACTACAAAGAAAACTACGAATAGGATACAATCGTGCTGCAAGACTTATTGACGAACTGTATGCGGCAAAAGTCGTGAGTCCAGCAGACGGAAGTAAACCCAGAGATGTACTGATTTCTGATGCTGAGGCTTTTCTCTCAAAACTGTCTGGGGAAGAATCCGAGACATAATCTCAATACCTCTTAAATGTGCTAACGGCTGGTGAAATTCTTAAAAAAGAAAGGCTCAGGAGAAATTACTCTCTAGAGGAGATTGCTACTGCAACGAAAATTCAACGCCACTATCTAGAGGCTCTGGAGAAGAATCAGTTCGAAAAATTTCCTTCCTCTGTTTACGCGAAAGGATTTCTGCAGAACTATGCAAAATTCCTTGGGGTTAACAGTCACAGAGTATTAGCATTGTATAGAAGAAGCGTAGGGGAGGCACCAATTCAACCTGTAGAGAAGGGCCCCAAGCCAATCAAGCAACCAAAATTTGTTCTAACTCCAAGTATTATAATTATTTCACTTGTTTCACTTTTTGCTTTGGCAACAGTGGCATATCTGATCTATCAATTTTACAACTTCCAGAAGCCGCCATTTCTTGAGGTCACTGATCCAGAAAATAATTCCACCGTGACAGAGTCAGAAATTACACTGAAAGGTAAAACTGACCCGGATATGTTTGTTACTGTTAATGACGAGGCTGTAAAAATCTCTCAGGATGGTCATTTTGAAGTTGAATTATCACTAAGCGAAGGAGCCAACACCATCATCGTTAAGTCCAGACATCCTGATAATATTGGTAAAGAAGCAGTAGTCACAAGAAACATTGAGTATGTTAAAGAGAGTCAAGATGACACAGTCGAAGAGTCCGAAACAGCACCAGAAAGCAGGTCTTCAAATGATGAACAGGATAGTCAGGAGTCACAGAGCGATATTGAAGGAAACACTTTAAAAATCACAATATCACCAGAGGCAGCCTGGATTCAGGTTGAAATCGATGGAAACCAAGAGATTGCTGCTGTAGTTTCTCCTGGAACACCAATAGAATATACCTTTGAAACAAGCGTTTATATAATTACTGGCAAAGTTTCTTCTACGAAAGTAATCGTTAATGGACAGGAAAGGCAACTTTTTATAGGCGAGGCAGGCGTTGCCTCAATACTTTGTGAAATCGATAATAACGATAGTCTTGACTGCCATCAACCTTAAGTTAAAAGAATAAAAATGGCGGAAATCATCCATTCTTCTGGAGTTGATAGATCTCAAATAGAGGAGATTAAACAGAGAATAAATATTGAAGATGTAGTCAAAAGATATGTAAGTCTCAAGCCTGTAGGTAAAAACCTATTTGGTCTTTGTCCCTTCCATAAAGAGGATACTCCATCTTTTTCAGTAAACCCCGAACTAGGAATTTACAAATGTTTCGGGTGTGGTGAAAGCGGTGACGTAATAGAGTTCCTGATGAAAAATGAAAACATCGAATTCTATGAAGCCCTTACGCAGCTTGCCAAAGAGGCCGGCGTTAAGCTTAAATTGGGCAAATCTGATCCAGAGTCTGCAAAAAGGTTTCTCAGGGCAAAAGAAATTCATGAACTTGCAGGAAAGTATTACAATTACATCCTAACAAAACATAATTTGGGTGAAAAAGCCCGAATATATCTTCGTAAAAGGGGATTGACAAAAGACTCGATAAAGACATTTCAAATTGGTTATGCACCTCCCACCTCCGCTAATAATTCTCTACATTCATTCTTAAAGAAAAAAGGTTACCAAGACAAAGAACTTGAGAATTACGGCATTCTTACAAAACGTCAAGGACGACTTACAGATAGGTTCTACGACAGACTAATGTTCCCAATTTTTTCTACCTCAGGAGCTGTAATTGGTTTTAGCGGAAGGGTAATTAATAAGAACGATAAGAGGCCCAAATACATTAACTCGCCAGAGACCCTGATCTTTCAGAAAAGGAGGAACCTTTTCGGGATTTTTCAGACCAAAAAAGCAATTAACGACAGGGATTTCTGCATCCTCGTCGAAGGCCAGACAGATGTAATATCCTCATTCCAAGCAGGAGTAAAGAACATCACAGCCCCCCTGGGAACAGGTGTTACTTCAGACCAACTCGATAGAATTAAGAGATTTACACAAAACATTGCCTTGTGTTTTGACAGAGACTTTGCCGGCCAATCTGCCGCAGCAAGAGTTGCTGGATTAGCCTACAAGAAGGGCTTCAATGTTTCAGCGATCGAGTTGCCATACGGAAACGACGCTGACGAATGTATCAAAAAGGATAAAAACCTATGGATTAAGGCTATAAATTCCAAACAACCAGCAATAACATATTTTCTCGAGAAACTATTAAGTGGTTCAGACCCAAAAAGCCTGAAATTCAAGCAATTGGTGGTAAAAAAGATATTCCCAATAATTTCAGAGATATCAGATTTACTAATACGAGAGCACCACATTAAGGAAATATCCGAGCTCACTGGAATATCGGAATCTACAATCAAGAAAAAAATAATTTCTAACACTTTTACTACTGCAGATATTGAGGAGGAGACCAAAGCTAAAGACCAAGATCTTCCCCTGGAGATATACCTGCTCTCGTTGCTTTTTCAGAGTCCTAAGGCGCTTCCCTGGACAATTGAAAAGATTCCACTTCAAGAGCTCAAAAATCCTACTGTTTCAGTAATTGTTAATAAGCTTATTTCTCAATTTAAAAAAGATAAAGACTTTTCAATATCTTCCTTTATTGAAAAACTCGACGACAAAGAAAGATCTTTATGTGAAGACTCCAATATGCGTCCAATTTGGTCTGAAGAGCCTACACAAGAAGAAATTATCTTGGAAATCACGGAAACAATACGCAAGATTAAGGAGCGTGCTATTCGATTTGAAATAGCTGACTTAAAGGAACAGCTTGAAAAGCTTGAAAAAACTGATTCATCAGAAAAGGCAAATTCGGTACTAAATCTGATAAACTCAAAAATACAGGAACTAGAAGCTCTGCAATCTAAATAGTTTTTAATTTTCGCAACCTTACAATGAGCTCACAAGATATTACCTACTACGATAAATACGATTACGATTACTCCCAATTTTGGAAGGACCGAGACTACGAGAACTTTTCTGAGACTAACGTACTGAAGAAGATTCTCAAGAATTCCACTGGGAACTGGATCCTAGATGTAGGTGGTTCGTACGGAAGATTAACAGATTTATACTACCAAAAGTTCCACAATTGTGTTTTGTGTGACTATTCGGAAAAGGCCCTAGAACAGGCACGCGAGGACTTTAAGAAGAGAGGAATAAAAAACGTAAATTTGGTAGCAGCAAATGTTTATAATCTTCCCTTTAAAACAGCAACATTTGATTCTGCTCTCATGGTAAGAGTAATTCATCACCTGGAGGATTGGGACACAGCCATATCAGAAGTTTCAAGAATCCTTTCTAGCAAAGCCCTCTTCGTATTGGAATTTGCCAACAAGCATAATATCAAAGCTATTCTCAGAGCAATACTCAAATTTAATTTCAAATATATTTTTTCAGGTGAGCCTTCGAAAATAGAGACTTCAAAATCTCCCGAGGGTACCGAAGCAACGGTTCCCGGGATTATTTATAACTATTCACCAAGACATATTAGAAATCTTCTTGTTTCTCATGAAATAAATATCAAAAGATCATATTGTTTATCCTTTCTGAGAATCCCTTTTATCAAAAAATTTGTACCCTCGGTATTACTTAAAGTAGTGGAAAAATTTTTTCAAGTTGTATTAGGCTGGACTAAGATTACTCCAAGCATAATTTACCAGTCATACAAAAAAAACGGCTTGTCACAACAGCACTTTTCAGATGTTGAGGACTTACTGTGCTGCCCCAAGTGTAAAGGTGAATTAGACAGAAAACCATCAAGTCTTCTGTGTTCCAAATGCAACATCTCCTTCAATATAAAAAACAAGGTTTATGATTTGCGGTACCCTGCACCGGAATAAATTTCTTGCTTAGTTTTTTGGATCTCAATGTATAGAAATAGAATATAAAACATGAAAGCTCTAAAATATCTTGGTCAAAACTTTTTAAAAGATAAAGCAATAATACAAAAATTGGTTTCCATAGCAGACCCGTCTTCTGATCAAGACTGGCTTGAGATAGGACCAGGGAAGGGAGCTCTTACCTTTGAACTTATAAACCTCGTTCAATCACTTGTGTGCGTAGAACGCGATCCCAGACTAGCCCTTTTACTAAAGCAAAAACTTGAGTTAACATCGCATCAGAATTTCAAAGTTGTAAATATGGATATCTTGAATTATAACCCTGCTGATAATTTCAAGAATGATTTTTTCGTAGTAGGTTCACTCCCTTACAATATTTCAAAAAAAATAATAGCCAAATTTATTACTTTTCCTAGAAAAGAAAATCTGCCTCACCCGGTTTCTCTCACTTTTCTGGTTCAGAAGGAAGTTGCCGATGACTATACGGCTAAGACCCCGAAATCAACATTTTTATCACTTTTCGCAAGTATTTACTCCACTTGCAGGTATGAATTTACGGTTTCTGCAAAATCTTTCAGTCCGGTTCCCAAGGTGGACGGTGCTGTCATAAAATTTATACTTAAAAATCCGCATAAAGATGGCACAGATTTGTCTGCTTTTATTAAGGATTGCTTTCAATCTCAACGAAAAACTATCCAAAATAATCTTTTAAGGATTACTCCAAAAAAGTACCATTTTCGT
The DNA here is from genome assembly GCA_016932785.1 of Candidatus Dojkabacteria bacterium. GTDB lineage: Bacteria > Patescibacteriota > Dojkabacteria > SC72 > JAFGCJ01 > JAFGCJ01. Next base: position 154,251 of record JAFGCJ010000003.1, on the reverse strand, counting down.
CTAAAGCAATGCCTTAAAGAGAATAATTTCAAGATAGTCCGAAAAAAGAGACCCGAGGAACTCTCTCTGGAAGAATTTCAAAAAGTATTTATGTTGTATAATAACGTCCTGAATAATGAAGAAAAAACAGATTAAAGAAAAACCGTCACAATTAGGCCTTGGAATTAAGTACAAAGGGAGTCCGTTTCTACAACGTGTTTCCCTTAGGTATAGGAGAATTTCCAGAATAATGGATCAATTTAGCTACTGGAGATCTCCAGTTCTGTGGCTTGCTATATTTCTGAATACCTCCCTTTCGATAATAACCGCAGTGTATTTCTATAATAATATTACGAAGATACCCTCTTCTATAGCACTTTTTTACTACTATCAATCCCCGTCAAAGAGATTTATCAACAGTACAAACGTTATATTAATTGTCCTTACTAATCTTATCGTCCAGCTATTTGCAATAATTGTTGGCGGAAGACTATACTTTAAATCAAAAACTCTTGCCTATTTTATTCAAACAATATCGATCATCACAACTTTGGCACTATTTATTTCCATATATAAACCCTTAAGTCTAGTTAGATAAATGCATGTTTAATCTCAACATCCCTGAAAATTACCAAAAATATCTTGATTACCTGCCACTACTTGCCATTGGATTTCTTTCAGGGCTTGTACTTACACCAATAGTTGGTTACATTGCGCGAAAATTCAAAATTCTTGCATATCCACCAAGTATGAGAGAAGGGAATAAGGCATCAGACTTCAGACATCTCGAAAAACCCCCTACCCCAAGGCTTGGAGGTGCTGCTGTTGTTCTCCCCTTTATCCTACTAACACTTATCACTCTTGAGTACAGTCCCGAAGTCCTTTATCTCGTCCTTGCAACATCTCTGCTGCTTGTTATGGGCATTCTCGACGATAAGTTTGAATTTTCATACAAGTTTCAACTTACGGCTCAAATAGCCGCTGCTATTATTATTGCTTTATCTCCAATCAATCTCTCATTTATAAACAATCCCATAAACGGAGTAATAAATCTCGATCTCTTCACATTTAAAACAGAGCTTCTCAACATTCCTATAGAACTCGTACTTCCAGGTGATCTCTTGTTTATTGCATGGACTCTGATATGTATTAATGCTGTGAAGTTCGTCGCAGGAACTGATGGCCTTATGGAGGGAAATTCTATAATTGCTTCGCTCACGCTTTTTCTGTTCAGTGTTAGAACACAATCCGATCAATCTGCAACCCTAAGCATTATTTTTGCGGGACTTGCCCTGGGATTTCTAATCTTCAACTTCTATCCCGCAAAGATATTCTCCGGTTCCTCGGGAAAATCTGTTTACGGTTTTGTACTTGCTGTTCTAAGTGTTATGAGTGGTGCAAAGATAGCGATAGGTCTAATCATTCTTATGCTTCCGCTTATAGATTTTGTCTGGGTTATAGCCTCCAGGATAATAAAGACGAAAACCCTAAACCCAAGTATTGTTCTCTCGATAAGCGACAAAACTCACCTACATCACAAAATGCTCGACCTTGGGCTTACTGAACCTCAACTTGCTCTAGTCGAATATGGCCTTTCAGCAATTCTCGGTGCCGTAGCTCTCGCCTCCTTCGGAGCTATGAGGGCATTTTCATCGTTGATTGCACTATTACTAATTGTAGTTTTCATTGGGGCCATAACACAAATTGTCAAAAGACGGCAAAAACCCTCTCAGAAAGAAGTTACAGATAAGGAAAGTCCAGAGTCAAAATATTCATACTAATACTCTAACTGCTTCCAGACGCAAACCAATTGCCTTTTCATGCTCCAAAAACTATAATGAAATCACCAATGAAAAAGAGCTACCGCATAATAATTATAGTTTTTATTGCTGCCCTTGCAATTGCGGCAGCGATCCTACGCCCATGGTCATACCTTGCTTATCTTCCTATTGTAGGAAAAAACGCCGCCCTTACAGTTAATACAACAGCTGGAAAATCAGAAGTGTTTCTAGACGGGAAAAAAATAGGAGAGACTCCATTATCGTCGGAGAATCTTGCCCCAGGCGATTATAAACTTAAGGTTTCACGAATCTCAGGAAGTGAAGACTTCTATACCGATATTACAAAGCTGATTCATCTTGAGCAGAACACAAGGACATTTGTTGAAGCGGAAATTGGACCAAGCAAACAATTCAGTTCGTTAAAAACTCTTTATTATAAAAAAATAAAGACGAACGAATCCGAGCTATATATAAAATCTTCCCCGCCAGGTGCCACGGTATGGATAGACAATATCCGATACGGAGATACTCCCGTAACAACACAAAAACTTGACGACGGAAGACATGAGATGAAAATCTCATTGGACGGATATGAGGACGAAGATGCCGCCTTAATTTTACGTGAGGGCTATACTCTCATCGCCGAAATAGAACTTATGGCAAGGCCGGTACAACTTGATTAATACCAAGCATGAATGATCAACTAAACACAAAACAACCAACAGCAATTATTGTACATGGTGCCAACTTCCTCGGCGAAAAATTAGCCGAAATTCTATCCTCCCAGAAAACAAACATCATAGTTATTGATGAATTCACTCGAAAGACCAAAAAGACACTTCAGGATCTTAAGTCAAAACACAAAGCCAAAATCTATGATCTCTCTGGAGTACCTGGACTTTCAACCGAGATTAAGCGCGTAGACTATATTTTTATCCTGCTGGACCAGTATCTAGTCACAACAGAGAATCTTTCAAGTAAGAAGTTTTTATCAGAAACAAACTCAATCGACGCATTGTTTAAAATTGCTCTCAAACAATCCGCAAAGGTAACTCTTACAACAACCATCTCTGGACACAGAAAGCTTTCCACCATAAAACCTCAAGACACGGATAAGCTTTCCTCTGATAGATCTCAAAATCCGTACACACCTATGGAGCTTCAAAGATATGCCGAAAATCTTGCGGCAGAATACCACGACAATGCAGCCCTCAATATCAGAATTTGCCGACTTGGTGAAGTAATCGGAAAAGGAATGCCTTTGGACTCGAACACTACTTTCGTTGATATGATAAAGGAATCTATTACTAAACCGAGAATAACAATAACCGGTGAGGGACTCGACTTCTCATACTATATCAACTCTTTAGATGCCGTTTATGGCTTGATAAAAGCAACTTTTAGCGGAAAAACAAATGGAGAGGTGTTTTCCCTCTCATATCCAGAAGAGATCTCAACCCTTAGTCTAGCCTACAGGACACTTGAAATGAACCCAAAAGCAGGAGAGATAGTTTTTACTGAAAGCTCAGGAGATGAAGGACCTCCACAAATTTATGTGCCTGCCAAAAATCTTACAAAAATCGGCTGGAACCCAAGAATTTCTTTTGAAGAGTCCCTCATGGAATCAATTCAGTATTTCTATGACGAATACAATCTGAAGTGGGAGGATAAACCTTCTCAAAAAGACCTGACAGACAAGCAAGAATCGTTAAAAGCAAAGGCCCCAAGGTCCGAACGAGTTACAACAGTCGGCAAAATTATCAGTTCTGTTACTTCTCCATTTTCCAGACTTAAAGAAGTCATCACAAGTACTCTTTCGTCTTCCAAAACTCAGAAGGTATCCCTCGGGCAGGTTTTTAAATGGGTAGGAATATCTCTAGCCGTGGTAGCCGTGTACTTTCTACTGATTGCACCAATAATTCAGATTCTGCTAGGCGCGTCACTTGGATATTACTTCGGAAATAAGGGGTACAAACAGGCTTATAGCCTCGATACAGATGCTGCACAGAAATCACTCGAACGATCAAGCTACTTCACCTCTCTCGCAAATACCGGATTTCAAAATCTAAGATGGGTGTCTTACGTTCCCGGAGTAAAAAACCTCTACCAAAATACCTCAAATATAGCTGACGGGGCAGAGCATTTGTCTAAAGCGGGAAATTATCTAGTTAAGGGATTCGACCCTTACGCTGAATATTTCAACAACTTCGAACCTATCACAACCTTTGATCAGAATACCGGAGGAGGTTCCAGAGAGTACCTAAATGAGCTACGGAGTATGGAAGACGGGGTTCAGTATATTGAAAGCGCAAGCATTGAAATTTCACTAGCCACAGAGTCCCTAAATGATGTTGACACCTCTATTTACCCCGCTTCAATAAGGAATTACATTAAGAAATTAAAAGACACAACCGCAAAACTGGATGAGACAATAGGTACGGTAAATGAGTTTTCATCGTATATGCCCGAGATTCTTGGTGAGGATGATAGAAAAACTTATATTGTTCTATTCCAAAACCCAATGGAACTCAGAAGCACAGGAGGTTGGCTCACCAGCTATGCTGTTATAGGAATTGAGCATGGTCAAATTAGAACGATGACCGTCGACGATGTTTACAATGCAGACGGTCAACTCACAGAGAAAGTCGATCCTCCAGAATCCATGCAAAAAGCACTGGGAACCAAAGAATGGAATCTGTCTCTTTCAAACTGGTCACCTGATTTCCCAGAGTCAGCTGAGGCCGCAGAGTATTTCCTCAAGCTTGAGGACAAGGTCGTAAACGTTGATGGAGTAATAGCAATAGACCTTCAGTATGTAAGCGAACTTATTGATATTTGGGGTGAAATAAAAGTCCCGGGAGAATCCGATCCAGTAACCAAGGACAACATATATGACAAGGTAATTGAGATCCATAAGGAATTCACGCCGGGAAGCACAAACAAACCTGTCTTCCTATCAAACCTGGCCAATGAGATTCTCAAAAAATTATTGTCAGACGGAAAATCCAAGATATCAGAGGTATCAAAAGTAACAACCGAGGCCCTTGATGAAAACCATATTCAAATATACATGCACAACTCTCAAGTTGCAGAAGTTCTTGATAATTTGGGGTGGAGCGGCCACCTAGAGCCTAAAACAAATATCATCTATCCTGTTGAATGGAACTACGGAGGAAATAAAGCTAACTACTACATCGATAGATCCACAACTGTTGCAACAAATATAATTGATGAAAACACGATCCAACAAAAGCTTACAATAAACTATGAAAATTCGAGCACACAGAATATTTATCCAGAGGGTGACTATGAGTGCTTCATACGAATATTTCTTCCACAGGGTGTTACCCTGGTAAGAGTCGAGGGAATAGAGTCCTACACTGTTAAAGAGAGTTCTTCATTTCAGCTCGAGACCTTGTCCGGACACATTGTTGTTCCAACGAAGGGTCAGCACAGTATCTCAGTAACATACCGACTTGAAAGAGAGGACATGACTGACTTTCCTTTAGAAATAGGTCCAGGGAGCAAGCTGACGTACAGACTGAACTTCATCAAACAGGCCGGACTGGATGCCGATCCAATCACGATCCAGGTCTCCTATCCAGACCTATGGGAGCCAACTGATCTCTCAGATATACAGAGAGAGATAAATACCCTCGTAAAAAGAACCAACCTCGAGAAAGATGAAGATCTCGTTCTGACCTGGGAAAAATAATCCTCAATAAATGGACATATCAGTAGATATAAAAGCTTCAAAAAATAGAAAAAAGGTATTCATCGTACTTTTTGTTGTCGTCGCAGTTGTACTACTGGGAATAGGATTTTTTTTCATTTACTCACATTTTTTAAACACTTCAAATAACAGCTCTGGGCATCAGGAGGATAAAGAAAATGAAACATACTTCATCTCAGATAGTATTTCTGAATCTTTGAAAGAAACAGTCTATGATATTGCTGAGAATAAAAAGTGGAAACAAACGAACACTGAGAAAGATGCGGATTTAAAAATAGAGGCAAGCCCCGGAATTGCCTATGACGACTCTGAACAAAATACAAAGTCTTTTTACCAAATAATTGTTCCAACCAAGAACTGGAAATTATTAACACAAAAACCATCAGAAATAACCTACAAATCTGGCAAAATAGACACACCGAATCTAGAAGAAATCATCGGAGAAAGATTCACCCTCAATGTAAAGAACGACTCCGATGAGAAAGGAATTCATCTTGACACACTTCACGAGCTAGACGCTACAAGGATTGTAGTTCCTGTAGACAACAAAGTCGTTTTCGACAAAGAATGGTGGAAGAAACCAGACTACCCCCTGGCCTATACCATAGAGATCTCCGGCGATAAGGACCTCATCAATAAATTCACAAGCGACACTTTGTTTCAAGAATTCCTTGAAAATTTCGACTACCTGGAAAAACTCCCAAGTCCAGAAGATTTTGTCACAGTAGCCAAAACAGGCACTTCAGTCGCCGGCGGTCCAGGATGGGAACTGTGCGAGAGAACTCACAGCATGGAGTACCCCATCAAAGACGTGAAAGACTTTCTTTCTGAATCCGATATAGCAATCCTCAGCAACGAGTCATCTTTTGTAGAGGGCTGCTCACAATCTGCCGGAACTACAGCTTTCTGCGGAAAACCTGAATACCTCCAAAACCTCAAAACTATGGGAATCGATATAGTCAGTCTGACAGGAAACCACATGGCAGATTATGGACGAAACGTATACGCAGATACCATGTCGACCTACACCAATAACGATATCGCCTACTTTGGAGCCGGGGCCAATAGCCAAGAGGCATGGACCCCACTTATCTATAACACTCAAGCAGGAAAGATAGCCTTCATAGGTTTTAACAAAATGGGTCCGGACGGTGTCATAGCAACCGATCAACTAGCCGGATCAGCATATTACGATGAAGCCAAACTTGAAGCTGCAATAGAACAGGCTTCATCATCGGCCGACATTGTTTGGGTCGATACTCATCTATGGCCAGAATACGGAACAACCCCGGGAAATGACCAAGTTGAACACTCTCAGGAATCAATAGATCTGGGGGCAGACATCGTCACCGGAGTATCTTCTCACGAAATCCAAGGTGCAACTTTTTACCACGGTAAACCAGTATTCTATGGTCTTGGCAACTTCCTTTTTGATCAGATGTGGTCAACAGAAACCCGTCAAGGATTAGTACTCTCAATTCATATTTACGACAAGGGAATTCGTAATATAGAAATAAAACCTACCATACTCTACGATTACTGCCAGCCGCGGTTTGCTGAAGGTTCAACAAACGCCAACCTGCTAAACTACGTATTGGAGATATCTAGTTTCTAGAAAAACCTTTACCGAAAGCTATTCTTCACCATCCTCAAGAAGATCAGTAATCGAGAATTTGCTATTCTTGAAGAGCTCGTGCACATCAATTATATCGTTTGACGAAATACTCTTCTTACCAGCAAACTTTTTGATTTCCTTAATTGACAGGTCTGTATTGACAGGCATCCTGCTCGAGACACCCAGCGGTTTTATGAATGTAGCAAGATGTCTGGCTTTACAATTTTGGCATGAGAAGTGTATAATCGTCGAGTAATCATCGTGCTGGAGAATCTCTACATCATTTATATCATATGCCTTACCGCATTTATCACAAAAGCGTGCAATATTCTCAATAAAAAATTGTTTCTTTGTTCTTTCGTCTGTATCTCCAGAACCATTATTTAGTTTCATAATAAAATAATTATACCACAGTGCTAAATGGCAAAGACCAAAGTTTCTGCCAGAAAAGAAAAAATCCAAAAAACAATCAAACAGCTAGTCAAGAAAGGGAAGGAGCAGGGTTTCCTTACCCAGGAAGATATTTTGTACGAATTTCCACATATCGAGAACCATCTTGATTTACTAGACGAAATCTTTATAACACTTCAAAACAACGGGATCGAAGTTCTTGAAGAGTCAAGTACTGATGGAGACGAGATTGACGAAGAGGAGATGACACTCGAACACAAGATTAGAATACTCAAATCCATTCAGTCCAACATTACAACAGATGCCATCAGATCATATCTTCAAGAGATAGGAAAGACACCGCTCCTAACGGCAGAGGAGGAGGTCATTCTTGCCAAGAGAATAGAGAAGGGAGAAAAGGAAGCAGGACAACTACTTGTTACAGCTAACCTCCGTCTTGTTGTCAGCATAGCAAAAAAATATGCAAACAGGGGACTTCAGTTACTGGACCTCATTCAGGAGGGAAACATCGGTCTAATGAGGGCTGTACAGAAATTTGATTACAAAAGAGGTTTCAAGTTTTCGACATATGCAACATGGTGGATACGACAGGCCATCACCAGATCAATAGCGGACCAGGCCCGCACAATACGTATTCCTGTCCATATGCACGAGACAATAAATAAACTTAGCAAGATATCTGCTCAACTTGCTACAAAACTTGGAAGAAAACCGAAACCAGAAGAGATAGCAGATGCTATGAAGATCGAGGTAGAAAAAGTCAACGAAATACTGAAAATATCTCAACATCCGAAATCCCTCTCTGCACAAATCGGCAAAGAGCAGGATAGTGAATTATCCGACATCATTCCGGACACAAAGGCCGCTTCTCCAGAGACTATAGCTACCAACGCTTTTCTTAGAAGCCAAATGCAGCAGATTCTTTCAGGCCTCCAAGACAGAGAAAAAAGAGTTCTTGAACTAAGATTCGGGCTTCAGGATGGAGTAACCCGCACCCTTGAAGAAGTCGGTAGAGAATTCGGGGTCACCAGAGAAAGAATTCGTCAGATCGAAGCAAAGGCTCTCAAGAAACTAAAGATTGCTTCAATGGAAAAACAGCTGAAGGACTATCTCAAAAACAGCTAAGAAAAATCTTCCAGACAAGATCGTTATCTAAAACGAATACGTATACTCTGAGTAGAGTATTACTCTAAGTCATCCCGGTCCACGAGTATGAATTCCTCTTCCTTATACTTGATTTCATCAATAGAATCCTGGTTTAGGGACGGAGTGATTGCCGTCTCATATGCAGTATAATTTTCCTTCAAACTGGTATCCGTAAGTCCCCATAGAATCTCGAGGCCAATCCATATTATTACTGTACCAATAGTAAAAGTTATCAAGGTTATCCATTTTCCGGTCATTTTTTGTCTCCTAAATATTTATTACTCAAAACATAATAACAAACTAACTTTCCTCTGCGCTAACATCCTTAGAGGACTGTTTGTACATGAACATATCAATCGTACATCTTACAAACGTAGTACCTTCAGCACCGGTTGGGGACATAGCAATCCTTGCAAGTTCTGGAACTACGGGGAGATTCTCTATATGCCTAACGAGCGCTGACAAATCGTTTCTATCACCTTCTACAACCATCCTCATCTCCATTCTTTCCATACCGGTATAATCGACTGACTCACCCACATTAGATTCTCCCGCCGAAGTAACATGAATTAGAATAACTTCAAAATCATATGAGTTCGCAATTCTCTCAAGATTAGCCATCAACAGACTATAATCTGAATTCGCCGGATAATAGTCATCAATGAACTCAAGATCATCCTGTTTTTCATAATAAATATCCTGCAAGGTCTGAAGGTTGTTTATCTTTGTCTGCAGTGCAGAGTTTACACTCCGGCGAGTTTTAATCTCACCGCGAAGCTTCGATATCGTTGATATGGTAGGACGAATAGCACCAAGAAGAAAGACTAGAATAATTACCAAGGTAGCGCCCAGCATTGTGTAGGTCTTTCTTCTCGGCGATCTCAATAATCTTTGTAATGTGTCTTTATATGATACTACTGCCACTTATTTTTTGAATAAATATTAAAAGTCTTTCATTTTAAATCGTGTTTATTCTCCAACCCCGGCAAACTTAACCGTCACTGAGAAATCAACCTGTGACCCCTCCTGTCCTGACTTGGAAAGAGAAAGGTTCAAATCATTAAAATTCGAATCTAGCTTAAAGTTATCCTCGAGCTCTTTAACCGCATCAAAGTTAGGAGCTCTACACGTCATATTAACTGATTCCTGATCCATAGCAAGATTATCCACCTGAACCTCATCCGGAATGTTACTGAAAACATTATCAAACCTTTCGGCACCAGAAACCTGACTTCTAATAATTACAGAAATATTGTCCAGTGTCGTCTGAACACCACGTATCTCTTTCTCAACCTCTGTCTGAGCCTTGATTATACTAACCTTCGCGTCAATACTTTCCTTAAGATCATTATTTTGGCGGTCGAGGATAAACCTACTTGCAAAGGCGATCAGAACCACAATCTCAACTCCCACCATGAGATATCTTCCGATATTAAAAACCCATTCGTAGATTTTATCCCACGTGCTTTGAGGGGCAGCAGCCGGCTCGAGCAGATTTAAACTTTTGGGCGGTTTCTTAGGCATGTCTGGTATAAGAATATCACTTTTGGAAATTTATGTCAGGGTGTAGGTGCCAGGCATGGCCTATGCCTGACACCTACACCACGAGGGGGTATCTATGTCTACTCCAGGTAGAACAACCCTCTAAGATATTGCTCCAGACAACCCCATTTCGTGTATACTAATAAAAGATAATTTTGTACTAAGCTATATGGAAAACCAAAAGAAGATAGTTGTTACGATAACTACATTTTTCATGATACTAGGTATTGCCACTTTTGTGATTGCTCTTGTACGCAGTGGAAAATCATCCTCAACTTCAAATGATACTTCAAAACCCAACCAATCAATCGCAAATAGAAACGAAGAAAATAGTACAGAAACTGTAAAACTCGTTTTTATCCATCACTCAACAGGTGAGAACTGGCTCTCAGATGAAAACGGAAGGCTCGGAATTGAACTCCGTGATGCCGGTTATTTTGTCAGCGACACAAACTACGGATGGGGACCGGACTCGATAGGGGACAGGACAGACATTGGTAACTGGTGGGAATGGTTCCGTGGTCCGCAAAGTCAGACACCTCTACAGGCATTATATGCAGAGTCTGGCCAGAACTCACAGTACTCAAGATTAAGTTCAGATCCAGGTGGAGAAAATACTATTGTGATGTTTAAATCATGCTTTCCAAACTCTTATCTGGGAGGAAGCACTTCGGAATCAGTTCCGTCCATATCTGATAATCCGCTTGTCGGCCAATCAGCAGACTCGGAGTATCACACTGTCGCCAACGCAAAAGGCATATACATTGATTTACTGAAATACTTCGAGACCGAGCAGGATAAATTATTTATCGTAGTAACGGCCCCACCTCTAGGCCGAAATAATTCAGATAGTAAGCACTCGAGCAATGCACGAGCATTCAATAACTGGCTCAAAAACGACTGGATTACAGATTATGAATACGACAACGTAGCCGTCTTTGATTTCTTCGACATATTAACTGCCAACGGAGAGTCTAACTATCTAGAGTACTATGACGATGAGTACGACGATCATCCAAGCATGGAGGGGAACAGGATAGCTACTGAGGAGTTCATACTATTCTTGAATGAGGCATATGCTGATTTTGAGGGGAAATAGAGTACATAAAAGCTAAAATTTTGGCAGAAAATCTACCTCTATTTACCCCGAACCAAATACAGTCTCTATCTTGAGAAAAACCCTTATTTATGCTATAATAATAGCGTTGGGGATGTACAGGATTCGACGGAAGACTGTGATTTCCATAGCATCAAGCCAGATGCGAGCTCTGTAAAAACGCACAAAACAAGTGTCAACTCACTTGCAAAACGTGTTGAATCATTCGTTGCTTCAGTAAAGGCTGGTTTCCAGTCTCTACAGCAAGGATTTGCTTACAACATGGCAGTTGCATAATTAGCGACTGCAGGCTCGGATGGCTCTTTCCTGATAGAGCCGCCATAGCTTTTAACCATTCAGGATATATAGCTTAGGTAACTTGACGAGCCTAATCTACGAAACTTAAATCGTCAACGCTGCATCTTATTTTGCTGATTTTTACGATGCATGTCGTATACTAAATCAGATACGCTTGTAATGATGTTACGGAATGAATCTTCTGGACGGGGGTTCGATTCCCCCCGTCTCCACCAGTTTTTACAGAATTCCTATTTCCAAACCCTATTAACAAACTCAGAAATATATTCTGCAATCACTCTCCTGTTTTTCTTTAAATTCCCATCTCTTTCAAAGGCATACGGAAGAACTATATCCTCGAAAAATTTTCCTCTTGCATGTTCCGGTATTGAGTCATATACCCACTCCAATTTTAATAATAATCTACACCACAATCATCTCACAAAATTACAATTTGCTCAAAGAAATACATGTGGTACTTCACTTTCCTCTTTGTTACAATTATCCTATAGTTAAGATTTTTCAAGATCTTGATGAGCGCCGAAGCTAAAACATTTAACCTAAGTATAGAATCAGACATCGATCGCCTAGAAGAAACCTTTCCTTTTGACTTATGTGATCCAGTTGCTGCATTAGAATATACTTCTGACCTAATTCTTGAAAATGTCCCAACCTATCGGATAGCACCCAACAGAAGAGAACATTTTGACCAACTTATAGAATTACTGAGATTATGTGAAGCAGGAGAAGCTCCCCCCATTACTGTAAACCTATCATCGGCAGAGACCCATCTCATTAATCACGGCTATTTCTTTTTAGATGATTTTCCAGGAATTACAATTGCACGAGAACACCTTAGTGAGCAGGGCGCTCACAACAAACTAGAACAAAAGTTACGTTCAGTTGATGATTTAACATTTTTTGATGTTATTTACAGTCGATTAGCCTGCAGTATCGTCGCTCGTACAATACTGGCACATTACATTGTTAAGCAAAATATCACAGAGGCGTTTCCAGAAGAACCTAAGGATACCGGTAGTCCAGCAAAGTGGTGGTCTGAAATCGATTATGATTACAAGAAGATTCAGTCTTACCTTAAGACTGGCGATTATCATAAAATATCTACGACCCTTTGCCCAAAGATGCTTTTTCAGCAAGTAAGTATTGAAGGTATTTGCTCACAGTATTAAAATATTGTCGATAGTACTAGCACCCCATTCTTACCCAATATGAGAAGCTACCCCAACGTCTTCAACGCCATCCCCCCATCCACGGTAAGAATCTCTCCGCAAACCGAATCATTCTTCAACAGAAACAATATGCCATCGGCAATCTCTTCAGGCATAATCCACCTCTCCGTCAAGTGATCCTGGGCCATCTCATTCTTCGTTTTATCATCCATCTCTCCCCACATAGGAGTGAGCGTTTTCCCGGGAGAAATTGAGTTCACTAGGATATCGGGGGCAAGATGTTTTGCCAGGTTTTTCATATATGAATCCAGCCCGGCTTTCATGGCAGAGTAGGCAATAGCATCAGGTCTGCCGTGACCAATCATGCCATGTACTGACGAAAGAAAGACGATTTTTCCCGTTTTCATAAGCTTTACAGCTTCATTAGTCACCATAACTTGGGCCAGGAAATTTACTTTAAAAACATTCTCGAAGGCTTCCAAGCTTTCGGGACTATCGTTCATGTCAAATATACCGGCATTGTTAATAAGTACATCCAGTGTTCCAAATTGCTTCTTAATTTCCGAGAACATAGATTCCACATCGGACTTGTTGCTGATGTCTGCTTGTATTGCAACTGCCTGAACACCAAGCTCTTCCAATACCGAAACGACTTCGTCAGCACCATTTTGATCACTGGCATAATTAACAATAACGTTGCATCCTGAGTTTCCAAGTAATTCTGCTGTTGCCTTCCCGATACCTTTTGAGGCTCCGGTTACAAGGGCTATTTTACCTTTGAGTTCCATTTGTTTCCGGTGAAAATTTATTTGGCATAATACTATTATACTACTGCTGTAAAGCTATATCCCAAAACATTAAATTACCTCTAGAAAAATCAAACTAAATACCTACCAACCAAAACCTCTGAAAAAACAAACTATTGAAAACCTACTCACAGATACCCTATAATATACAAAAGATGCACAAAAATACTAAAAATCGTTCGCTACAATAAATTCATCTTCATAGAGATGTACGAAATCAATAAAGAAGAATTTGAAAGCAAGAAACCTCTCCCTCCTAGATATACAGACGTTGGCGTAGTAAAGGAATGGGACCGCAAATTCAATCTCGTTTCTGATAGCAGACCCGTTACCAAAGATGAATGCAGACATGCAACAAGATTTCTTGGTACGATCATTATAAAAGGCATCACTTTTGCAATAATTCGCGGAATATTCACAAATGCAACAAGAACCGGAACTCATTGGGAGTATATGAATTTCGAACCTGTCTTTGACGAAACTGGAGAATACTGGCCAGGTGATCCGGGAACCGGAGATAGAGATTTCGTTTCTGTAACAGTTGTCAATAGCTGTGTCGAGCGGCCGAGAAGTATACCTTACTCGCTAAGACAATACGAGATCGATTTTGATGCAGTTATTAATGACCTTGAGTCCGATATACTGCTGGAATTTAATGATGGAGAACCCAGAATAATTAACTGCCGTTGCATTCCACACTCCTCCAGAATCTAAATAAACCAAGCCATTGCTCAATAGTAAGATCTGTGGGAATGGCATCTCTCTTTATTCCATGGTAATCATACAGTTTCTTGATCTGATTATAGGTAAGAAACTTTTTAAGGCTTTTTCTAAGAGGACCAAAAGTTCTCTTGAAACAAAACCCAATAAACTGTCTAAAGTTATCTATTTCGTCAAAATTAATCAGAGGGCTATTTCTCCTACTTATTCTGACTAGAACACTTTCAACGGACGGAACTGGATAAAAGTCTGTCTTCTTGAAATCGTAAGTCTGTCTCAACTCATAAAATGGCTTTATCAATATCGAGAACAAGCATTCTTTTGGTTTACCGCAAAATTTATCTGCAGCTTCTTTCTGCATAACGACATAAGCCTCGGTCATCTTCGATCCTTCACCTGTAAGCTTTCTAACAATATCTGAGGTGATAAAGTAGGGGATATTTGAGAAAACTTTAAAGAGGCGCTCTGGCAATTTGTAGCCCAGAAAGTCGGTCTCAACAATTCTGACGTTATCATATTGACGAAACTTTTTTCTCAGCTTCTTACAGAGGATGGGGTCTATCTCTATTGCAATGACTTTTTTGCAGACCTTCACAAGCTCCTGGGTAATAATGCCGTCACCAGCACCGATATCAAGCACGATATCCTCTGAAGATATGGACGATTCAGAGACTAACGTTCGTACAAGGTTTTTGTCTTTCAGGTTGTTTTGTGAATATTTATACAACTCCAAATTAATTATTGCCTAAATTTAGATCAAACGGAAATTGATCCGGCAAACCCTTGAGTTGCTTATGTGTTGAAAATTCTAGACGGGAAATGAAAAACGATTAGCCGTACAAGACTCAAGGCTTATGCCGAGACATTAGCTTTGATTCTTGTTGCTACCATCATTGGTCGAGTAATGTTATTAGAAAGGGATTTTAGCATAATTAGGCAGGTTTGAGAAGATTTGCTTATTTGGGATATCCCATATAGAATTACTATTACGGATCTTTTAAAAAGACCGCGGAGGCGAAGGAAAAATGGGTCAAAGAAAAGGAGACTCGCGATGAAAATTCAAAGAATAGTAACAGTCATCCTCGTAATACTGATGGTGTTCAAGGTTCCATTTCCGGTAATCAGGCAGACAATCCCGGCACCTGGGTCATTCCAGTGGCTGGAGCCTCTCTTCGGACTCTTCAGAGACACCGAGGCAGAGGCGCAGGTTCCTATACCTCAAATTCCAACACCTGGGAGTGGACCATGGCTCAGAGCTATCTTGGAAATGCTCGGGAATTTGGTATCAGGCATTCACATAAACCAGAAAGGGGACTGGTGCAAAATTGTCATCGTGACGGAAGTCACAGACACTAGTTCAAACCCGGAGAAATTCTCCGAAGCAACATTGTCACTGACCAAGTATCATGAGGCCTGGGGCTATAGTGGATACCTACCAGGCGGGTTAGGATTAACCTACTGGCTCTTCGGAGCCAATGACCTAGTTAAAAAAGAGGTTGAAATAAACATCCCGTGCCCAACCAAACTGTTGGTTCTATCTCTGGCGTTCGAGTTCGGCATAGTAGACCTAACCTTGGATTATAAAGATCCAACGCTACTTCCGACAATCGCTACTGCTGCAACCTGTGTGGTTGCAATTGTTGTACTTAGCAGCGGGATCAATTCACTTCGAAAGAGGAGGTTCGCATAAGAACAAAATTCACAAAACCCATTCCTTCGCTTCCGAACCTCCAACCCTAATAACTCGTTCAAATCCCCACCCTCACACCAAATTACTCCCACCATTAACCCCAATAGCCTCACCATTCACATACCCGCCTTTATCCGAAGCCAGAAATGAAACCACATTTGCCACATCCTCGGGATAACCAACCCGCCCTCTTGGATTCTTCTCAGCCATCTCATCCCAAAAATTTTGGTCAGGAAACAGGCTTCTATTTAAATCCGTATCCGTAAGTCCAGGACAAACGGCATTAGCACGAATTCCGTACTTACGAAATTCCAACGCACAACACTTCGTAAATCTTATTAAGCCGGCCTTTGATGGTGCATACGGCCCAACACCCTCAATTAACTTTCCATTTCCCATCCTTGAGGAAATATTCACGATCTGACCACTCTCGGATTTCTTCAAAAGGGGTAGGGCTAGTTTGGTTACAATCATAGGCCCCCAAAGATTCACATCGAGGACTCGCTTCATCTTATCGAAGGGATAATCTTCGATAAGAATATCGTTATCAGTACCAGCATTATTAACTAGTAAATCAAGCCTATCGGTCCGCCTGGCAATGGCCTCAAACAGGATTTTCATGTCTGAAAGGTTGCTCACATCACCCTTGTGTATGTATCCCCGTTGACCATTAGCCTCAACCAAAGTTTTTGTCTCTTTCGCTCCATTTTTATCAGTATTGTAGTTAATGAAAACGTCATAACCACACGCCGATAGAGCAACCGAAATTGCCTGTCCTATACCTTTTGATGCACCTGTTACTAAAGCGTATTTCTTCATATTTAGGCATAATTAATTCTAATTCTGGAATAATTTTACAAGGCTTATAGTTTTATGTTAAAATGGCGTCCATCATGGTGGACACCGAGGACATCCATCAAAATCTAATACGGCTTGGCCTTGATGAAAATGAGGCTGAAGTATATATGACCCTGCTCGGAGCACCAAGTATGACAATACTGGAGCTCAGCCGCTCAACCAACATTCCAAGAAGTACCGTATATAGAATAGCCGAATCACTCGCAAAGAAAAAATTCGCTGAATGGATCATTGAACACAACAGTAAAAAAGTACGAGCTATTACCCCGGAATATCTTGGCTTTGTTGTGAAAGAGAAGAAGACTGAGCTGGAGGAAGCCGAGGTCTCGCTCAATAACCTGCAGGACATGATTGGAAACATAGTCACAAAGGTCCCAAAGACGCAGGTTCGGTACTACCAGGGTAAAGAAGGAATTAGGCAGATTATTTGGAACACACTAAAGGCAAAAAAGGGCGTATTTGGGTATTCAGAATTCGGGAGAATAGAGGTTGTCGGTCGCAATTTCTACAACGACTATGTACAGGAGTTCAGGGCAAGAGGACTAACAGATAGAGTCATCGCCAACGAAAACTGCTTCGGCTACCTGGATAAACACGTCCTGACAGAACTAGAAAAACATCAGCTCGAGTCCACAGGAATTAGGATTATTCCCAAAAAGATATTTTACTGCACCGGCGATCATTCCCTTTATAACAACATTTATTCAATAAGTTACTGGAGAAAAAACGAAACCATCGGAGTTGAAATCGAGAACGAAGAGCTTGTAAAAATGCACGCCAGCATATTTGAGATGATGTGGAAAATTGCAGAGCCGGTTGCCGATTTCTTCAAAAAGAGTAAGAATAAAAAAGTAAAATCTAAAAAGAAAAGGGGATGAGTGCTGAAGTAAATGAGACTGATTTTGTTTTCGATGACGGGACGGTACTGCAGATGCAGCCTGAAGATTGCGGGATAGAAGATCTGCTTGGCGGATTCACAGCAAGAGTACTCGATGTAGTCGATCGAACGGGCATATGTCTGGTCGCCGGGCAATCAGGATTAGGAAAAACCGAGCTTTTCCTTGGAGAAAATATGATTTACAAGCCTTCCTGGAAGAATCTCAGAGCCGGAGGAATAGTTGAAGCAATAGAGGAAAGAGGTAAGATTTGGCGGTTCATGAATGTAGCACATATTAGAGGAGGTCTTCAAAAAAATATTGACGAAATTATTGATGCAGCAGAGGACCAGAGACCTGATTACATCTTATTCGATGAAGGTGGTCATCTCGCAATGGAGAATAAGGCCAATATCCCTGAAAGATTAAAGAAACTTATCGATCTAGGGTTAAAAATAGTATTTGTAATCGGAGGTGCTGAATCACCAAGTAAATCAAACAACCAAATTGCCGAGATCCTCGAAAGGGCCGGGGTTCATATTACTGATGAGCAGAAAATCATATATCCACCTTTGATGTTGAATGATAACCAAGCAACAACTATTCTTGGTGTTAATTGTCCGCGTTCTTCCAAGGCGGAGATTGCCCAAACACTCCAACAGGCCAGAATACTTAACGTTCCAACAATTTTAAGTGTTGTACAAAGGCTTTATCCAGGAGGAGATATAACTGAGGAAGCTGTTAAGAATTACCGTTATGGAATTTCATATGTTGGTACAGAAAAGAATATTGAAAAATAACTCTAGAACTCCTCCAATGCCCTGCCCAACATTTCTACATCAATATCCATGGCAACCGGTTTAACCTTCTCAAACTTATCTTTACCCAACATCGCTTCAAAAACGTGATCGATGAAACCGGTTTTAAGATTCTTCAAACCCGTAAGAAGCCGGAGAGCCTTAGACAAATTATATAGAATCCTGAACTCCTCCTCTTTATATATAGAAAATAGCTCCGGCTCGAATTTGTCCTCAATCCAGTCTTTCATTAAAGGACTTTTTACCATGGCAGAGAAATCAAACGACGAATAGGAAACTTGAACTTTCTCAAAATCGAGAAGCAGAAGCTTCTTAGTGTTTACACTGTAACCTAGGGCATCCGGAAGAATATCGGAGTGGGAAAGCGTGTCCATACTATTCGTCCAAAGATTAAAGTATTTCTCAAAAAGATCTACGACCTTCTGATATTTTGCATTTTCGAAATCACTAAATACTTCAGACATAGAACCCAACCAGGTCGCTATGTCATTCTCGCTCATAACAAGAAAATATTCTTTATCTGCCTTAATCTGCTGGAACTCATGCATTCCAGAAACAAAAGACTTCGCAAAGAAATCGGGGAATTGATCACCGGTATAACCCATATCGTCAGGGAATATTACATATTCCTCAGGCATCATTTTTTCAATAATGAGATAAGCAGGATTGCCTTCCTTACCAGCAACGAATTCTGGAATAACAAGATCTTTGAATTTGAGATCTTTAACATAATTGTAGAACCTGATTTCGTTGTTCAGGTTCATCTTGGCCCGGATACCGGTGTGCTGCACGGTATTTCCCAGGTGGGAAATAGAGACCTTAACAATACACTTCTTTCCGTTGCTATCAGTTGCCTCAAATCGGATGTTGTTTTCTTTCTCTTCAAGTCTCCTTCTTAGCAACAGCTCGAAATCCTGCTCCGTGCGAAGACTGTTTTGATGAAGGATATTTTTTATAAACGTTTTTGTACCCTTAGTATCCATCCCAATATTAAAAAAGATTACTTCCCCCCGAAAACTTTCCTAATCGGAGAAACCGAGATAAACCCAGCACTCAGAGCCCCTGAGTCGTACTCTACGTTAGTCTCTAGATTAGAGGAATATGTACTGCTAGGTGCAGAGAAGATCCCTTTCTTCTCATCGATTCTTACAGGATATGACCAATATCTGGTTATATCCTCGGCCACTCTGGTAATCTTAACCTCACTCGATGGCTTATCCGGGAAATTTACATTAACATATTTCGAACCATAAAAGTTATTCTCAATACAACCATCTAGGACCATCTTTACGGCCTCTCCGGGATATTTAATGAAATCTTCAATAGAATCATCCGAAGAATGGTTCCGCAGAAAATTCTCACTATTAGTTACAAGGCTCATCACTACGGCACGCGGTGCAACACCAACCCCAACTCCACGAACCCCAGCACAAAAAGTCCCCGAGGAAATAATAGAGTGCGTTACATTTTCACCCCAGTTGATCCCCGAGATAATAAGATCAAATTTCTTGTCAAAATATCCTTGAGCAAACTCCATACAGTCAACGGGTGAGCCATCTACAGAAATGGCATCTATACCGTCAACTTTCGTCTTTTCCCAATGCGGGTCCTTACTCATCGTCAAGAGACCGCCAACGGCACTTTGTTGCCTCTTGGTTGCCACAATAAATAGTTCGTATTTATCCTTTAGTACCTCACACAGAACTCTTATCCCAAGAGAGTTATACCCATCATCACCCGTAAGAAGAATCCTCTTGATTTCCATACCTTCAATAATAAAAACTAATACTTTGCAAATTATATCGCATTAACTGGAAGCGCTCGAGTACTCCTTAACCGACCGTTTCCAAAACCACATCCCAAACACAACTTCAATCACAAAGCAAAACATGAAAACAGTGATCCATCTCCAATCGGATCTGCCGACAAGAATGGAAGCAGGAACAGCAGAGTAGACAACAAATGGCACAAATAGAACCAGATAAACCAGCGGCACCTTTGAATAAGCCTCAGGTGGAAATCTCCCTGACGACCTGAATACGGCGACCAGATCAAAAGTACCCATCAAACGCCCAAACTTAAAGCTAAACGTCACCATTATAAGCCAGAGAAAATAGTGCATTACCATACCCATGACACAAAGAACAACAAACAAAAGGACCTCAACGATTCCAACTTTTGGCAGGAAGAAAAACATTATCACCAGATACATAATTCCATTCAGCAGATTGTGAAAACCGAAATAATTCATGGAGCTAAGAAATATCTCGTTGACCGGCTTCGTAAGTATCAGATCAAGATCCCCATCGACTATTTTGTTTGAAAGCTGAGTAAGAGAAGGCCAGAAGAAAAACACAACAACACCGTTTATAAGACCCCAGACGCAGTAAAGAACCATTATTTCGCTCCTGTTCCAACCGGCAATTTCATTATATCTCCAAAGAAGAATAATGGTCGCAATAAGACTATGTAAAAGCCATCCCGTAGTCAGCAGGAAGCCAAAGACCAGGCTCAACCTCGAACGAAAAGCCCGAACCATGCTAACTTTAAAAATCATCCAGACTATTTTCAGATACCTAACCAAGACATTTATGTAGCTAAATTAGTTACCGTATGCTTCATATTTTCTCACTCCTAACCTGAACATCCAAAAGGCAACAACCCATACAACAACAAGATAAAATCCAAAAACCGCAAAATCTCTCACACCGGGAACCTTTTCCTGAAGCAGAATATCAAGCTGAAACTGCAGCACATAACGAAACGGCAGATAATTTAGAATTTTCTCCGCCCAATCTGGAAAAATACTTAGTGGGAACACGGCACCGCTAAAGAGTAGAGTAGTAGCAACAACCATATCACCGAAAAAATACATAAATTCTGTCCAAAAAACCAAGAACCCAATAACGAGAGATATCCCAAAAGAAAGAAGGTAGCCTCCAGCCATACTTATCACGAGAAGAATAACTCTTTCCAGATTCAAATACGGAAGGTAGTCGCCACTTATTAGGAAGTAAATAATGTAAATTACAAAAGGAAACACTAGAAAAAACTTGATAAGCGGTCCCGTCAGAAGACGGAATGTATAGCCGACAATATATGAGAAAGGCTTCAAAAGATACCCGGATAGATTACCATTATAGATATCGTTCGCAAATCTATCGTGCGCAAAAAGAATGGTTACATTTCTAATAAGAGAAGCCGACAGAAAGAATGCTGTTATGTAATCCTGATTGACCTTGCTGCCAAAAGTCCTGAAAATCACAAGGCT
Source organism: Candidatus Dojkabacteria bacterium (assembly GCA_016932785.1). Taxonomy (GTDB): domain Bacteria; phylum Patescibacteriota; class Dojkabacteria; order SC72; family JAFGCJ01; genus JAFGCJ01. The sequence goes on along the minus strand of JAFGCJ010000003.1, from coordinate 132,423 downwards.
CAAAAAGGTTGGTATAATAGCAACAATAGTCCATACGAACAGGTTGGCACGAAAAGCTAGTAACTCCTGAAAACCCATCCTGGTAGTGAGCAGGTATTTTCGTAATACAGTTAACATATGGAACTAAACTTATCACAAAAATACGGAATTTAAAACTCAAAAACTAATTCGTAGAGATTTCTAGTTTCATTCTTGCAAGTGATCTCTTCTTCAAATACAGGCTAGCAAGTTCCCCATATCCTACCAAAATGGATTGTAGTAACTGCATAGTTTCTCCGTCAGATTCAGCAAAAAATCTATCTAAGCGACTCAACTCACTCATCCACCTAAGATGCGCACCAAGTCCTAACTTATCAATATAAATTGACTTAGCATAAGAATAAAAAGGATGATCACCCAACGTGAAACCGTTCAAGTCCACCCCTTCCCAGAACTGAGGAAGCTCAATTTCACAACTGGAAGTATTCCACGATCCAAAAGTCTCTAAATCAGTAGGAAGGGTCCACCCGGGATTGTTCCATTCCCATCCATATTCCCTGTGAAAAAGGAAAACTGTATCAACATATCTTTTATCTCCCCCTCTATAGTGCCTCATAGCAACAAGTACTCCTCCCATATTACAGCACCAGAGACTTGCCATGCCGTCATCCTCGATTCCCGAAATGCCCGAGGGCTCCGGAAAGGTGAACATGACAGGAACATCGCCGACAGAGGTCAGCTCATCAATCGACGGCATGTAATCCAATCTGAATACATCTTGGTCCAGATGGCCACCACTCATTTTTTATTGAATAAATATAAGATATGGAAATATTATAGGATATACAACTAGTGAGGTAAAGAATAAAATATAAGCCAAATTTGACTTTAGTATCTTGATCAAATAGAATCCAACCATAATGACAATAAGAAAATTGACCAACAGCATGATGGAAATGATGATGTCCAACCTCCTTGGGAGGCCTGTGGGTTGATATATTCAATTTAGGAACCAACCGACGAAACCTCCCTTACGGGAGGTTTTTTAATCACTGCCTATAGCGCTAGGAAGATAATTTAAGATAAAATCAATAATCATGACAAATCATAAGTCAGATACAAATTCTAAATCGAAGTCATCTAATCCTCAAAAGATTTTTATAGGAGTATCATGGCCATATGCAAACGGAGATCTATCCATAGGTCACCTTGCAGGTCAGAACGTTGTTTGCGACGTTTTTGCCAGATACCACCGCTTGAGAGGTAACGAGGTTCTGATGGTTTCCGGAACCGACGCACACGGGACCCCGGTAACTATCAAGGCTGAGGAACTGGGACTGACTCCCGAAGAGACGGCAGAGAAATTCCGCCTTTCCCAGCTCGACACATTCAAAAAATTAAACTGCGCCTGGGACCTATTCACTACTACTGAAACAGAAAATCACAAAACTGTTGCACGAAATCTTTTTCAAGTAATGTATGCCTATGGATTTATCATTCCTAAGAATGTAAAGCAATATTATGACGAAGAGGCAAAGAAATATCTTGCCGACAGATATATAGAGGGAACATGCCCATACTGCGGAAACACAAAGGCACGAGGAGACCAGTGCAACGACGGCTGTGAGCGAACTCTCGATCCAACCGACCTCATCGATCCCAAAAGTAAACTTACAGGAACAACCCCAGTCCTCAAAGATCACACAATTTTGTATTTCGATTTAGAGAAATTTCAGAAAGATATTGGGAAACTGGTCAAAGACCGTAAGAACATCTGGCGAAAAAGTGTTATTAGTGTCGTCAAGAAATGGCTTAAAGAAGGCCTCCGCCCACGACCTGTTACCCGAAAGCTGGGCTACGGCGTCAAGGTTCCGATAGAAGAATATAAAGATCAGGACATTTATGTCTGGTTCGAGGCCGTCATGGGATACCTGAGTGCGGCAATCGAATGGGCAGAAAAGTCTGGCGATCCAGCAAAATGGGAATACTTCTGGAAAGACCCAGAGGCAAAACACTATTATTTCATTGCAAAAGACAACATACCTTTCCACACATTCCTGTGGCCTGCAATGTTAATGGCATACAATTCTAAATATACTAAGGGGAAATTTGAACCGGCATTGCCCGGTGAGACAAACGCCGATCCTCTGCAAATTCCATATGATGTGCCATCTAATCAATTCCTCAACATGAGGGGGAGAAAGCTCTCAAAGAGCAGAGGGAAACTGATAACTGCCAACGAGCTGCTGGATGACTACGACACTGATCTGGTGCGATACTTCTTCACAAGAAATGCCCCCGAGAATCACGATAAAGATTTTATCTGGAAAGATTTGATTGATGCAAACAATAACGAGCTAGTGGCAAACATCGGGAACTTCGTGAACAGGGTGATGACTTTTACAGTGAAGAATTTTGATGAAAAAGTCCCAGACGGAAAACTTGACTCAAAGGTGCAAAAAGCTATAGAAAAGGCACTAACGTCAGTAGCCGATCACTTTGAGAAGGCAGAATTCACTCGAGCAGCAGAGGCTGCACTGGATCTCGGACATTTTGCCAATAAGTACCTTAATGAGGAAAAGCCGTGGATTACAATAAAGCATACCTCATATTTTGAGGGAGAGACACCCGAATGGAAAGATGAAGATTTTCCAGCACCCCAAAAGCCCAAGGAATTTCTTCACAACACAATCTTTAATTGCATCCAGATCATCCGCACTTTCCAGATAATTCTCGACCCAATAGTTCCTTCTACTTCCGACAAAATTGGCTCTATACTTAATACTCCCAAGAAATACGACCCAAACAAAGAGCTTCAGGAGAAAGGATCAATCTCTAAACACGAAGATCAATGGAAGTTCGAGGAAGTCCCGACGGGACACAAACTAGGAGAACCGGAGATACTCTTTACAAAACTAGAATATACAGAGGAACTGGAAAAAGCTGATCACCCAGAGCTCGTATCAGTTGTAGTCAAAGAGCCAATCGGTCACGATTTCTCTAAACTAGACTTAGGTGTAGTTATAGGGAAAATCACGGAACTGAAAAAACATTCGAAGGATGACTCGGCAAAAATCGTAAAAGTCGACACGGGGATATCGGGAGTCCTCACAATAGTTTGCACCGCGACAAATCTACAAGTCGGACAGGTCGTTCCAGTCGCATTACCCGGATCAACAGTGAGATCACTCGATGGAAAAGGCAAGAACAAGATAAAAAGATCAAAAGTCAGGGGAATTCTCTCTGATGGCATGCTTTGCGGGACATATGAGTTGGGAGTAGGGGATGAGAAAAAAGATATTTTGATTCTTCCAGAACATTTGGAAGAACATCTGGGAATATCTTTGAGCAGGCTCAATCCCTCGCATTAAATCTCTCAAGGATAACAGGTGAGACATCGTACAAGGCTATAGGATCTAGATAAATATAATCTTCAAGAGCATAATTTAAGGAAAACCACTAAATCGAACTTGTGCCGGACTCGCTCCAATCAAAAAAAGGAATATCGTCTCTTCCAACCATCCTTGACACATCTTGAGCTGTTTCCTCAATAAAGTGTCTGACTAAAACGTTCGTCGAATTTGTTCCTGTCATATTAGGAATATTTATCACCCCAATCTCTTCACCTGACTCCATAAAATCGTTCAAACCAACCACGAATTTTCCTTGATCCATATCCTGGCATAACTGGAGTAACTCAACTCGGCCCATCTCGGCTGCCTGAAGGTGACCAAACCTGAAGGCTCCAAAAGGGCATAAAGCAGTCACCCAAAGCCTGTCCTCACACTCAAGCGGATCTTCCATAACCTCAAAAAGAAGCACTTGTGGTTCGCTCTCAAGAGAAGCTACCTTTGCAATAAACCTTGCTCCAGAGGCATGAAACCAACCATCAAGTTCATCGTTTGTAAAAGAATGTTGACCGATAAAAGCCTCAACCCCCGGGGCTCCAATACTATCATGAGACATATCAAATTCTATAATAACTAAATCCAGCGGAAATTCTACATAACTATAGGATTCAAGTCAATCCTTCAAAGAGATCTTACGTTCCCTCTGACGATTAGAAACCTTTTCCCATATCTCATCACGAACTTCAAGGCGGGAAGAAAATAAACTAAATGAAACTCAAGCAAGAGATCAGATCCTCTCGTACAGATACAAACTATAGTTGCCTCTTTTTTCCGTTTTTATTTCTTTAAGCCAGTCCACCTCGATCGGGAACATAACACTCACAATTCTTGTCCCTTTTTTAAGTTCCTTCTTGAACTTTGGTTTCAACCTATCGATAAGGCCTGTAATCCCAAAGATAAAAATCTTATTATAAGGCGACAGATTAATACTCTTATGATCATCAAGAATGAGTTCTAGATTACCTTTCTTGCGAGTTAGAAATGACCTCAGCTTAGCTATCGCCATAAGAAGATAACTGATCTCCACCCCTGTAACCTCAGCATCCGAATGGGAAACAGTATACAGAACAAACCTCCCATCACCACATCCCAGATCGATTACTCGATCTCCTTTCTTGGGATCAAGCATTTCGAACGCAGCCTTAACAGCCCATTTTCTTGTTGGAACATACGGTGCATTTCCTCTATAAAAAGGAGTCCAGGTCCAAACAAGGAAGATTACCTTAATCGAAAAGTAGAACGACCCAATAATAATAAGGATGTTTGCCAGATATAGAAACCATTTCGCTGTTTCAGTAAGATCCATACCTACTAATTTACCAGATAAACTACTACTCTGGCCAGTCCGATATCATAAGCAGTTCTGATTCACCAGACAGTAACCCCCGATTTCTGAGATTCTGCCACACCTGCTCCGTGATAAACGGTGCAAAAGGGTGAATCAGTTTAAGCATAACCGCAAGAACCGTTATCAACCGAGCAAAGCTTTCAATCTTGTTCTCTGGTTTATTTGCGACAAGATTTTTGGTCTCCTCAATCCACTCATCACAAAGCTTATGCCAGAAAAATTCGCGATTAAGTTCCACGGCAAGATTGAACTGATATTTATCAAGATACTTGGTTATCTTTTCGGCGACATTAAAAGTTTCTTTTTCCCACTTATCCTTTGATTTGGACAAACCCGCCAATCTCTCGCCAATACTCTTATCGAGCTCTTGAATCTCCTCATCAGAAAAGTCTGATATCTGAAACATAATGTACCGACTGGCATTCCAGATTTTGTTAACAAAATTCCTATTTCCCTGAAGTTTTTCATGACGAATTGGCGTATTTTTACCAGGAAGGGCATCGGAGAAATACCACAACCTAAGCGCATCAGCTCCATATTTTTCAAAGATTTCCTTGGGTTCAACGACGTTTCCTTTTGATTTAGACATCTTACGTCCATCCGGTGCCAGAATCATTCCATGGAGATACACCGTATGAAACGGCGCCTTGCCTGTACGATAGATTCCCAACATCATCATCCTCGCCACCCAGAAAAAAAGAATATCATGCATTGTCTCCATAACATCAGTGGGATAAAACTTTTTATAGTCTTCTCCGTCAGGACCTCCTAATGTACTGAAAGGCCACTGCCCAGACGAAAACCATGTGTCCATACAGTCTTCTTCAGATTCCAATTCGGCATTCTTACATTTAGGGCAGCCCCCCTTAGGCTTCTCATCTGAGGCGATAACCTGTCCACAACCCTTAGCCTTGTTGCCAGTCGCCTTCTCATAATCCTCAGCTGTCTTACCTGGGTTATCAATCAGCCAATCGTAGAGCTCTTTCCCACCACAATACCAAATAGGAATCCTGTGACCCCACCAAAGCTGACGGGAAATACACCAAGGCCTTATGTCCTTGAGCCAGTTCTTCAGTACACGATTGAAGTACTTGGGAACATTGGTTGTCTCTCCGCTGTCTATGGCTTTTATTGCATTCTTCGCCAGCGACTCAACATTTACAAACCACTGTTTTGAAATAATCTGCTCAATAACAGACCTGCACCTTTCACAAACGAGAATTTCATGTGTAATATCTTCAACCTTTTCAAGAAGTCCTGCCTTATCAAGATCTTCCAACACCGCCTTGCTTGCCTCAGATGTCTTCATTCCTTGGTACTTCTCAGGCGCATTTTCGTTCATTAGCCCTTCTTCATCTATGACATTCACTATTTTCAATTCATGCTCAATCCCAATCTCAAAGTCGATGGCAGAGTGGGCGGGAGTTATTTTGAGAGCACCTGTACCCAAATCTTTATCTACCTTCCTATCTGCAATAACAGGGATCTGCCGATCGGTTAGAGGAAGCTCTACCATTTTTCCAACAAACTTTTTATATCTAGAATCCTTTGGATTTACTGCAACTGCGGTATCTCCGAGCATAGTCTCCGGACGGGTTGTAGCAACTGTGATATATGTATCTTTCTCACCAACAACCGGGTATTTTATATACGCGAAAATTCCTTTTTTCTGCTCATGTTCAGTGTCTACATTAGCCAAAGCTGTTCTGCAATTCGTACACTGGTTGATGATGTACTGACCGCGATAAACCAAACCCTCATCAAACAATTTATAGAAGGTTTCATAGATAACTTTATTAAGTGCCGGATCAAGAGTAAATTTCTCTCTAGACCAATCAGCCGACAGTCCAATTCTTTTCTCCTGCTCCCTGGCGTAGTCGGCATTCTCGATACAGAACTTGTAGCATCTCTTATAGAATTCATCACGGCCCAACTCCCACTTGTCGATTCCCTGTTCAGCAAGATACTTGGTAAACACCGCCTCGGTCTGGATACCGGCATGGTCTTTTCCAGCAAGGAGTAGGGTGGGCTCACCTTTCATTCTGTGATAACGTCCCATGCAGTCCTGGAATGAGTACCCACACATGTGACCCACATGCTGTTTTCCGTTAGCATTTGGAGGGGGTAGAGTCATAACAAAAGGTTTCTTCTTTGATTTAATATTGTCAGGATTAAAGGCACCGGATCTTTCCCACAGCTTATAAATCTCCATTTCCTTGCTGGAATCGTATGCTTTGGGAATATCTATACCAGGTTTAGCACCATCTCCGGCTTTGCCGGTACTTTCTTTTTTCGGTTTCTTTTGCATTTCTATTTAATTAATAAATTAAAAAATCCGTCTTTACCAAACACACTCTTTGTGTTTAGCAAGGACGGATTTTCTTTGAAAATCGTGGTACCACCTTGTTTCTCCTCCCAGGTTACCCTAAAAGGACTCTGATCCAAACTCTTGCGAATTTGGTACTTTTTTTATTGAGAAAGTAACTCACCGAATTCTACTCACAATAGACCAGTTGTCTATTGATTTCTTTTCGGACCTTCGGGATGACAAGTCCCGTCAAGCGGTCTACCTATTTAGTTACAAGAAATTTTAGCACGAACTTAACCTATACAACAATACTGCCCCACAAGGGTTAGCTGGCAGAGTCCATCTCGACCATCTGCCCCAACATATTTGCCTGAACATGCGTAAAAACAAGACTGGCAAACGCAGCCGCGAGAGGAAGAAGAACCACTCCAATAAGCAAAATGACCGAAACGTATGCTGCCATAACTACAAAATTCGCAGCAAATGCCATTCCAAGGGTTATGCCGAAATAAACAAGATAGTTAATGATGTTCCTTTTAAAAAATCCCCACATGTCTTTTAGCTTGAACAGTGAAGCAAGGGATTGGTATTTACTGTATTGTGCAAAAAGAGTCGGATCGATAATGTAAGTAACAACTAACTGAATAGGGATTAGAATAATGCTGACCGCCCACATAAAGATAAAAGCTATCATCGACGCCACGTCCTCTTCGGTTGTCGTAGTATCCTCCTCGTAATATCCATAATCATTGTTGTAGTAATAATTATTATCATAATAGTTGTTATCGTAGCTGTCACTCGAACTGGAATCAGTCAAGATTATTGCTCCAATCATGACAACATAAATCATTATGTATCCGAATATAATAGGTAATGAGTAGACAATTCTTGCTAAACATAGATGGAATCCTTTTCTTAACCGCTCCTGAGCAAAAGAAAACAACTTCACATTCGAAGCGTCACGGCTAGAAGCCGCAGCATCAACAAGATCTTGTCGATAGCCCGTTATAACAACACTAGTAACTAATATCCCGGCTATAACAATTAAAAGAGATAATCCTCCGATAAGCCACCCAAGTATGGGTATAAAGAACATAACAGTCGAAGCTATAAACAGAAGAAATACAACCAGCCCATACCCCCCCAACATGAAAACTCTATTCTTCCAATCAGGCAAACCAAAAAATGAGTTAAACGCTTCTTTAATATCAACGGTTGTTTTCTTACTCTCTGCCATCAAAATATTGCAGTTAAGTTATTTTCGCCTATTTTACACCCAAATTGAAAACTCCGCTAATACAGGTCAACACAAAATATTCTCTAGAGAAATCAGTCCCCCCATACAGAATAAAGCCGTCTATATAAGTAGAGCTAGTACTATAAGACCCAAACCCTGAGGCAAGGACCAAAAATAATGATCTACCAAACTCAAAAGAAGAACTGACATGGCAACATAAATTTTAGTGTTATCTAACGGACATACCTTCGGAGACTTCCCGCAACTTACCACCTTTCGCCACACAACCCCTACGCCTGCAAATAGGATCACTCCAAGTAAACCCACCTCAGACATAACAAGCAAGAATACGTTGTGAACCGGCTGCATCAAACGTATCCCTCCACCTTTATAAACAGGATTATCGCTGAGTTCATTAATGAAATTGCCCATCCCGACACCGGTAAGCCAAGACTCTTTTATCATTTTGAAAGCTCGATAAGTAAGCTCTTTCCTTTCTACCACACTGACATCAGATCCGGTGGATTGGTTTACAACTCGTTCACGAATCGAACTACTTAAAAAATCACTGCCTAGCATAACCCAACTACCAACAACCCCAAGAAATACAAAAACCCCACAGAGGTATACCCAGAAATATTTCCTCGAGGCTCTATAAATTCTCACACCTAAATAGATGGCTACACTCAGACCCGAAACCAGCCAGGCACTCCTTGACCATGTAAGTAAAATTCCAACCAGAATCACCAACAGAAGAAAAGCCAACAAAACTTTTCTCCTACCTCTTTCTTTTGAAAGCGTATGGATAACCGGAATCAGCGCTATTGTAAGAAAACCTCCAAGAATATTTGGGTGGGGGAATGTTCCATATGCCCTGAGGTGATACCCATTCACCAGATATACCGAGCTCGAGTCATAACCGCCAACCTGAATTACGGATTCACCAAGTCTGACTAGTCCAAGAGATCGATTTAGAAAAAACTGCAGAATACCAAGTGTCGACTGAAACGCTGCAACAGAAGCGACAACCCAAGTAATTGATCTTCTCAGCTTCTTTTTTTCCTTCAATTTTATGCCTGCCATGTACATATATACGGTAAATCCGCAAACAAAATATAGGAAAAGCCTAAAGGAAAAATATAAAACTACAGGACCCAAGAAAAACAGATTGTGAACAACCAATGCCGCAAGTCCTGTCCCTATAACAAGCCAGAAGTTTTTATCCTTATAGAATCCTGCGGCTATGACAATACATACAATAGCTACGACAGCGGCCACATCAATTATATGAACAACAAAATCAAGATAGTTTACAAAAGCGCCATCAATATAGGCATATGTAGAATCGAAGTGATAAACAATATTGAACGGAATGACTGCAACGATAAGAAGGACAGCGACAAAACTAAGCCGGTTTTTATCAAGATTTTTCAAGAATTTCATTTACTTACCAGTGTATCAGGTCCATGCCCTCTATGCAGGGGAAACCCTTACATGTCTTTCAGGACCCTCACCAAAACTCTCAGTCGTCACGTCTTCATGTTCTCTCAAAGTAACATGGATCACCCTTCTCTCAAAGGAACTCATAGGCGGCAGGTCAACAGACTCTTCAGAGGATACTACCTCGTCGCGAATCCGATTTGCCATGGCCTCAAGAGAATCTTTCCTGTTATCTCGATACCCGGAAACGTCGATAACAACACGAACAAAATTGTCCTCTTCTCCCTCAGCTGCAACGGCCTTATTTAAAATCATACCGAAAATCTTCTGAAACGACCGCAAATTCTTACCCATATATCCTATTAAAACGCCGAGATCCTCACCCTCAATATTTACATCAATAAAATCTTCTTCATTACCCTCTAGGTCTTTGTAGCTGGACTTATCGATCTTGGTTTCGGCATCAATATCCAAGGTCTTTAACATCTCAGACATCAACTTGCCTGTCTGCTTAACTATACCGTCCCATTCTTTTTTGGACTTACTCATCTTTATTATTTTTAAATTTATAGTACACATATTGAATACCAATCATCACCCAGGATTGGACCATCCAGTAAAGAGCGACAGCCGCTGGAGCACTCAAAGCAATGAACACCGTCATTAACGGAAATGTGAACTTCATGGACTTACCCATTTCATTCATCATTGCACCCATATCCTGACTTGGAACGTCCTTTTTCTTCGATTTCTTTTTGTCATCCTTCTTTGGACTAGCTGTTCCGGTCATCCTCTGATTAATTTCAACAGAGAAATACTGAGACAGTCCTGTTAAAAGAGCAAGAAGCAAATACGCCAGCACCCACAAGGTAAAGTAGCCATGCTCCTTAGCAAGAGGAAGATAGGCCTTAGATAAATCCCACAGTAAAAATCGTGTATTGATATCTACATCGCCCGATATATCAAGAAGGTTCTTAACAAACGGATAGATATAACCAATTTTGCCACCCGAAAAAGCCCTGATAGCCTGATATATTGCGATAAGGAAAGGGTAGGGAAGTACAACAGAGGCAAGACACCCCATTGGGTTATAGCCAACTTGCTTATAAAGCTTCAGCTGTTCTTCCTGAATTTTCTGAGGATTTTTCTTATACTTCTCTCTAATCTTCTCAAGCTGAGGCTGTATCTTTCTAAGTTTGCGTGTTGAATCGAGCTGACTTCTCATCAGAGGGAAGAGGAGCAGCCTTAATGCAACAGTAAGTACAATAATTGCTATACCAAGATTCTCACCAAGAAATCCATAGAGAATAAGAAGCGCATTAAGAATGGGCTCAAAAAAAATAGTATTCCAGATAGTCGCTAGCACGTTTTTATGTATTTAAATAAGATACTTATCTATCTTTTACTAAGGTACAGGATCGTGAGTACCAAACTCTGTCCACGGACCGCATTTTACAATTCTTTTGACTGCAAGAAAAGTCCCCTTGATAGAACCGTATTTTCTCAGAGCTTCATAAGCATACTCCGAACAGCTCGGGTACAATCTGCAGACTCTTTTCCCCGGAAACATTTTACCCGGCATACCGTGATCAAATGAGAAAAAGAACTGGTAGACTTTTACGAAACCCATAAGCACATACCTCATCATTTTTTCTCCTTATCGATCTGCTTCATTAATTTATTAAAAAGTACAGTCATTTCTTTGTCCAGCGAAGAGAAATCAAAGCCGAGATCCCAAACAATATAAGTAATATCTAAGCCTGACGGAGACAGCACGAGTAATTGCTTGAAAATCTCCCTGACCTGTCTTTTGGCACGACTGCGTTTTGCAGCTTTGCCGAATTTTGATGGAACCACGACTCCAAATCTGCTTGGCAGACCATCTCCACGGGAATAAATACCAAGCCTGCCGTATTTGCCCTTAGCGTATTTTCCACTTTTGTAGACTTTATCAAAATCGGATGAATTTTTTAGGCGATTCTGCCTGGGGAGCATTAACTCTATTCCTCAGTTATTAAGAAACTTACTTGTTTCGCGACTTTGGGGTTTTCTTGATAAGTCTGTACCGGTCACTAACAGTAAGTTTTTTTCTTCCTTTAGTTCTTCTCCGCTTAAGTACATTGCGACCTCCAGGTGTTGATGCACGTGCACGGTATCCTCTCTTGCGAAGTGTTTTAACTTTTTTGGGTTGATATGTTCTCTTTGTCATTGCTGCGCAAGTTTATCACAATAGGGCAGGAATACTCAAGGAGTTACGGATCGGGAGGGTCATTGAAGGTAAGAAGTTCAGGATGGCCCGGCAAAGCATGAAAGCGTTATGCCGGGTCATCCGGGCCGATGGTTCTAGGGAGCAAAGGAGTTTATAACGTCAACAAGCAGATTAACAAGAAATTCTCCGACATATCTGCCGACTAAAAGAACCGCCGCTAATGCCAAAAGAATACAAGCCGAGATCAAGACGTAATCTTGCTTTTGTCCTCCTTCTTCCCTGTTCAAGATCCTTAACAGCCCCACAGGCCTGAGCAAAGTGGTGATCACCTCGATCACCTCCTTTCATATAGTTTTTCTTGCTCATCTATAATTATACTATGGAATCACCTGTATTACTATGGGATAAACACCTAGACGCAGCAGTCTAAACTCTACCCTACAACTGCTTCTAGTTCTTTTTTACAGATCCCAGTCCTCTATGACAACTGGACTCTTTTCTATATATTAAATTTTAATGAAATAACAAGGTTTTTCATGTATTGTTTGCAAAGTTATCCACATTGTGTTAGATTCCCGAACATTGAATTTCTGAAAAAATGACTGCCAGAACTTAAGGAAGACGACTCAAATTTCTGGCATCACCATTCAAAAACTAGCCCAATCTAAAGACCGATCATATTTTTATACCTTGTACCAAGAAATGAGCCAGGAGCCTCAACCCGCCCAACAAGGAACAAGTAGCCCAACCGTCAATACCGAAGAAATCTGGAAGATAGCACTTGAGCAAATCCAACTCAGGGTCTCACCTCAAAATTTTTCAGCTTGGTTCAAGAATACTTATCTTTCTAAAATCGAAAACGGCATAGCTACTGTGGCATGCCCCTCTAACTACGCTCGAGAATGGCTCGACACCAATCACACCAAGCTAATCAAGATTATTCTGCAATCGATAACTAAAACCGACAACGAAGTAATATTCACAGTTGAAAACGAAGAGGATGCTGGAGTCTATAAAGAACCTGCATCTACTGAAAACAGATACGAGGGACTATCGATTTCACCTGAGGAAGCACCAATTTTCAATATAAGCTACACCCACCAGAACCTAGTTGAAGAAGCACAGCAAAAAGGAGCACTAAATCCAAGCTATCTATTCGAAAATTTTGTAGTCGGTGACTCAAATAAACTTGCCCACGCGGCATCTGAAGCAGTCGCAGACAATCCAGGTCGGGCATACAACCCATTCTTTGTATACGGAGGAGTCGGTCTCGGAAAGACACACCTCATTCAAGCAATCGGAAACCGAATCTTAAATAAAGACCCCAACCGAAAAGTACAATACTGCCCTAGTGAAACATTTTTAAACGAGATGGTCGAGGCCATAAGGAACGATCGTACTATTGAATTTAGACAGAACTATAGACAGCTGGACACCCTTATCATCGACGACATCCAATTCATCTCAAGCTGGGAAGCTGCCCAGAAAGAGCTTTTCCACACATTCAATACTTTATATCAGGCAAACAAACAGATAATACTCGCATCAGACAGACCGCCTGAGCAAATAGACGGGCTGACAGACAGATTGAAGTCACGCTTCAGAGGCGGAATGGTAGCGGACATAAACGAACCTGACTATGAGCTACGGATCGCAATTATTAAACAGAAAGCAGAAGAAAAGGGCATAGTCCTTCCAGAGAATTTACTAACCTTCATCGCAAAATCTTTCGAGGAGAATATCCGCGAGTTGGAAGGATCTCTGATTAGAGTAGCAACACACGTGAAATACGGTGGTGTTGTTCCAACAGAAGATGAGGTAGCCAAGATACTCGAGATAGATGCAGAAAGCAAACGGAAAAGGGTAAGCCCAAGAGAAATTATCCGCGCCGTATGTAAAGAGTTCAATGCTTCTGTGAGAGATGTCCGCGGGAAACGGAGGACCGCCGAGATTGTTCTTCCCCGTCAGGTATGTATGTATTTATTACGGACAGAACTAGAACTGCCATTAGAGCAGGTCGCCAAAGAACTAAACCGGAGCGATCATACTACTGTTTTACATGCTATAGAGAGGGTAGAGGAGAGGATGGAGGAGGATGAGGGATTCAAGGGTAGGGTTAAGGGGTTAAGGTAGGGAATAAATAACAGTTTGATGCCAACTCAATGTTATCTTTTATCAGACATAATCCAGTTATATAAACACCACTATCACTTTTAATTCATGGCAGAAGAGTCCTTAATCTTCAATTTTTCAACCTATCGAATCGACATTCAATCCAGTTTTAGATATAATTACTATAGGATGACAACCCACACGAGGAGGTGATTTAGATGGAATCAACATCCGAGTTCTTTCAAGCAATCTGTGTCTTAATTACGGTGGGGTGGATGTACTTTGTCGGTATAGGCATATTTACGATCGTCTTATCATGTCTATTCCGTTCAAAGAAGGCCCACAAAGTTGCAAGGTACCTTTTGATTGGGGGCATAGCTTTCGTTGTCCTGGGGCCTTTGGCACTTCTTGTCATATTATGTATGCTCATTCTGCTACTGTTCAAGAGTTAGCCACAAAGACCCAAACCACAATAGAATCCATACGCACTCTCTGTCCCACCCAAGTGCGTATGGATTCACTTTCAAAAACTGCATAACTCTGTTGATCAATATCTTTGCGAGTTATAAAACACCAAAAACCCTATAATATATTGACTTATTATCACGTCGTTGATAAAATTATTTAGTAGTCATCAAACCTTCCAACCATTGGAGGATTTGTGTAGTTTTGTAATTTTATTACAAATTTAATGTCACCTGTCGTTGTAAGCATTTCAAATTTAGTAGTAGAACCTCAAGGCGGGACTGGAGAAAAAGACGCAGAATTAAACTACTATCAAGCACCTGTCATAATCGCAAATAATGGCGGTAATATTCGTGTTGATGCCCAGGCACTAACCTCCGATCCAGCAGTACTTGAACCCGTGCTATACCTTTTAACCGAGGGTTACCGAGAGCATGGTGCAGCTGATTTCAGAAAAGAAAGTCTTCTAGAAAACCACGGAAAGTCTCAGGTATTTCTATCAACAATATTCGGCGATCAAGGATCAAGATATATTGAATCTACAATGACCGCAGCCTGGGGAGGGGAAACTACTGGTAGCACTGCCAATACTGAGGCATCATACCTTACTGTGGGGGAAGATGGACGTAGATTAGCAGAAATCCTTGGTATATCTCCTGAAGAATACATAGAATTCAAGGGACTTGTATCTGCTTCCGGAATTGGGAATCCAAAGATGCTCCCTACTTTCTTGCAACTAATGAGGGCGTGTATATCTTGGGGACTAGACAAGGGTTCTACTATTGGTGTAGCAATGATGAAACCAAAACTTGCTATAGCGCTACAAAGGATGGGTCTGGAGTTTCAGGAAATTCATGGTATAGGCCTAGATTGGGAGGGAAATAATCCGACAGAAGGACCTCTGGGCACAAATGACGAATATTTTAAAGAGTTCTATCCTTATTTTATGGATAAAGCAGATCTTGTAAGGTGGCTCAGGGAAAACGGACTTGATTCTATCAAAGTATCCGGGGAACCCGGTAGTCTTGAGAGAGTTGTGACTGCAAGTAAGAGTAATCTCTTGCTCTTCAGAGAGACCGTCGAGGCTAACTGGGAGAGAATCCGCACCGAAGTACAAGATAGTCCAAAGCTATATTACCATCCGCTTGAGCAGCTACGAGAAAATATCGACCATCTTTTTCGACAATGGCAAAGTTCTTCTAATTAGAATTAATTTATCCCGATATCCAAATGGCTTCTACAGATGAAGGAGACTTTATAAATGCCCCTTTAACGGCTGAGCGAATGTCTATGACAGAACCGCCCATCGAGGACCTCAAGATTTTTCCCGTTGACGTTAGAACTCTCCCCGGACTACGTCAATTTCCATGGAGAGATAACACAGACGGAAAAGTCTATGATGTTTTAAAAGGGGAAGAACCTGTCGACTCCGTGCATCCATTTTATGTCAGTGACCCAGGAGTAGTAATAATATGTCCTCCTGAAGATGAATATCAAAGAATACTAACAGGTAGGCACTGGATTCTTTTTGCTACAGATGAATCAATAAGAAGAGTAAAAGATGGTGATGACCCCGAACAAGTAAGATCTGAAGATGAAAAGATTAATAAAATTGAAAACCTTAGAGTTGGTATCGCGGGTTTAGGAACTGTAGGCATGAATATCACAGCAACAGCAGTCAGGGTCGGATTCAAAAAATTTTCTGTGGCAGAACTACCAGATGAACGGGTTGAGAATCATAATCTAAATAGACTCTTGCCGGCAACCCAGGCTGACTTAGGAAAAAGAAAAATTGATGTTACTAGAAGGGAAGTTGCATTAATCAATCCGTATGCTGAGTTTAACTATTTTGGTGGTATTGACAGAGAGTCAGCTCTAGCTTTTGTTGATTCATGTGATGTAGTAATAAGTTCACTGGATAACCCTGAGGCCATGTGGTGGCTCCACTACTATGCACATGAGCAGGGTAAGCCTGTACTCTTGATTAGTGACACTGGATCGGGAAGCACCTTCGATCTCTACGACTACAGAGACCCCGAAACCAAAATCTTCAATGGGAGAGTATCTGAGGAAGATATCCGTGAGGGGCACTTTGACAAAATAGTTTTTGACGTAATGAGGCATCATATCCTACTAAGGATACCAAGAGATATGCTCCGTTTTTTTCTCCTTAAAGTTTCAGGGAATGTTGATTATCTCGCTCAGGAGGCTCCGTCGGCATTGCTTACTAGCACCTTCGCAATCGATGCTCTCACCAGAATTTCAACCGGAGAAAAGATGAGGAAATCCTCTTCAGTAAGTTCAAGAAGAGCACTAGATACCTGGATACAGTCAATAAAAAGAGTTCCCATGAGAATTGGTATAATTATCGAAATACTGAGAGAGATGAAGAAATAATCTCAAAGAAGGATTTCTCACCTAAATCCAGACTGTTTTTGCTACATAGGGTATACTATCGTGATATAATTAGTTTCTATTTCAATGACATAAGAAAAAGCCCATGATTGTATATATTGTCACAATCATAACATCTGTTTCCTGCATATTCTTCATATTACTAATTCTGACCAGGCGAGAAAATAAACGCCTTTCAAAGACACAACGAAGTCTTTCTTTTTTCATTTTTTTTATACTTTTGTGGTCGATTGCTAACCAGTTTTCACTCACCTCCGCAAATACAGTTCAAACTCTTTTCTGGATAAGAGCAGTCCTTGTCATTACTGTGCCGCTTCTTACCTTCCTGCTGTACTTCAGTAATTATTACCCAGAAAACGACGACCAGATTGACACTAAAATAATACATGTCCTCGCAGCTATTCAATCTTTGACATTCCCTCTTTATTTCACAGGATTTGTTGTCAAATCCGTTGCAATGGAGAATGGTAACATCATACCTTCATTCGGTCCAGGAATGATAATGTATGTCATCAACCTCCTTATCCTTCTTATAGTATCTTCTGTCATATTAATAAAAAAATGGAGAACGGCTACCGGTCTCTCCAAAACAAGAATGAGATACCTCGTAACAGGTATCGTGCTAACAATTGTACCAACTCTGGTGACTAATCTTATCTTTGTGGTTTTTCTTAAGCAGAGTCTTTTTGTATTCTTGGGTCCAGCGTTTATCCTGTTCTTAATTCTCTTTTCGACGATTTCAGTTATTCGACATCAACTATTTGGTATTAATGTACTAATAGGTAACATCCTGAGCATAGTCCTAACCGCAATTTTGCCATTTGTAGGATTCTATCTCGTCGCCATCTTCGAGCTAAATATTGATCCTATAATTCGTCCTGAAATTTTATTACTAAACTTCGGAGTTGCCTTCATATATAAATGGATCGATGAAAGTGCTTCTAAGGTCATTCAAGGCTTTATAAGACGAAAAATAATATCGTCTGAGTACGACTCTGAGGCAATACTGAGAGAATACACTGCTCTTTCCGGAAAAATTCTTCATTTGAGAGGCCTTGCAGATTTGATGTCGGATATAATACAGAGAACTCTTAGAACCAAGGGGTCTTTCTTTATTTTCTTTGATTCTGAAGATGAAAACAGTCCTATACTGCAGTATGGCTCCGGAGAACTTAGTGGATTTACTCTATCCACACACGAGACGTCCCTTATAAAAAAGGGATTTGCGGATAAGCAGGAAATTATCGAAGCAGAATCACTTGAGAAAAAAGTTCGAGAAAACTCTTCCAGAATAACTGAAGAACTACTGAAATTTATGAACAAGAATGGCATCATTATAGCCATACCAGTACGTGGTAGAGAGGAAACAACAAACAAAGAGACTATTCTCGGTGTAATACTGCTCAAAGACAGATCTCAAACAGAAGTCTATGCAAGAGAGGATATTGAATTCCTATCGAACTTCGAAAACCAAACCTCAATATCCGCTAGTCGCTGTATCTTCTTTTCAAAGTTCCAAGACTTAAACAGAAACCTTCAACAAAAAGTAGACCATGCCACAGAGGAGCTACAACGCCGAAATGAAGAACTTCAGGACCTATATGACAACCTCGAGGAACTATTTAAAAAAGAGAAAGACCTGATGGACATTGCTGGTCACGAACTCCGAACGCCGGCATCAATACTAAAAACGAACTTGTATCTACTCAAAAACCGTCTTGAAAAACTCCACCCCGAAAATGTTAAAGATGAAAAAGTTAACAAATACTTCGAGAGACTCGTAGAAAGCACAGAACGCCAGATAAGACTAGTCAATACATTTCTTGAATCTGCTCGTATAGAAAATAAGAAATTTGAGCTCAATATGGAAACTGGAGACTTTGTTGAGCTTATTTCAAAGGCTGTTGAAGATATTTCCCACACATCAGAAGAAAAAGGTCTTAAATTAATCTACACCCCGCCAAATAAACGGATACTTGTAGATATGGATACTACAAGAATGCGTGAGGTCATAGACAACCTACTTAGCAATGCTGTTAAATATACAACAGAGGGATACATAGAGGTAAAAATAAACGAGGATAAAGAAACGGTGGGCTGCAGTATTAAAGATTCTGGAGTAGGGATTAGAAAAGAAGATCAGGCCGTGCTATTCAAAAAGTTTTCCAGAGTCAAATCCCATATTGGCGACAGAAACGACAGCCTTGTTCGTCCGGGTGGAACCGGTCTGGGCCTTTATGTATCCAAGAACGTTATCGATTCACACAAAGGAAAAATCTGGGTTGAAAGCGAAGGGGAGGGGAAAGGTTCTACTTTCTTCTTCGAAATCCCAAAGAAACAAAAAAATACTGGCATATCAAGATACAGAAAAGAAAATCTTACTGGAAATAATACTGAGATTCTTGGTGGATAACTTTGAGAACTTGTGGATACTCCAGGAATGATTTTGTGACAAGAATAGTTCTTTCAGTAGAATCCAATCGGACAATAACCTCCTCATATGAATATTCTTTAATAGAAGACCGAAAATAATAGTCAGAAAATATTTCGTTTTCTTTCGTAGAAGTACCCGCAAAAAAATCCACAATAGATAACTTGGATCACAACAAAGGAGATATCATACACCACCTCAGGAAATTTACTGACGGAAAATATGTATAAACCTGCTAAAAAAGACCCAAAACTCTACCTACCAAACTATACCCGAACAATACAATATATCTACAACAGAAAACTATACAAAATACCTTCTATCAAAGTACCTTTTATACAATTCTGGACATATCCACAGCTCCTACTATATACTACCACTATATAAAAAAACTAACGGATAGAAACTTCCGCCCATACTAAATTGTGAACAAGTAACCATGCAAGTATCCTGCAATCAATCTAGTCTTGCGAAACAGCTTGCTATAGTTGGAAGACTTGTAAGCAGCAAGCCTGGTCTACCAATTTTAGCCAATGTATTGCTTGAGACAGAGGACAGTAAGCTAAAAATGACGGCAACTGATCTTGAGATAGGAGTTCATACATGGATCGGGACCGAGGTTAAAGCTGAAGGAAAAATAACCATACCTGCAAGGACTTTTTCAGAATTCGTTAACTCTTTACCTTCAGAGCAGGTAGATCTTAACCTGGATAAACAGCTGATCAAGGTTACTACCGTAAATAACTCTGCCCAATTTAATACCCTTCCGCCAGACGATTTCCCGGCAGTTCCTACAGTAGAGGATGGTGAGCTTCTTATGAGTGTGGATCCTGATGAAATGGAGAGAGCCATAAACAGAGTTGCATTTGCTGCTGCCGTAGATGATTCTCGGCCCGTACTTACTGGAATTAAAATAGAGGCTGAGGCGACTGGTCTTACATTTATTGCCGTAGATGGGTTTAGACTCTCAAGGCAGTTTGTTGAACTTGAGAAAGCTGTTAAGGAAAAGACAGATCTTCTTGTCCCCGCAAAAGCTATGCAGGAGCTGTCCAGAATAATAGCTGACTTAGCCGATGAGAGCGAGAAGAAAAAGAAGGACCAGGTAGAGGTATACACCCTGAAGGAAAAAAATCAGGTCATCTTCAGGTATAAAGAGGTTGATCTTGTCTCAAGGTTGATAGATGGTAAATTCCCGGAGTATAAACAGATTATTCCTACTGGCTATCAGGTCAAGGCAGAGATGGATACAGCCTTAGTACAGAATGCGGTGAGGATTGTTAACATTTTCGCAAGAGGAGTTATTGGAAATAAAGCTGTGATGGAGTTTGACCCAAAGAAGAATGAGGTTAAGGTATCTGCGGCGCTTGTCGAAATAGGTGAGAATGAAAGCAGTTTTGAGGCCAAGGTAGAGGGTGATCCACTTAGTATAGGGTTTAGTGCCAAGTTTCTAACGGATATGCTTAATAGTATTGATGGCGAAACAATGGTCTTTGAGGGTAGTACCGCTACAGCCCCTGGGGTGTTCAAGACTAAGGGGGATGATGGCTATCTTCACATAATAATGCCTATGCGGTTGAGTTAAGGATTGTTCTGAGCTACCTAACATAGTGCTTAGCTTTGACATAAGCCTATTTTAACTCCGGAATAACCCTCTTATCTTTCACCATCCCAATTTTATCCAACTTATACCCAACACCATGAACCGTCTTAATCTCTGTTGGAAAATTGAAATTCCCTCTCTTTAGGTATCTGTCGGCGCCATTATCAGACGTTTCATCAGAATTCTCCACGCACGATCTCATCTTTTTACGAAGTTTCTGCACATGAACATCAACGGTATTTGATCCGGTTATTCTTCTGTAATCCCAAACGTGATCCATAAGCTCAGACCTGGTCACCGTTCTCTCTTTATTTCGCAGTAGGTACTCTAAGAGGCAGAACTCCTTCTTGGTTAACTTAAGTCGTGAATCTTTATATTTAGCTCTTCTTTTTGCCGGATTTAATCTAATGTTTCCGTATTTTAAGGAAGTGGAGGTTTCGACTCTCGGTCTTCTTAGCAAGGCCTGAATTCGGGCAAGAATTTCTTTAGTGGGGAAAGGGTAGGTGAGGCAGTCGTCGGCTCCGTTGTTTAATATTTCAATTTTATCCTCCCATGAACCTTTGCTGTTTATTCCCATTATGTAAATTTTGGGTTTCTTTTCGCGAAGGCTTTTGCATAGGCTGATGCTGTCTTTGGAGTCTAGTCGGGTATCAATAATCACAAGATCGGTTGGCATATTCTCTAATAAAGCCACTGAGAAATCTTTGCTATTTACATTGTTCGTGTTGTACCCATAGGATGTTAAAGTCTGGGTTACAACTGTGGATATTGTAGATGAGTCCGCAAGAATAAGTACGTTCATTGAGGAACCGGCTCTTGGCCGTTGATCATTTTAATCGAGGGGAAACGAGGGGAATATGAATAGATTATATGATGTAGTATGATAGATGTGAATATCTTCTAGTTGGTAAATTGTTAATACTTGAAATGAGGTTTCTTGTTACAATCATAGTTCTTCTCATCTGCGGGTTGTCATTACTGGGATATCTTGTAGGTTCGAAATTTTTTAAACCTATCAACCTGGATGGTGATCTCGAGCTTTGGAACATTTTTCTGTTTCTTTTTATGCTTGCTTCAAATTTTGGACTTCTTGTGTCTCTGGTAGTTTTTGTCGCTGAGAAGCTTTTGTATTGTGGTAAGAAAGAATTTCCCAGTTCTGCCCGTGCAATAAAGATAGGCGTTGCGTTTGGAATTTTACTGCTTATTATTCTTGTTCTTCATATATTTCACTTTCTTAATGTTTTTGTGGTGCTTCTTTTATTAGTCGTGGTCATTATTGGTATAATGCTTATTAGATAAATTCAATTTTGATTTCTATGGCGGAGCAGAAGGGTCAAGAAAATTCTAGTGTAGGCGAGAATTCTAGTACGAATACTGGTCAGCAAGAGACGAAAGTGGTACAGAGAGAGATTATATATAAATGGATGGCTCCGATGAGGCATTTTAAGAAACTTGAGAAGAAAAGATTTTTCATAATTCTGGCGGGAATTTTGGGATTCTTTGTTATCCTGGTCATTCTTGGGCAGTATTGGTTGATGGCCGCTTTGGCTGCTGTCATGTTTTTGATTTATGTTGTTGGAACGGTGCCTCCTGCTAGAATTGAACATGTTATTACAACCCATGGCATAGAAACGGTCGATGAAAAGGTGGACTGGACGGATGTTGAGTCGTATTGGTTCTCCAAAAAGGATAACCAGCTTATTCTTAATGTGGAGACAAAATTGAGATTTCCTGCACGGTTGGTGATGTTGGTTAGCGAAGAAAATATGAAGAAGGTACACGGAATATTGAAGGAGAGGATTATGTACAAGGATCTTAGGAAACAGGGCACGCTAAGTAGAATAGTTGATGGTGCGTGGGTTGATTTGATTGGGGTTAAGAAATAAATTTGCTAGATTTTCTTCAAATAGTGATACCTGTGATAGACCGGAAGGATATCTCTAGTAGGGATCCTGTTAAAAGTATATCTAGGAGAGGTGCCTGAGTGGTTGAAAGGGCCGCTCTCGAAAAGCGGTGTACCGAGTCTCGGTACCGTGGGTTCGAATCCCGCCCTCTCCGGATCGTAGGTCACCGAATGTGGTTGGTAGCGATGAAAGGGTTTAGCCCTTTTCTACAGAATATCTAGTCCTCCTTGTCTATCTTTGATACGAGTTTCGGTCTTCTTGATATTACCGAAGGAAGCCACAGAGCAAGCCCGCCTCCTAAAGCTAGAGTCGCACCTGCGGCAACTGGTACTATTATTGGTGATCCTGTTGATGCAAGGAGTGAACAGATATTTCCTCTGGATAGAGTAGTAACATTATTAGCGGTGTCCTCAGCTTCGACACGTATGTCTGAGCAGGTGTTAGGAATTTCCCATGAAACATTGTAGACGCCTTCGCCGTCAGGAGAAGTATCAGTACCTATCAATTGACCATTGAAATAAAAGCGTACGGAGCTTATTCCGAAGTCATCAACTGGTCGAACCCGTATGTTGTAGGACGAACCAGGGTCAACAACTTGATCATCTTCAAGGTTTATTGGTCGTGTACTTCCTGGTAAATTGAGGAAAACTGGAGGGCTGTCGTCCCAATCAAGGAATCCCAGATGAACATCAGCGTAGTTTGTTGAGGGTGTATCTTGTCTATCAAGCCAGACTATAATATTTCCATAAACTGTTACTGCACCTCTATCAGCAGAACGATCAATCGTTTCGGTAGTATCTTCTGCAATATCATAGAAGTAGAAGTCCCATTCGGAATCTGTCGAGTTCCATTGAGTCCAGGCTATAATATCTCCTGAAATTGAAGGCACAGCTTCAGTTTCCGAGCTTGTTGCTATTGCAACAGGGGTTGGTGACGGTACCGTTACATCATCGATGTAATAAATATTGTCGCTTGTACCATCGTTTTCGGTCCATGCGAGAGAATTTCCATTAATGTAGGGCCATGATTCATTATTTGGAGTAGCTACGATCGGGGTTTCTGTGGATGTTGTAATATTGTAGAGAATAATATCGGAGCTCACAAGATTTTCCTGCCATACGACGTAATTCCCATCAACTTTGGGATAAAGTTGTTGAGTTGTGTCGCTGGTAATATTTGTGGAAACTGTAGTTGTAAGGTCATAAAGCATAATGTCGAATGATGTAAAAGATTGCATCCACACTACATGATTGGCGCTAACATGAGGAAACATTTTTTGACTTACTGGATTGCCATCACTAATCATTGCGGGAGTGGGAGTAACATCATTGAGATCCAAGGTCCATATTTCAAAGTTTGAACTTGCATTGGCATCATCCATCCATACGATTACGCCATTATATATTGACGGCCATCGTTGATCTCCTACGAAGGCAGTATCAAGACCGTACTCGTTGGATATATTGTGGATAGTCCAGGTACTTATATCAAGGTAGTAGATATCATCGTCTGCACCAGCTCCTGCCATACTGTCGGTCCAAACAACATAGTCGCCATCTGTCATTGGAAATTGAAGAGTATTGATATCTGATGGATTAATGTAAATGGCTCCTCCGCTGGTTACGTTGTACTCATCAATTGTGTATCCCTCAGACAGTTGTCGCTTAGCAGCAAACGCCTGCGGAGCGAATATAGATAGTAATAGAGTGAGAATAAACAAATGGGAAACAAAAATTGAGAACAGTTTGGATTTAAACATAAGGTGATTTAAACAACTTATCATATATCATGATAAATTGAACTGGGCTGTATTGTCAACGAAGTAGGTATGTGAGTTGTGAAAACAGGGGCATACCTAGAGGTAAATCTGTATCTGTTTCACGCATCTCGGATCATCAGTCACGAGCCGATTAATTAAGACTGCTCAATAGTCGGACTGGTGTTCGGGGTATCTTTTACGTTAGAATTATCTGGCTTTGGAAATTCTAAATTGAAGTGTGAGTATTTTTATGGATATATCAAATTTGGGCCAGCTTGGGGATCTTGCTAAAAAAATGCAGGATGCCTATTCAGGTGGAACGGATGCTATGAATAAAGCAGGTAAGGAGGTTGCTAAAGATATGAATCCGGATCATCAAATTGAGGTGGAGGTGGTTCTTTCTGCGAAGATTGAAGGTCATGATTACAAGGTCGACGCGACAATTACTTTTGATATTGAACTAGAACCCGTGCTTCGAGCTGCCAGTTCTGAGGGAGGGGATTTGGCTGCGGCTCTGGAAGGCCTTGATGTGGATTTAGGTGATGACAAGGATGCCGTATTAGAACAGTTGGGACAACCCAGGGCGGTGGGTGTGGTAAAGGATGTAAAGATAAGGAGTCTTGAGTTGTACAATGATGAAGGGAAAGTTGAGACAGGATTAAATAAGGAAGGTACACTGCTTGCGACGATTAAGGACGGTAAGGTTTTGATTAACTTTGAAAGTGTTTTGTCATATCCGGAACATTCGGACGTTTATGTCTCAATTCCTTCTATGGAAGAAATGCAGAAGAATATTGTTGTAGATATCGAGAACCTTTGCTCAAAAGCGGAATTTAGCTGGAAGGAAAAAGATAAAGACAACCTGACGGTCTCTGGTAGTGTCAAGATTTCTAAGAAATAGATGGATAGGCTAGATCAGAATTTTCTTTTAGCTACTAGAAAACTTGCGAAGCTGACTTTTTTGTGACATTATTAAAAATGGTTGGGGTTTTGAGATTGTCTTGAGTTTGTGGTCGTTGCTTAAGGAGGTCCTTTTAAAGAGGCACTATTTTAATTGCCTAAGAGTTAATAGGAATGAACAGTATTGAACCTAGAATTCTGGACTTTGTCCAGTGTTCGATTGTGATAATAAACAAATCTGGAGAAGTAGTATATATCAATCGTTGTGCCAAGAATATTCTGGATATTGAGCGTAAAGAGGTTTTGGGTCAGCAGTTTTTCAAGTTTTTTGATTTAAGTAAAAGCGTTAAGGGAAAATCGATAGATATTTCCTTGAGGAGGTTTTGGGATGTGGACAAAATATCTGAAGGAGAGGTTTATGTTATTTGTGCGAAAGGATCATCGCGAGAGATTATTGTAAGAGGTTCCAGGATTGAAACGGGTGATGAAAAACAGAAGTACTTGGCTTTTATTTTTCGGAAGTTTGATATAGTCGAGCCGTGTGACAAAATGGGAAGGGACGATGAGATTCAGTTAGTAATCGATAACCTTCCCGCGATGATTTGGATAAAGGACAAAGAGTCTCGCTTTACCAGGGTAAATAACAAGTATGAAGAGGCAATAGGAAGAAAAGAGGAGGAGATTATAGGAAAAACGGACTTCGATTTTTATTCTGAGGGAGACGCCTACAAGTTCAGAAATAAGGATTTTGAGGTAATGGACTCGGGAATGAAGAAGAATATCTTCGAGGTTAAGCCAAAGGGATATTCCGGAGGCGTAAAGTATCTCCACACTGTGAAGGTTCCCCTGAAGAATTCTGAAGGCGAATCTCTGGGAACAATTGGTATCTGTGAGGACGTTACGGATATCAAGAAGACTGAGGAACGAGTCAATCTTTTGAACGATGTTATCCAAGGTATACGAAGTGTGAACAAGCTTATTGTCCAGGTACGTCACAGAAGGGAACTAATACAGGGAACCTGTGATATTCTAAGCAAAATAAGAGGAATTCATTCGGTTTGGATAGCTCTTGTTGATGGGGTAAACCTAGTTGAAGATGTAGTTTCGTCCAATGTTGGAGACGTAATATTGCCTTTTTCTGAGTTTTTGAAGAGTGGAGGGAAACCAAGTTGTGTGAGAATGGCTTCTAGGAAATCGGAGGCTGTTTTCATGAGCAGGCCTCATGATACCTGCGAGAAATGTCCTTTACAGAGTGAGTGTCTGATGAGGGAAACCGCATGTATTCGTCTCATGGTAAATGGAAAGTTGTATGGTTTTCTCAATCTTACAATGGATTCAGAAATGGCGTCGGATTCAACTATTCGCGAGATGCTTAGAGAGGTATCCGAGGACTTGTCTTTTGCGCTTAGCCACATTGAACTTGAGGAAAAAAGCTCTGCCCTTCGGGAAATGGTTGATAGATTGGTATTTATTGACTCGGAATATTTCAACGAGTGTGTAGGTAATCTTGACGGTAAGTCTTTTAAGGGTACGTACCTGATCGCTGACGCAGTTGATTCTCGCGGTCATAATATTGATCAGAAAAGATTTCAG
This sequence comes from Candidatus Dojkabacteria bacterium, assembly GCA_016932785.1. Taxonomy (GTDB): domain Bacteria; phylum Patescibacteriota; class Dojkabacteria; order SC72; family JAFGCJ01; genus JAFGCJ01. The sequence continues at coordinate 105,313 of JAFGCJ010000003.1, read as the reverse complement.
CGTCTGCTCAAGGGAATTGTTGTTAAAAATGGTGCCGTTTGGGGAAATTCGTGGGGAGATATGATTCATTGTTGTTTTTCTGATTACTTTCTTCCGACCAAGGATGGGTCTGAACTCTCTGCGTATGGCTCGGCAATCGAAATGTGCAGAGAGGTTAAGAGAAAAATGGGTGTTGTGATGAGGGTTGGTATAGCAAGTGGAAGGCTAACTGTGAGTGAAGATACAATTCAGCTTAATCAGACCAGAAGGTCTAGGATAATAGAGAAGGCACACTGGGCACAGGAGAGTAGACTTGGGATTAGTACGTTGCAAAGGCCAAGCAGAGAGCTTGTAGATGCTGTAAAATCGCTAGGATATAGATTCGTGAAGAAAGAGGATATAGTGCGTGGGGAATTAAGGAAGATTTGGAAGCTCTATCCACTGGAGTCCAGAAGCGTAGTCGTGAAGAAAGGTAAAAAGAAGGAGCCTTTGCCGTATGATTCGTCTGTCAATGTTCTGCTAACCAAGGGGGTTTGCGGGCATGGTCATTTTGAAGGTACCTCTATAACATCCAAACTCGCAAGGATTATTCGTCGAGCGGGTGATCTTTATAACCAAGACCCAAAGTTGAGTAAGAGATTCTACGATGTTACCGGAGTTACTCCTGAGGAGATTCTGAAGTTTTTGGATAGACTTGAATCCTGGGGAGATTCAAGAGAGAAACTCGATTTCAAGAAGCATTTCCTGCCTTGGCTTTATATTATGAAAATGGCAGAGGCAAGTTCTCCTCAAATTCTTTATGATCTTACCAGGGCGCAGATAGAACATGAACTTAAAATTCATGCTGGATTTTCAAGAGAGATTGTACCTTTGGTTTGGAAGGAAATGGGCCTTTCTTATAGCAAGAATATTGGCGCCTTTGTCCAGGCAGTTGAGGATTCTCTTAGTAAGGAGCAAATTCTTGGACCAACAGAAATCGGGGTTTCTGTGAAGAGATTTCTCTTGACCAAAAATGTATCAGAGAAGAACAATCCGTGGCTGAGTGATGTGGATTATCCATATTTGAAGAGCCTTGAGCTTGTTACCGCTCTTAAGCAAAGTAAGGTTTCAAACAAGATAGGAGTCTATGTTGATGTAGTAGATATTGCCAGTGAGAATCCGCTCTTTGGATCGAAGCATGACCGGAAAAGGGGTAATCACACAAAGACCTTCTATAGAGAGGCAAAGAATCTTGGAGCGTCTGCTCACGTACATCTTTTGGAAGAAATGGTAGATAAGCGATTTATATGCAAAGGACAGAATCGCTATCGGGAACTTGATTACGTAGTGGAAATGTTGGATGAATTGAGGATAAAAAATGCTCGTTTTATACATATGGCCTATTGGCCGAAGGATTTACCTATGTTAGCGGAGATCGAGTCTGCCGGTCATGAGATGGCGCTGTGTCAGACAAGTACGCGGGTTCTTGGATCTATGCATAAACCGGTAAGCCCGTTTCTTCTCAAAAATCCTGCATTGATCGATGGTATCCTGTATGACAATACGTTTCCCAGGATAGTTATTTCGACCGATGACAGCGGGCCGCTCAGTATTCGTAGTGTTTGGGAGGAATATATTGTTGTCCACAATGATATTACGAAGTGGCATGGGAGAGAATTTGCAGATATTTGTCTTATTAAATTCCTGCGAAATGCTTATAACAATATGAGCCCCGAGGATATCTCCGAAAGGTATGGTCTTAGTGAAAAAGCAGTTCGTTGGGCTCACGCCTATGACTTATTTACCAAGGCCTCAGAGCTGAAGAATGCTCTTGTCCGTAAGGCTGTGGCAGAGAGGGGACGTGAGATTTTGGAGGAGCGCCGGAAATTTCTGAAGAGGTAGATTACGGGTTAAATCGGGCTTCTATTTCCCGGGATTATTTGAATAGTGCTCTTGTGTTAGGATTAACACAGGGCTTGATATATAGTAATATTGTCGTGCCGAAAAGGCGGCAAGGGCCGCTGTAGAGATCCGCGGTAGCTCAATGGTAGAGCGATCGGCTGTTAACCGATTGGTTGCAGGTTCGAGTCCTGCCCGCGGAGTTTCACTAAAAGATCGAGGATCGCCCCTCTATGAATAAAATAAATTTCTTTTTTGGGTAAAACAGGGAAGTGGAAATTAACAAGAGACAAAAAAAACTTCTAGAAAAGGAGGCAGTTGCAGTAGGGACCGTTAACAAAGACGGTAGTCCCAATGTAATTGCTATTGCTTACGCCAGGGTGGTTAGTGTAGATAAAGTTGTGATAACAGATAACTTTATGAAAGTCACAAATAGGAACGTTCAGCGAGATCCGAGGATTTGTTTATGCGTTTGGGATAAAGACTGGAAAGAAGGATATAAATTTGCTGGCAAAGCAGAATATAAAACAAGTGGGAAATGGGCGGAATATGTTAAAGGGATGAAAGAAAATAAAGGCTTTGCTGCAAAAGGAGCAATTGTAGTTAAGGTAGAAGAAATTTCTAGCCTAGGCTAGAAGAGATAGTAGCAACCCCGATAGATAAGTATCCTTCCCTCTTGGTATAATATTCTTATGAGTTATCTTTTTTTTGCTTTAGCCTCTCCAGTTTTAATGGCTTTGGGTAACATCACCCAGAAGGTTGTGGTGAGCGATGATAAAGTCCACGGAGGAGTTTTTGCAGGAGCTTATGGAATACTGGTTGCCCTTTTAACTTTACCATTTGCTTTAATATCAGACAAACTTATGGTGCAAATGTTTAGCCCTAGTGTGATTTTGGTGTTGTTATTAATGTCTGTTTTGTATGCTTTTGCTATGTGGGGATTTTTTACAGCAATGAAGCATGTACCTATAAGTGAAATAACACTACTCGAAAGTACTACTCCGTTATGGGTGTTGTTTGGATCAGTACTATTCTTGGGAGAATCATTAACTTGGAATAAGTTTATTGGTGTTTTATTTTTGATTGCAGGGCTATTTGTTACGTTTCGTTACAAGGGGGTAAAAAGATGGAGTGGTTATCATACTTTGGGTTTAGTATCCGGCGCTTTATATGCTGGTGCATACATGACGGACAAGTATTTGCTTGATTATCTGCCAACATTAAGTTATCAAGTTTTATCTTTTGGACTACCCTCCATACTGATATTGGGGTACTTCTATAAGAGGGCAAAAGAACTTAAATATTTTTTTGTAGATAAAAGGGCAAGGAATATAGTTTTGTCTTCGGCATTTGTTGGTGGCGGATATTACACTCTATTTAAAGCTTATCAGCTAAGCGGAGAAATAAGCTTGGTTAATCCTATCTATGAAACGAAGTCTCTCTGGGTAGTGTTGATGGGAATAGTTTTTTTGAAAGAGAAGGACTTTTTGCGCAGGAAAATTATTGGTATGATTTTGGCAATTATCGGTGTACTTTTGGTGAGTTAGGTAGAAAAAAAGTTCTAAAATTGTTGCATTAGCGGAGCCATGATTGACTGTTTGCAAAAGAGAATATCATGTCAGAAGGTCTTACGGTGTCATGACAAACTTTTTTGCTGTTAGGCTTTTGTCTCCATGATAACATGGTTTATTACCTCCCATGTGCTGATTACCAGGAAGGAACGTTAGTTTTATGATACCGTGGGCGACAGGTAGCCTCTGCTTTGACCTAGAGGCTATCTGATCTCTCCTAACGATGGTATTTCAGGTTGAGGTATGTTGGGTATGTGCGGTTTTTGTTCTGGGAAGAATAAATTATTTGTGCCTTCGATTCCTAGACTCGAACAGTTGCCGTTGATTATCTATAATCTGCTTATGGAAGAAAAAATTGTGTGCTCTGTAAGACATCTGTTGACGGCGTACCAATCAGGAAAACTTGGTGATACAACTATGCCCGAAGATACACACCCGGGGTTTACTAGTCTAGAAGCTAAGAGGATCTACTATACGCTTCCGATGGCTCTAAACTATCAGAGAAACAGCTATAAGCTGTGGGAGTCGGCGAAGGCCACATATGAAGATGAAGAAACTCGGGAAGTATTTAGTTTGTCTGCTGTGAATAATCTGAATCTTGATTCGCTAAGGGAAAAATTAACTAAATATAAGCTTGCGCTTCAGCCAAATAAACATATTGATACATGGTCAAGAGTTTCAAGGACAATTTTCGAAAAATGGGGAAGTCTGACGGAGATGATAGACCAGAATGATTCTGATTATCTTAATCTCAAAGAAATGATACAAGGGAAACAAAAGAAGGGGCTCCCATATCTCTCAGGTCCAAAAATTTTTAATTACTGGATATTTATTATGAGTGAGTACGGGGAGGTGGATCTGAAGAATAGGAGTTGCATTGAAATAGCGCCTGATACTCATGTGATTCAGTCGTCTGTGAGGCTTGGTGTTATTTCTAGTAAGGAGGCTCAGAACTTGAGCAGAGAAGAGATTTCGGCTGTCTGGAGAGATGTTCTTAAAGGGACCGAGATTGATCCGATTGATGTCCATTCCCCGCTTTGGTTTTGGAGTAGAAGTGGGTTCGAGTATGAACCAGTGGGTGTATAGTATATTCTATAATGGTATAATGTGCCCAGGTAACTCAATTCTATTGTGCTTGAGGAGGTGAGAAACATGAAAATTGTCACAGGCACTCAAGTTACCGTGATGTACGGCCCGGCGGGGAAGGTGTGGGAACTGAGAGTTGACTATCACACCAAGGCGATGCCAAAGATGTTAATTCTTGGTCAGCGGGCTGTTACTTTGACCTATGGCGCAAAACTGGTTGAGGAAACTCTGAGGGCCGCGCTAGAGGTCTTATGTCCTGACACTGTCGATAAAGAAGAAATATTGCGCAAGCTTATGGAGCAGTAAAACGGTGTCAAAGTGACCCTCTTTATCCCCGGAAGAGGGTTATTTTTCTATACTACAATTCTTCGTATTCTTTTTGTCGAACACAAAAAGAAATTTATCAAACAGATAGTCCATCGAAGGTCTCTCCGTTTCTATCGGGCAAACTATTTGGACATTTTCATCTTCTTCGTAGTCAGTTTCCGTTGATATTGATAAACGGAGTAGAGGAACGATCTTACTGATCTCCCAGTTCACCCACCCCTCAGAATACTTTGCGTCAAACACTATGCATTCATCGTCCGCACAGACTTCACTTGCTTTTTCTGGATCTGTTACAACCTCGACAGTTTTGTCCAGCTGCATTTTAGTGAAAAGAACAAGATAGACTGTTGTACCGGTAATTATAACGAGGACAAAGTAGTTGATAAGCTTTTTCCAGTCGATTTTCCGTTTCTCCTTTTGCGGTTGGTCTGGGATTGATTCCTGTTTTTCCATATTTAAAGTTTAGGCGTTGATGGTAACTGTGTCAATTCTATTCTGTCATTATAGAATTGTGCTCAGCGTTCTGTTACCATGGTATTAGTATGTCGTACAAACGCCTTGAACACACCGCTGATGTTGAAGTCCTTGTTGAGGCAGATTCTCTTGAGTCTTTGTTTTGTGATTCTCTTGATGCAATGGTTGAAATTATGGGTCCGGAAAAGAAAGGCGATAAGTCCACAAACCGTACGGTTTCCATAGGCTCAATAGATCTAACAGCTTTGCTTATAGATTTTTTGAGTGAAGTACTGGCGTTGTCTGAGATTAATAATGAGTACTATGAAGTCGAGAAGATCCAATTTATGAATGAAAACCGTGTAGAGGTGGTACTTGCAGGTCGTCCAATTGAGACCTTTTCAGAGGACATAAAAGCAGTTACATATCATGAAGCCGATGTCGTTCAGGATAAGGATGGTAAATGGAGTACAAAAATAATCTTCGATATATAAGCGTGTTCCGGGCACCGTAAATAATTTCAGATTTCGAATTCCATGGATCAAGTAGTGCCACAAAGATCAGATTTAAGAAAAATGGAAGATTGGCTGTGGGAAATTCCAAAATCCTTTAGGAAGGACATGAGGGTTCCTGCTCAGGTGTATACCTCTGAGGAAATGATAGATTCCGTTCTTGGTGATAAATCCATGTGGCAGCTCGTTAATATGACAACACTTCCCGGTATACAAAAATATGCTCTTGCCATGCCTGATGTCCATCAAGGCTATGGATTTCCGGTTGGAGGTGTTGCGGCTTTTGACATTAAGGATGGTGTTATTTCACCGGGTGGTATAGGTTATGATATTAATTGTGGAGTGCGGCTGGTTGGGACAGATAAGAGTTTTAATGATGTAAAAGATAAACTTGAGGATCTTGCTCAGGCTATATCTGAATGGGTCCCTTCGGGAGTGGGCAAGGGCGGAAGGATTACGTTTAAGGGTAGTGATATGGATGACGTATTAAAAAATGGGGTTCCGGAGATTGTAAAGAAAGGCTATGCTACTGAGGATGATCTTGATCATACCGAGTCCGGCGGGGTTCTGAGCGATGCGGATCCTAGAGATGTCTCGCTAAATGCCAAAAAAAGGGGTAAAGATCAGCTCGGAACTTTAGGTGCAGGTAATCACTTTCTGGATGTTTGCTATGTCGATAAGGTGTTTGACGATAAGAACGCTGAGAAAATGGGCCTTTATGAGAATCAGGTGGTTTCCTTGATTCATACAGGGTCGAGGGGTTTGGGGCACCAGATAGCGACTGACTATGTCAGGCTGCACATGAAAGCGATGTCTAAATATGGAATAGAATTGCCGGATCGGGAGTTAGCCTGTGTGCCGCTGAGTTCAGAGGAGGGACAGCAATACTGGAGAGCTATGTGTGCCGGTGCTAATTTTGCTTGGTGTAATAGACAGTTTATAATGTGGGAGTTACGTCAGGCATGGGACCAGGTATTTGGAGGAGGGAGTGACCGATTAAATCTTGTTTATGATATTGCTCACAACATTGCGAAGATAGAGGAGTATGAAGTTGATGGCAAAAAGAAAAAACTTATTGTTCACAGAAAGGGCGCAACTCGTTCTTTCCCTGGTCAGACAGTCCTAATTCCTGGAACTATGGCAACATCTTCATATGTACTTGTTGGGCAAGAGACTGCAATGGAGAAGACTTTTGGTTCAACGTGTCACGGTGCTGGGCGTAGCATGTCTCGCCGGAAGGCAAGAATGACCGTTCAACCTCAGGAGTTACTGAAACGTATGAGAGAGTTAGGTATTGTCGTAGTGTCTGGCTCGACTCGAGGATTTATTGAGGAGGCTCCAGAGTCGTATAAAGATATACATAATGTAGTCGATGTCGTGGATAGTGCTGGGATTGCAAAAAAGGTTGTAAGATTGAGGCCTGTGGTGGTAGTTAAGTGCTAGAGTAATGTAACCTTGGGGGTTTTTATAATGTCTGAAGTCTTGGGTAGAGACGCCTTGTTGCTGCCGTGTTCCATATTGTTAAAGACATAAGCCCTGATGTTTCAGGAATTCCCCATCTGGACCTGTCCTCTGCGAAGAAGGCAAGAACAACTAGTGGTGCCAGTATACAAAAGGCATGAATTGTAAAGAATCTATCCCTCTTTTTATACAATATATACCCTAAGTACAAGCTTCCGGTAAGATAGATCAGCACTGAGCCGTAACCGAATAGTCTATGGGAATTCTTGAGCAATAAATTGTCTGATGTTGGTACGAGTCCAGTTAGAGCAAGTCCTACCGAGGAAGAGAGAAGGAGAAATTTCATGATTTTAGTCTGCTTAGGGTTTCCGAGTAGGTCGCTTTTTGCTTGTTTTATGAATGCAAAATTAAGAATGGATGAGGTTAGTAATCCCAGGTTGAAAATTGGTGCGGCCTTGGAGACGGAGTAGTTTCCGAGTGTACTTAGATTGTCATTAAAGATGCTGAATTCTTCATAGAAAAGAATTGAGATAATGGTTGCGGCAAGGGCGATAATTCCGGCAATGACTCCCAGGCTTCTGCATTTAATTCTATTTTTTCGTTTTGATACTGCCATTTGCTACAAATTATACAAAATATACTTAAGGTCTTGTAGTTCTGGAATGTAAAACATGTTGTTGGCACGGAATCTTCTAGGTCGGGATTGAACTTCGGGTTTTATTCGGTTATGCTGAGTGTATGGATTTGTATAAGAAGATTTCAATTTTAGGTCCGAGTGCACAGTATGACACTTGTGGTCCAAAAGACTTTGGTACAACTACCGATATTCCTGGTGTGTATCACGCCAAAGTTGGAGGCAGCAGGGTGTGCCGGTTATTCAAGGTTTTGCAGACTAACGAGTGTGTTAACAGCTGTAATTACTGTGCGTTTCGTAGGGATCGTTCGACTACTAGAGCTGTTGCTACATCAGATGAGATGGCAACAGCCTTTGAGTCTGCATATTCGAGGCGGCTTGTGGATGGACTTTTTCTATCATCGGGCCTTGATGGTAGTCCTGACTCCACGATGACCAGAATGCTTGATACAGCACATATTCTTCGTGATAAGATGAGTTATAGGGGCTATCTTCATTTAAAGATTATGCCAAGAACTTCTTCTAGCTGTATTAGTGAGGCTATACGACTTGCTAGTCGTGTATCCCTTAATATTGAAGCTCCGACCGAGGAGGACCTAACTCGACTTTCTCCGTGCAAGGATCTCAGAAGCGGTTTTTATCATACTATGTCTTTGATTAAGGATGAGATAAGGAAACAAAAAAGACTTGGGGAAAAGGTACCGAGTATAACTACCCAGTTTGTTGTTGGAGCCGGTGAGGAGCGTGATCGGGACATTATTAATTCAACATCTTTTTTGTATAAGAATTTTGGGCTGTCGAGGGTTTTTTATTCGGCGTTTCGGCCTGTTCACGGTACTCCTCTTGAGGATATGCCTCCTGCCTCATTGACCAGAGAGCACAGACTTTATCAGGTTGATTTTCTCATGAGATTCTATCGATTTAGGCCAAAAGATATACCTTTGGGTTCTGATGGTAATCTATTTGACGATGTTGATCCGAAGACTATTTGGGCACAGAATCATCCGGAGTTCTTTCCGGTTAATATCAACACCGCTTCATACTGGAGATTACTGAGGGTGCCCGGGATGGGGCCTGTGACAGCGAAGAAGGTGATCAGTCAAAGATCATCATCATGTATTAGATCGATCTTTGAATTACATAATCAGCGCGTCCAAATTAATAAGATAGAGCCTTATATTTGTTGTTGACTGGTATGTTGCAGAATTGTGTCAATTTGTTGTCAATCTTTGAGACCGGTCACTATATATTAGATTGTTGATAAAATTTAACACCTAGTAATACTGTTTTTGTCATAATTCTGTCACAAACTTATCAAGCGCTGTCATATATTTAAGTCTAATATCCATACTGACAGCTGCTCTTAATAAATTATTAAATTTAGCGAAAGTAAGATGACCGAGCAGAAATACAATTTAACGAGTACTGGCCTTCATGAGTTAAAACTTAGAAAGAAGTCGATTGAAGATAGGATCATTGAAGTGGAAGACCTTATTCAAGAATCTTCGCTTGGAGAAAGTACCATGGAGGACTATACGTTTGGGCAGCTTCGTCAGGAAAGACTCGATTTAATCAATGAACTGGCTCAGATAAATGCTGTAATAACCAATGCCTCAGTCAATCACTCTGTTAGTTCATCTAAGGTCATAGTCGGATCCCAGGTCAAACTGGTGAATCATAGAATTTGTCACAGTTTTCAACTTGTGGAGGAAATTGAGGCAAACCCATCAAAGGGAAGATTATCGGAAGTTTCACCCTTGGGTAGTTCCATAATGGGAAAAAGAGTAGGCGATAAGGTTATTGTTAAGACACCCTCAGGGAACATTGAGTACAGCGTTGTTGAAATTAGCTAATTTATTATTAGACTATAAATAAATTTTAAATATATCTAGATGCCCGGAAAATTTTTAATTTTATTATTTAATCGTGCACCTATGATTCTTACGATTGGCATCATTGTTTTGGCGCTGATCGTTAGCAAATAGAGAGTTAGTACGCAGAAATATTTAGACTTAAATAAGGTCGAACCCCGTTACAGCGGAATTTAGTATTCGACCAGAGCTGCCCGCAAATCAAGAAATTGGTATAATTCCGCTTGTGAAAAGAATTTCGAGAAATTCAAAATATTACTACCCCCTGACAGAGAAGACGACAAACGACATTTTTAGGAAGATATTCAGGCCACTAGCATCTGGTCACAATGTTACCGTGCGAGTTGCGTATCGTTTTGGCGGGGGCATATCACTTATACGCTTTTTGGTCTCTGAGGTCGATAAGCTTGCCAAGTCAAATAAAGTAAACATTTCTACGAACGACCAGAAGATAATCATAATTGATCCCAATGAAATGTCGGAAGACAGCAAGCATTCCTACATGAACCTTATATACCGGAAATTACTGGAAAAATGCTGTCCAGGGAGAAAACCAAAAGCATTTTCTTCATATTCCGAGCTTCTTGATGAGGTGCGAAGAGAAGTATCAAAGTGTCAGAAGAAGTATGAGATCATATTTGTTTTGCGAGGTATTGGGTTCTTGGAGTTTGCTTATAAGTTTATGTGGGGGAATATTAGGTCTCTTAGGGAGGCTGATATGAATCCTTCACGTGTACGATTTTTGTTTCTCGTCTATGAAGAAGCTCCTTACCAGATGAATAGCGAGAAATTTGCTTTGATAAGGGATCTTATGAAGGAAAACATTGTTGAGTTTGGATCGCTTCCTTCTCGGGATGTCGATTATCTTGTTACCAGGTGGGGCTATATCCTCGATAAGAAATTTACGAGGGATGAGCAGGAAGCTATCAAAAAAGTTAGTAGAGGATATCCATACTTGATTAAGTATGCGGCAATGTCGCTGGAGAATAGGCCGGAGGATGTAGATCTTATGGAGTTTTTGAATAAGAATGCCGTAGTACAGGATATTGTCTCTAGGCTCGATGGAAAGAAGAATTTTGCGTTTGATCCAAATACTGGAGACCTTTTTGTTGAGGGAGTAAGCGTTGTTCATTCTTTTTCTCCGGCCGAGTATAACGCTGTGACGTTACTGGCAAAAATGAGGGGAAAGCTTGTAAGTAAAGAGCAAATTGCGGAAGCTATTTGGCCTGGTGAAAGTCTAGAGAACTACTCGGATTGGGCTATTACACAGTTAATAAAGAGGCTGAGGAAGAAGTTAAGAAGTCTTGGGGTGGAGGGTGATCTTATTAAGACTGTTCATGGGCGTGGTTACATGCTTAAATAGTCTTTCTGGGTAAAACAGTAAGTCGGTGAAGACCGCTTCGATTTTGAATGTTTTTCCCTTAAATATTGGTGACTGTGAGCATTTTTGGTAAAATGAAATTATGTTGTTCTTCTAATTTATTTATTAGCCAATAGCTTGATGTCTAAAGAAAATAAAAGGATATATCGTTCAGAGAGTAATCGAATGATTGCTGGAGTGTGTGGTGGTATAGGTGAGTATTTCGATGTTGATCCTACAATTGTTAGGATCATATGGGTTCTTGTTGTGTTGTTTGGTGGGTCAGGAATATTAGTTTATATTATCCTTTGGATTGTTATCCCGACTGAGTCTGACGTTAAAGGAGCAACAAAAGTTGGAGAGAAATAGCCCTTGTCTAATTGGGAAGTCGATGAGGTGGTGTACTAATTTGTCAGAATACTGCTATGGCACGTTCTAAGGGAAAATCAGGTAAAAGTAAGAGCAAAAGTAAAAGCTCGAGTCCGGTTAAGATAAAGGAGAAGAAGGTTCAGGAAGATGTTGTAAAAGGTTCTGAGCCATCTGTGGAAAAAAGTGAAAGTGTTTTTCGACGTTACGATGAAAAGAGATATGACGGTGGGCGTTTTGTTTGGGCGGTATTTTGGATATTTGTGGGTGTTATTCTACTGCTAAATACAACAGGTCTGTTATCCTGGGGTGTCTGGGGCATACTTTGGCGATTCTGGCCTGTATTTATTGTGATTTGGGGTATTCAGCTGATATTTGGCAGATCGAAGCTTGGCGGATGTGTTTCGGGTTTGTTGGCTTTTTCAGTTTTTTCTCTCATTGTCGCGGTTTCATTTGTTATATCTGGTCATGATTTTCTTGATAGAATCAACTTTTCTGTTCCATCCTGGCTTAACAGCTTAAGTGAAAATGTGACGTTGTACGTTGGGAAGAGTGAATCCCAAACGTATAGAATTGAATATGAAGACGAAAATATTGACAGCAGGACGTTGAAGCTTGATCTAGACGCTGCAGAGTTTACGATAAAAGACGACGATAGTAGCAATTATATGTTTCTTGATGCTAAATATTTTGACAATTTTGGGGAGCCCAATATTACAGAAAAGCTGAAAGAAAGATCTCTTGAGATTTCGTTCAGTACTGATGGCCCGTCTGGTCTGTGGGATATTCCGTCGAGGGGACCAAGTTATGATTTTGTTCTTGGGATGCCAGATGTTAAAACAAGATTAGACATTGATCTTGGCGCTGGAAAGGGCAAAATAGATCTTAACGAAGTAACTTTGGAAGATCTCAAGATAGATGTTGGAGCCGGTGTGCTTGAGGTTGTGCTGGATGATTTGGTTATTGATTCGATGGATCTAGATGTAGGTGCTGGTAGTCTGGAGGTCAAGATGGTGGGGGATACAGTGCCCGAAGGTGAGGTCAAAGTAGAAGTTGGAGCAGGATCAATGATCCTTGTGATTCCAGAAGGGGTTGGCTTCAATTTGAATTACGAGTTGGGGGTTGGTTCAATTAATATGCCGGGGAAGAAGATTTCCGGTATAGGAGGAGACAGTAAAACCTATGAGTCTGATAACTATAATGATGCCGAGCATCGGATAGAAATTACTGTTGATGTCGGAGTGGGGAGCTTTGTCATAAAGAGGGACTAGTATTTCTCTAAAGAAGGCTTCTCCAGTAACTAAATTTAACAAAATTATTCATGAAGGGTAAAGGTAGTAGAAGGCCGATTTTTGGTGCAATAGTTGTAATTGTAGGCAGTGTTCTTCTTCTGGAATCTTTGGGCTTTGCCGGGGGAGGGCTTTTGGGGAAAATATGGCCTTTGTTGGTGATTGTTTTGGGGACATCCATTCTAATTAAGGGGAACACAATGACGGGCCTTTGGATCATCTTCTTCGGCTTTTTGTTTACGGTATCCGCTTGGTTTGGTTGGAGCTTTTGGACGGTGCTCTGGCCTTCCATAATTATTTTCCTTGGGCTTTCAATTCTGCTGGGTGATGTCTTTAAGTATAAAGGTGTTTCGTCTGACGCTGTAGATAGAGAAAGCGTTGAGGCCTCGGCTGTTTGTACCGGTGTTAAGAAGAATATAGTGTCTGAAAACTATAAAGGGGGTGATGTTTCGGCTGTATTTGGTGCTGTTGAACTGGATCTTAGAAGCGCGAAAATCTCTAAGTCTGGTGCCAAAATTGATGTGTCGGCTATTTTTGGAGGAGTAAAAATATGGGTACCGGATAAGTGTAGAGTAGTATCTCTTGGATCGGCGGCACTTGGTGCATGGGAGGATAAGTTTACAAGTAGAAATGATAAGAAACTTCCCGTGCTGACAATAGACGGGGATGCTATATTCGGCGGAGTGGAGATTTTGGGCTAACTCTTGTCTGCTTTTTTCTCTTCACTTTTCGAAGGCTTAGTGGAGTCTTCTCCCGCGTTATCCTTCTTTTTTTTTATAACCGCGCCGATTATTGTCAAAAGTACTCCTATGACAAGAATTGTAAGCGCTATGAGTAGGGTTCTCCTTGTTATATCTGCCGATACTACTCTAATTAGCTCTCCAAGTATTTTTTCGAGCTCCTCATAATTTTTGTCTTTGATTTCATCGAGTCCTTTTTGCGATCCAAAGTTGATAATGATCTTTATTATCAAGCCGGTTATGGTAGTAAACACTGATGAAACGATAAGTACAATCCCTGTAGTCATGAAGGATGTTTTGACACCAGGAATTAGTAGTATTAATAAGAGCACAAGAATAATAGTTCCTGACAGGAATATTATTGGATAGATTTTGATTTTATTGTATAGAAGTTGTGCCTGCTCAGTTGTCTCGTCACTTAATTCTATTTCGTCAGAAGAAATGTTTGCTTTGCTGAGAAGTTCCTCGAATTCATCCGAGTCAGCGTTGTCCTCCAGGTATCTTGTGATTTCATCGAAGTCATATCCTTCAGGTTGGCATTCTGTCTCAATCGGGTTGAAATCATCGGTGATGACGAATCCTTCTTCGCAAACAGGAAGACCTCTGACCTTTTCCTTAAAACCTGCTGAGAGAAGTACCACCAGTGTCTCCTTGTCCTCAGCTATGGGTATACTGTATTCAGGTTTATCTGTTTCGCCTTCGAACCAATCGTAGTAGGCATCTATCACAGTTTCTATGCTTTCCTCAAGGAAATCCGGATCTGCCAGTCTGTGAACGGCCTCACTTACGTCGCTATCTTCATCATCTATTCTGTCCTTTAAATCAATAAAGTATGAGCCTTCCTTTTGTTTTTCAAGTACATCCAGAGCTATATCCAAGGCATTATCGTAAAGTTCGATCTCTTTGAGCCATCTCTTGGGGGTTTCCCGGTTTGCAAGGTAGGTTGAAACAGATACTAGAGGCACACCGATGGTTATTGTTGGAATAATTAGTAGTATTAGGAAAACAGAAATGGTCCAGCGGAAGGCTTTTATGCATCCTGACATGGTAGAGGGTTATTAACTTATTATTTTCAGTATAGTTGTTTGAGGTTGGACTAGCAATGGGTTTGTTCTAGTGTTTCTGGAGCATGAGATCTTTTTCAATCAGGCTTCGTAAGTACTCTGATTTTGTAATACCTGTTTTTTGTGAGGAGATTTTTAGGTGTTGAAGTTGGGCGGGAGAAAGGAAAAAGTTAAACCTTTCGGTAAGAACTCCTTTTCTCACTCTATTAATAAATTCTTGAACAATAAACTTTATGTTGTATTGATTGTATTTTGAACCGAAAAAGAATCTGCTCTTAATTTTCTTTCCAAAATCTTCGTGTATAGATAAGCATAGGACGGGTTTCTTATTCTGGATAGCAAGTGTAGCCTCGTGTCCAAGCTGAAAATCTTCATTGCTAATTTCGATAATTACAGCATCGGACCATAGGATACCTTGTTTTATGGCTTTGTAGTGGAGCAGTAATTTATCCTTGATTTTGTCTTTATCGTGAGGCTTCAGAATGTTCATGTAGTTTCCTTTTTCAGGAGATATAAGATCAACCTTTGTCTCCTCGATTGCCGAAAGGACCTTGTCGTAATATTTTTGATATTTTTCTTTACCGTAGTACGATGCTGTGTAGAATACTTTCATATACGTATGTACGTATTTAAATTGGTTTATTTTAAAAGAATTTTTGAATATAATCAACAGTTAATACGTATATAAGTTGTGAGACAAGTTTTAATGAAAAATACTAATAGTCCAGTTAGCTTTGGGATACATATTAAATGTCAAGATTTTGATGGCTCATATGCCTTCTATAGGAATTTCGGCTTTAAAGAAGTTTTTGCATATGGTCCTGAGGAGTTTTTGCGAGGTCTGGATGGGAGTATACCTACAGCCAAAGAAAATTATCGTGGGGTTTCTTTCCAAGTGGGAGATGCAATTCTTGAAATTGCAGATGGTCATGTGGCAGTGAAGCCAGAAGTTTTTAAAGAAGTAGTTACCAGTTCAAAGATTTCTGCTATGGTAGATGTGGAGTCGCTGGATGTAGTTGAGAAAGTATGTAGAAATAATAATTATAAGATTGTAGCACCCAGGAAGGAGTATCCCTGGGGAATGACGGAATTGGTTGTAAAAGATCCTGATGGTTTTGTTCTAGTGTTTCGTCAGAAGACGGACTCGGAATAAGAGTGATATAATAAAAACGTGGATTTACTACTACTCCCGGGCAACAGTTCAAAGAACGAAGAGTGGATAGAGGCTGTCGAAGCCAAAGTGCGTCACGGTTTTGCTTCAACCGAGATTCTATATTACGACCATTGGAA
This sequence comes from Candidatus Dojkabacteria bacterium, assembly GCA_016932785.1. GTDB lineage: Bacteria > Patescibacteriota > Dojkabacteria > SC72 > JAFGCJ01 > JAFGCJ01. The sequence continues at coordinate 89,432 of JAFGCJ010000003.1, read as the reverse complement.
GAGTGGGGGGAATTTACTCGATATGGATAAAGAGTTTGAACGAATGGTTAATATTGCCTCGGGATTAGGCAATTATGTCATTTTCGCGAAATCTGCAGGGACTCTTCTTGCCTTTAAGGGGGTTTACGAAGGTAAGATTTATCCTGCTAGAATGGTATTTGCCGGTACCGCTGTAAAATTCAGCAAAAGGCTTGGATGCAATATAGAAACATGGCTTGCCGGTTGTACTGTTCCCGTAGTCTTTCTTCAGAAGGAGTTTGATCCGGCATGTAATTTTGATGATCTTAAGAAGCTCGTTGAGGAAACAAAAATGGAAAAATATGAGCTGGTAAAGGTTGAAGGCGCGGATCACCATTATGAGGATCTGGATCTTCTTTCGCAATATATTGTGGAATAAATTCCATGCCTCTCTGTACAATTTGCTGTTGAATCGCTATAATTTTCAATAATTTAAATCAGCCTGAGCAGAAATGCTTATGAAACCGAACAAATTTAGCTTTTTCTTTTACTTTACCGCTGCCGGCGGCTGATTTTCTAGGAGTATTCTTAGTGTTGAAGGCCGCCGAGAGGCGGTTTTTTGTTGTGGTTAATTTTTTATTGATAGAAAAATGGAAAAAGTACCAAATGACAAAAATCTAAATTATCTTAGGCAGGCAATAGATGAAGTTGATGAACAGCTGATAGTTCTTATTTCCAAAAGGATGAAGCTAGTAGCAAAGATTGGTGAATATAAAGCACGGAATGATATTCCCCCTCTTGATGAGAACAGGTGGGATCAAGTTATTAACTCTAGGATCTCCAAAGCAGAGATGCTTGGTCTTAAGGGTGAGATTGTAAGGCAAATTTGGGAGCTGATGCATTCATATGCCCTGGATTTAGAAGAGAACATTTCTAAAGAATAAATTTTTATTTTTAATAAGATGATTACAAGAGATAACTTACTGGAAAATAAACCTCTTGTTATTGCTGGTCCATGCTCTGCGTCTTCAAGGGAGGAATTGTTGAAAACAGCATACGAGGTAAAGAAAATGGGGGCGCAGGTTTTCCGCGCTGGCTTATGGAAGGCTAGAACATGTCCGGATTCTTTTCAAGGTGTTGGGGATAAAGGCCTAAAGTGGCTGATGGAGATAAAAGAAAAGACTGGACTTCTTGTAACCGTAGAAATTCAGGACTCTCAGCAAGTTGATTTGGTTAGAGATGTGTCCGATATACTTTGGGTGGGGTCTCGGAATATGCAGAATTTCGAATTATTGAAGAAGATAGGTGAGGATCCTCGGCCTGTGATTCTTAAGCGTGGATTTATCTCTACGATAAAGGAATGGTTAGGAGCGGCTACCTATATGGGTCTGGATAAAGTGATACTTTGCGAGAGAGGGGTGAGAACTGGTGCTGATGCTATGAGGTTCACGTTGGATCTTAATGCCATGCTTGTGGCCAAGCACGACTACGGTGTCCCGGTTATTGTAGATCCATCTCATACCGCTGGAAGGAGAGATATGGTGGGTCATCTTGCTTGCGCAGGAATCGCGGCAGGTGCCGACGGTATTATTGTTGAGACCAGTGTAGACCCCGAGGTTGAACAGGTTGATAGGGACCAAACGATATCCACTGAGGACTTTGGTATACTCATGAATCGAATCTATAAAATTTACAGCACATAAATGCAAAAAAAAGGAGCTAAAACTACCCGAAAAACTCGAAAGAAACTGAGTAAAAAGAAAAAATCCTCCAAGCCAGTCGTTGCCATTGTTGGGCTTGGGAGGTTTGGAAAGGTTATATACCGGATGCTCAAGGATGACTTTCCTCTAATTTTATTTAATAGATCCAAAGAGCGATATGATGAAATTGAGATTGGGAAGGAAACTGAAATCGCTGCGAGTGAGAAAGAAATTTATAATGCTGACGTTGTAATTTATTGTATTTCTATAGCCTCTTTTGAGGAAGTAATTTCGAAGCATAAACGTTTCTTCTGTGATAATCTGCTGATTGATACTTGTTCGGTCAAGGAACATCCCAAAAGAGTCTTTGAGAAGTATCTTAAGGGTACAAGGGCAAGGGCAATACTTACTCATCCAATGTTTGGGCCGGACAGTTCAAAAGATGGGTTCGAGGGTCTTCCTCTTGTAATGGATAGATTTGTGGCAACTAAGAATGAGTATGCATTCTGGAAAAACTATTTTAAGAGTAAGGGAATTCGTATCGAGGAGTTCTCAGCAAAAGACCATGACAGAATTGCTGCAAATTCAATGGGTGTGACGCATTTTATCGGTAGACTTCTTAATGAATTTGGATTTGATGAAACACCTATTGATACAGTAGGAACACAATATTTACATAGGATTAAAGAATTTACCATTAATGATACCTGGGAACTTTTCTTGAATCTTCAGAATTACAATTCATATACGAAGCAGATGAGAATAAGGCTTGGAAATGCGTACGACAGTATCTACAACAAACTTCTGCCCGAAAGGATAGATCCAAACTTTGTTGTTTATGGAATACAGGGCGGGGTGGGAAGTTTTAACCATCAGGTGATAACGAAATATACCGCTGATCGCGGGATCAAGGATTATAAACTCAAATACCTTTATACGACAGAATCTGTTCTCAGGAACCTTCATGTGGGGAGTATAGACTTCGGGCTGTTTGCGATTTTCAATAAGGCTGGAGGAATTGTGAAAGAATCGGTAGATGCAATATCCGACTATACTTTTGATATTGTTGAGGAAATTCCTACTCCAATTAGGCACTTCCTGATGAAAAGGCGAGAAACTGATTGGGCTAGTATAGATACTATAATGGCCCATCCACAGGTATTGAAGCAGTGTGAGGAGACCCTTAGAAAAAAATATCCTGATCTGAAACAAAAAAGCGGAAAGCATGATCTTATTGATACAGCTGCGGCGGCTAGAGCTCTTTCGAAGGGTCTGATTTCTACAAATGTTGCCATTCTTGGCCCTGAAGGATTGAGCGATTTATTTGATCTTGAAGTTGTAGACAAAGATCTCCAGGATGACAGTGAGAACATCACGACATTCATGTTGGTTAAGAGAAAGGATTGATTCATATTTTGCCTCGGATATTTTACTTTTTGTAGCATTTGACTATAAGTTAGTGGGTGGTAAAATGAGTATATGGTAATTGGCACAACAACCATTCTCGAGATTTCCGATCAAAAAGATATGGACAGCCTTGTTCGGGGTCTTGATATTACGAGTGACCATGTTTTGATAAAGCCTAATTGGGTCGATGGCATGCGTGCAAGTCATATTGAGGCCGATGTCCTTGACATGTTCCTTACGGCATTGAACAAACCGGCCACGATCATTGAGAGTTACACTTTCTGGCGTACCGATAAGATCAAGGATGGATCTGGAGACTATTTTTCATCAAAGGAAGCAGGCCTTGAGGCCGGGCGTCAACATTGGGATCATTTTAAAAAACAGGATAAGTGGTTTCTTGAAAGCGAAGGTATAGATAAGGTTCTGGAAAAACATGATGTGGAGTATGTCAATATTACCAACGAGGTTTGGGAGGGTAATGTTGCTGATAAAGAAGAAATTAAGGACATGGTGGAGAGGAAGTATGGCCCTGTGCGTCTTCCGGAGATGTACGGTTATGTTCCTAAGAAACTCTTTGATCTTAAGGGATCGAACCTTGTAAGTCTGGCCAAGGCTAAGAGAGATACTTTCTATGGACTTTCTCTTGGAATCAAGAATCTATTTGGGCTGATTCCAGATCCGCATCGTATTGCTACTTATCATGGCGAAAATGATGAGTATCTGGGTCGCAGCATTCTTGATGTTCACAGAATATATCAATCGTTATTCGATTTGCGGGTTGTCGTTGATGGAATATACACTGCCTGTGAGATGGATTGGGATGTGAAAAAGGCAATTCCTATTGAGAATTGGGGGATAATGATTGGTGGAACTAATGGGTTAGAAGTGGACAGTATTGCCGGGGTTTTAATGAAGGGTGAATTTAAACAAGGGGTAAAAGAAGCGATTGATGGGTATGGGGATATTTTTGGTGGGTTTGACTGTGAAATTCTGGAGAAAGTGCCATCGATAATGGAGCTTCCTTGTTAGGAGATCGCTCTTCTAATGTTTTCATTTAAGTGGACGAAGATATCGTCAGGTATTGTTGCGCTTTGGTTAGCGATGCTTTGTATTGAATTTTTGTCTGAAGCGACGGGGCTTACGACTGTAATCTTGTCGAATTTCTTTGCCGCGGTGTCGGTAAGGTCTACTATTGTGAGGTTCATACATACCCTTCCGATTATCGGCAGATATTTTTTTTCCCATCTAACAAAGCCCTTGTTACTAAGGTTTCTAGGTATTCCTTCGTAGTATCCAAGTGGAAGAAGGCCAATTCTGGTTTTTCTTTTGGCCTTGAATGTACAGTTGTAGCTAACGGCGTCTCCCTTTTTGATTTCCTTTGTGTGGATGATTGTGGATTTGAGTGTCAGAACAGGCTTTAAATCTTCGAGTTTTTTGTAGAAAGGGTCTTTTGGTTCATATGGGTTTATTCCATAGAGTCCCATTCCAATTCTGACCGAGTTTGTAGTTGGGTCCTTCGTCTTGATTGCTCCGGCGGAGGCGGAAAGGTGTGAGTGCCGAATTTCTCCGCTCATTTCCTCGACAATTTTGTGGGCTTTTCTGTAATACTCGAGTTGTTTCTGGGTATATGAGTTGTCTGTTGAATCGGCATCAGCAAGGTGTGAGAGAACACCTTCTAGTTCAAGGTTTTGCGCTTTGTTGATTTCTTTAATAAAGTGCGGGATGTCTTTGTTTTCTATGCCTTGGCGATTCATCCCGGTATCAATTTTAAGATGGATTCGAACTTTTCTTCCCAGACGTTCAAGCTCTTTAATCGTTTCCATGTCATAGACAGTTAAGGCAAGATTATGGAAGTCTAGATCTTTTAGGTTTGAGGGGTGCACATAACCTATTAGGAGGACTGGTTGCTTGGATATTTCCCATACCCTCAATGCTTCGAAGTATCCATCCACTATGAAATAATCAGGCTGCCTTTCTTTGAGGATCTCTGTTATCTGGGCTATTCCGTGGCCGTAAGCATTTGCCTTTAATACAGGAAATATTGAGTATCCGGGTAGTAGCGATGAAAAAAGATCATAGTTGTGAAGAAGATTTGATCTTGATATTTCAATGAGATTGAGCGTTTGAAATTTTCTTTCAAATCTCTTTAGAAAATTGTTTAGCTTGCTTCGAATTGGCATGTATATATTTCAACGTATTGCTTTTGTATGCGTCACACTGCTGAGATATTTAGCTTTGTAGCAGGTCAAGCTGCTTTGCCGGTTTCTCCGGCTCGTAAAATTTCATTTTTGTTTCTATTCCGTACTTTAGGCATAGGCTTTCAAATAACGATTGAAGTTCGGCAATTCTTGTGCTGTTACACTCATAATTCTCGCCGAAAGCCTTCCGGTATTTTGTCTTCATTCCCGGAAATAGTTCGTCCAGTTTCTTGTAGAAATGCGTTCTTTGTCTATCTCTCATAGTCAGTCCAAACCACGCAAGTATGTATTTGGCTCCGCTTTCGTGAGCTTTTTCTATTAATGATGTAATATTTTCGTCAGTATCCTCGATGAAGGGTAAAATTGGCATCATGGTTATTCCTGTGTAAATCCCTTGGTCAGAAAGTTTTTTTATAGCCTCAAATCGTGCAGAAGAGGGTGGGGCACCTGGCTCAACCTTTTTAGAAAGCTCATCATCCGATGCAGTTATGGTGAATGTTGCCGCTACATAAATACTGCTGATTTTCTTAAGCAGATCTAGGTCTCTAAGAATAAGATCGCTCTTGGTCATCATATGAACAGGAAATCGATGCTGAACTATGACTTCAAGCGCTTGCCGTGTTAGCCGAAGGTCTTTTTCTATCGGCATGTATTCATCGTTCATCGAACCAAAGCAAATGGTTCCTTTGACTCTCTTTCGTGGGAGTTCATCTTTCAAGAGTTCGATAGCGTTTTCTTTGTATAGAATTTCTTTTTCAAAGTTTTCAATCTGATAGCATTCGCTTCTTGTGTCGCAGTAGATACATTTATGCTGACAACCGCGGTATAGATTCATGTTGTATTTACACCCGAACCAGGAATCGGGTTTGGTGTGTGTGGCAAGGAGGGTTTTGGCTTGTACGGGTTTGATTTCCATGGTTTTACTTCTAGTCTCTTGGGCTAATTCTGGTCTGTTTATCGTCAATCTGGTTTTAATTCGACTAGTATTTCTTTTTCTTGATTTGACCTTTCTTTATTTGAGCTTTTAAGTATTCACTCGGGCCCCATGATCTTATAATCTCCGGCGTGAGCGGATTTGAGCTCATCCACTGGGCATTGAAAATTGTTGTAAGGCTATGTGCAAGGGCAGGGCTGGTAATATGTAGTCCCCAGACCTCCTCTTCATGAACGCAGGCCATTCCGACATGGTTTCCTTTAATTATTATCTGTTGAGCTATATTTGTATCTGGATAATCTGGATAACGGAATTCTCTTGTCTTTAGGAAGTCCGGATCTCTTTCCAATTGATAGCTGAGTACATGTCTTGTCCAGTCGCCAAGAAAGATTATTTCCTTTGATTTTCTTTTGTGTTTCTCCATGAGACGGGTCCATCTGGAAATTATGGGATCGAGTTTTTCATAACCGAAAATGTCCACGGGCATTCGGTCTGTCCATATATATACCGGAAGATCTATTTCTGCAATTTCCTCGTTATATAACATTTTTCTGGCGCCTTCTATTCCGGGGTAGAATTTGAAATCAGCGTTGGCTTGTTTTTCGTGGTAGTCACCTTTAAGCTGAGGTAGGATGTCAATAATGTCTATTTCGAGTGAAAGAAGATCTTTTCTCTTCTGTCGGAGGACGTTCCGAAGGGCAGAGGGATTCTTTGCTTTTACCAAAGTCTGTTGTTTGGTGAAGCCATCGCTTTGCTGAAGTTCGACAAGTCCCTTTAAGGATAGATCCATAAGTACATCGTAGACCGTTGTACGTGGAATTTTAGTCAACCTTGAAATCCTATAGGGTGTAAGATCTTCTTCTTTTAAGCACTCTAGATATACCGCGATCTCATTCTCAGAAAGTCCGAATTTCTTAAGGGTTTTTACTGTTTGGCTTGCTTTCATAGGTTGTAGTGAAGTATAGCACTGTCGGAAGTAACCGTCAACTTTGACGAATACGAAATAGACCTATAAAATTGTAATGTTCTTTAAGAATTTGGCCCCGAATTCAGAGCTTGAGACAGTAGATTTTAAGGAGGAAATGAATCGACCAAAGTTTTAATTTAGACATAAAATTTAAAAACCGGACCAATGTATATTCTGTATGCCTTTCTTTCTTCGATAATGTTTGCCTTGCTGAATCTGTTTTCGAAGATTGTAATAAAATACAAGGCAAAGAACCCAGTTTCGATAAGTTTAATAAAGAATGTTGTAAGGCTGACGCTTCTAGCGTCATATGTTTTCATATTTGGGCATGGCATTAATATTCCGGGCAGGAACGAGCTGATAGTTTTTCTACTTTACGGGTTGTTTTTTGTTGTAGGCGATATATTCTATTTCAAGGGTATGGAGAAGGTTGATGTCTCGGTGTCATCTCCGCTTTTCTCAATGAGAACAGTTTTTTCAGTGGTGCTGGTTTATATTCTTGGTATAGAAACATATAGTCTTTTGGAGTATGTGCTGATATTTTTGTTGCTTCCGCTAGCGATTCTTATTTCAATGAAGAAAGATTTTAAATTGAAAAACTTCTTGAATCCGGGGATTGCTTATTTGATGGTAGAGTATTTTTCTTTGGCTGTCATTTCTATTCTTACCAATCGTGGTCAGTTAAGAATGGATTTTGTAGATTTTTCCTTCTGGTCGATATTGGTGGTTGTGATTTTGAATCTGTCTTTTCTTCCATGGGTATTTGGCGACATCAAAAAGATAGTAGGACGGCCAAAAAAATTATTACTACCCATTTCGATTTTGGGTATAGTATCACTGGCTGGGAGTGTGTTGCAGGTTGTGGCTTTGGCTGGAAATGTTGCTGTTGTAACAGCAATAATCTCTTTGCCCCTTTCTCTTGTTTTGGCTACAGTTATAACTATATTTAAACCTGGTTATATTGAGAATAATCCCTGGTGGGTTTATCTATTGAGGTTTGTTGCAGCCGGATGTAGTCTTATAATTGTTCTTGCTGTAGGTTTGGGTTGGCTTAGATAACTTAGGTGTGAAGATTATGAAGAATATTGAACTAATAACAATTCCTGATGGGGACTATACTATCGGGTCAACAGAGACTCAATTTGAAGAGATTACAGATAAATTTCCAGATATTGATAGGAGGTTATTGGAGAGGGAGATTCCTCAACACTCAGTTCATATTGCTGACTTTGAAATTTCAAAATATCCTGTCACGAATTTGCAATTTAGGGAATTCGTGGATGATACTGGATATAAAACAGAGGCGGAGAAGAAGGGTACTGGCTTTGTTTTTACTCCTGGCTTTGAGGTTATTAAAGGAGCTGACTGGTGGCATCCCCAAGGACCTGAAACATCAATTAAGGATAAGGATCTTCATCCTGTGGTTCAGGTGTCTTGGTTTGATGCAGTTGAGTTTTGTGCATGGTTAAGCCATGAAAAAGAGTCGAGGTATAGATTGCCGTCTGAGGTTGAGTGGGAGGCGGCAGCGCGTGGAAATGATGGGAGAATTTTCCCCTGGGGAAACCGATGGGATTCCAGCATCTGTAATAGTGAATACCGGATAAAAGACACTACTCCTGTAGGTCAATTTTCCCCGGATTCTGATAGTCCTTTTGGATGTGCAGATATGTGCGGAAACGTTTTCGAATGGACTTCCACGAGTATCGGAATTGAGGATCCTTGGCCTGCCAAGTACAGGTATCCCTATATTTCAGACGATGGACGAGAGGATATGATGGATAAAAATTCGAGGAGAGTTGGCAGGGGAGGTTCCTATTCACGTGGTGAGACTTATTGTAGATGTGCTTTTCGGTTTGCGGATAACCCTAGTGACAGGTATTCAGCTCAGGGGTTCAGAGTTGTAAGAGAAAAGTAAGATTAATTGTTAAGTTGCATGAGAGAAAAAACTAAGAAAAACGCTGATCGACAGAAGGGCCTCACAGCCTTGGTTACAGTGTCGTTTATTTGGGCAGCCATGTACCTGTTTCCGCGTTTTATGGCTGAACAGGGTCGAGGCGAAAAAGAAGTTACCTGGTTAAGTCTGATCCGTTTTATTCTCCCTTCCATTTTTTTGATTTGAATGGTTCGAATGGAGTCATTTCTTCTCCGATTTCCCAGATTATTTCGAATATCTGCTTTTGGGTTTTGGCTATTTCTGGGTTGTGGATCTCGATTCCGAAATATTCCTCTTTATAAATATGGGCGTAGGCAAGAATATCGTCGTAAATGTACTGATCATGGTTAATTTCCAGTACCGATTTTGGGATGAATTTTTCTTTGTAGTACTGACGAACACGAGTTATATTGTCTGTCCATTGAGTTCCGTCTTCTTTGTGGTTTGTGACCTCTCTGCCATGAATTTTTTGTACGACGTGTTCCTCTCTTAATTTCTCCGCGAATTCATTTCCTACGACCTCATTCCAGCTTAGGTAGCCATAGTTTACGATTTGTTTACCCTTAGCTTTTGTTGTGTTCCAGAGGAGTTGTTTTAGACCCTTAATCCCGCGGAAGAAAACGACTTTTGAGTGTGATATCGATTCCTGTTTTAGTGCCGACAGCTGAGCCGTTAGATCGGGAAGGGACCTTTTGAGAGACCTAATGGAGTTCTCCCTTTGCTCTATGAGAAAGTTTAGCTTATCAGGGTCAGAGGCAGTGTAGCGAGTAGATTTGTCGTCTAAAACTTCTTCAACAAGGCCCGATGTTTGCAGGGTTTCAAGTTGTCTATATATGGTAGTTCTGTTGATATCAGTATTTCTGGATATTTCAAGTGGGGTTTGGCTTCCCTCCTTTAATAATGAGAGATAAATTTGGGCTTCTTTTTCCTCTAGACCAAATTTCTTAAGTTGGCTAGTAATTGTAGTGTTCATCATAATGAACAACAAGTTTATCATTTAATCCCATAGTTGTAAAATATGTTCAACATGTGTTCATCTTATTGATACATGTGTTAATATTTAATAGTAAATATGATGAAGGTTTTCATAATCACAACCAAGGATGCACGAACGGATATTTTCGAGGAAATAAAGAAGCATGCTGAAGTAGTCATTCTCGATAAGGAGGAAAATGATGTTGATAAGTATTCTGAGATTATTGATGATGTGGATGAAAAGATCTTAGGTGTCTATATGCCAAATATAATCGAGTGGACTTTGCCTAGAGGATTTCTTGAGAAGGTTAAGAACCTTAAGGGTATAGCAACCCGGTCTGCCTGGACAGACTATATTGATAAGGACTATTGCCGGGAAAATAATATACCGATTTCGCATACTCCTGTTGCTAACTCACAGTCGGTTTCAGAGTACGCGATATGGCAGCTGCTGTGCCTTACCAGGAAACTTCCTCTCCAGATGGAGGATGGTTTTAAAACATTTCGTGACGATGAACATACTCAAACTGAGGTAACTGGTAAGACGATGGGAGTTATTGGTCTTGGTAATATTGGCTCAAGGATTGCGAAACTGGGTGAGGGTATGGGAATGAAGGTCCTGTATTGGAATAGATCAGATAAAGACGTCCCATATGAATATGATACTGTTGAAAATGTATTAAAAAGGTCTGATTTTGTTTTTAATTGTCTGGAGACATGCGATGAGACGAAAGGTTTTCTGAATAAAGAGAGGTTGGGCTTAATGAAAAGTAGTGCTTATTTTGTGAGTGTCCTTGGTGGAGCAGGATGGGGTGTGGAGGATGATGACTATCTAATAGAAATTGTAAGGAAGGGAAAACTGGCGGGGATGAGCGCAGAGAATGAACACAAGAAGGGGTGGAAGGAGCCTGACACTAAGGGTATAAACGTCTTTTTTCCTGGAGCGTATGCGTGGATGACCTGGGAGGCCGCTGATAGGATGGATAAGATGTTTGTTGAAGGGGTGATAGGGATGTTAGAAGGTAAAAAGGTAAATCAGGTCAGTCTATAGTTAGCGAAAAGAGAAGGCACGAACCGCGAGTTGAAAAAACTAAATGCGGTCCGTGCCGGTCCTCTGAGTTATTTTCTGGCCCGCCGGGCCAGAAACCATCCGACGAAAGCCATTACTAGGCAGATAAGTCCTAGTATAATAAATGCTATCTCGGCGCCACTCAGAGGAGCCCCTTGAGAAAGAATTCTTTCCATGGTTTACCTCCCTGATTCCGTGAATTTTCTCCCTTGGCATTTCGATAATAACCCTCTGTTGGTGATCTGTAAATATTGTGAAACCAATACTCCTGCGGAGTTTTTAGATGCAATTTTGCTTATTGTCCTGTTGTGGTAGCATTTAGGTATGCAGTATCTAATAACTCTTGATATTCCTGAGGAAACCAAGGCTTTTGTTTTAGGACTTCGTGAAAAGTACAGCCTGAAACAAGAGCGTGTCCTTGAGCCTCATATAACAATGGTTCCTCCGTTTAAAGTAGACTATGCTGAGGAGATACTTATAGAGAAGATTTCCCAAATCAAGTTTAATGCTTTTAAAGCTGTAATCTCTGGTTTGGATTTTTGGTCCAGGAAAAGAGGAATCATTATTTTGAAGGTTGTTCCGAGTAATATGCTGACCCAGCTTTACCTACGGTTTCGAAACTTGCTTGAAGACGACAATGCACGCCGTGGCTATGGTCCGGGTCAGCTTTTTCGCAGCGAATTTGTTCCTCACGTCATGATAGATAAGCGGATGCCGATAAAGAAGTTCCTGGCTGTAAAACAGCAAATGGAGAAGATTGAGTATGAGGTTAGTTGGAAGGTAAAAGGGTTTGATTTGTATTCCTGCGAAGATGATGGAATGTGGGAAAAAGTTGGGTCTTTTAGCTAGAAAGATCTAGTGCGGATTAACACGAAGAATTCTATGTGAAGTATAAATTGGCGTTCTCGTGGTAAAATGTTTCCTAAGTTAAATTATGATTAAATATCAGAAAGATGATAGTAAGAAATAAAGACCAAAGAGTTGCAGTTCTTGTCGATGTTCAGAACCTATATTACTCGGCTAGGAATTTTTATAATTCGAGAATAAGCTTTAAAAATCTGTTAAAGATTGCTGTTGCGGACCGCGTTTTAACAAGGGCAATAGCCTATGTTATTCAGTCTGATACTTCCGAGAAAGAATTCTTTAATGCGGTTCACGAGGCTGGATTTGAAGTGAAAGAGAAGGAGCTGCAGGTATTCCCTGGAGGAGCCAAAAAAGGCGATTGGGATGTTGGAATTGCGATGGATGCTGTAAGAATTGGTGCCAAGGTTGACTCGGTTGTTTTGGTGAGTGGGGATGGAGACTATGTTCCGGTAGTAAATTACCTTCAGCAGTCACTGGGGTGTCTGGTGGAAGTAGTTGCATTTGGTAAGACTACCTCTAAGGCACTAATAGATGTTTGCGATGATTTCATTCCTATTGAAAACCATGCGAAGTCTTTGCTGTTTAAGACAGAAAAGAGTGTTAGATCGAGGAGTTCCAATGGGTCTTCCTCTTCGACAAGGACCAGAGCTAGACCGGCTAAGAGAAGAGCAGCGAAGAGTCCATCGAGGCGAAGATAGTTCGCTTATATTTTGTAGTGAAAAAGTATGGCTCAAGCAAGACAATCACAGTACCAGAAAGCAGAAGACGGTAAGCCCTCTAGGGTAACCTCTTTTGTATGTAGGAATTGTGGTAAAAAGGTTCCTATCGATGCGCCTGGAACTCAAAATCGAAACCATTGTCCCTTCTGTTTGTACTCAAGACATGTTGATATTGGCATCGGTGACCGGAAATCGAACTGTAGAGGCATGATGAAGCCTGTGGGAGTGTATCGGAAAAAAGATGGTGAATTAATGATTGTTCATCAGTGTCAGAGTTGTGGCTATGTCAGCAAAAATCGTGTTGCCGGTGACGACAACGATGAGCTACTAAAAGAATTAGAGAAGAAAGGTGTTGGAGACTTGCTATTCTAGCTTTTGGAGTTTTACTTAGTTCGCAGTGGAATCTTTTTATGCGAATCTTTTTTCCCAGGCAATAATAGTTGCTAATATCTTTGTGTTTTTCTTTATATTTCCGGTTGAAGTAACAGAAAGATTTCCTGATTTATCTGAAGTAATAACAAGATTACGTTCGGATTTGGGTTTGTCTAGAGTGGCAAACAATAGACCTGATTTCTCGACCTGAGTCGTGTCGAAGACTAGATTTTCAGCGTCTATTGCAAAGGGGTGTAGAAATTTTTGAACGATCCAATCTGGAGCGGTATAAAAAGATTTTGTGGAATTGATTTCTTCCTCCAGGTTTGTATTTAATGTTTTAACATGTGGTACCAGATTGCGGTTGTATCTTGGTGTCTCTTCTTCAACGATGGAAGACTGAAGTATTTTGTGTACCGGTACCTCGAGTGCTAATGCTATGGCGTCTATTCTTCCCATGGGGGAGCTTCTTCCGGTTTCGTATCTGGAAACCATCTCCCAGGTGGTGCCTATTTGCTCTGCAAGTTGCTTTTGAGTCAGGCCCTTGGTTTGTCGGATGTGCTTTATGGTAAGGCCAATTTGTTTGAGGTTCATGTATTTACAAGTGTATTAGATATTTAGTATATGAAAAATAGAACAAGAGTTCTTGTTTATGAATCAGGATTTCTTGGGTGGTGATGATGGAATATATGGAAAAATAGTACAATAAAAGTAACAATTTCCCCCGTCGAAAACCCCTGAGCATTGCGATTGTTTGGTCTTTATAAGGTATCTAGCTCAGATGATACAAGATTTCTGAATAATCTGCGATGATAGTTAAAATTTCATATCAGAATCATGAGAGATGAAAAAGAATCTCCGATGGAATATCTTTCAGAACTTCTGGACAGGTTGTACGAAATTTCTAAAATTCTGTATGATGAAGATAAGAACAGGATGAAAAAAATCCTGTCCTTAGTGAAGGAATGTAGGGTGTTACTGGATAGTCTTGAGGGAAGTGCTGAATCTGAGGTGGGCTTGGAGAAAGAGAAAACTTAATTTAAATAACTAAATAAAGAAAGTGGGGGTGGATAAGGTCCTGGATTATTGGGAAAAAATGGCGGATGAGGTACTGCCTTTTCTCGTGGGTAGAAAAATTGCGATTGAGCAGAAGTTTGATGATGTAGTAATGTATCATCGTCACCCTAAGTCACAGAAGGAAAGATGGATATATATTGATGAAGTTGAGGAGGTTGTGGACTGGGCAGACAAGCATGCTTGGTCTTTTCATCCACACATTGAAGGCAGGAAAGACTGGTGGTTTGTCATTGATATTGATGGGAGGGGAGAAAGCCTAAATATCGAGTTGGTAGGCAAAGTTACCGGTGTTATGTGTGAGGTTTTCGACGATCTGGGTCTTGAGTATTTGTTGAAATATTCTGGAAATAGAGGCTTTCATTTTATGTGGGCATGGGACATGAGCGGTGTAAGCCTGAAAGGTAAAAATAGGTGGGATGAGGGAAAGAGGTTGGTTTGCAAGTACAGGGATCTGCTTGAGGAGAGGCTTCAAGATAACGCTATCGTTGCAGGGAAATTAAGAAAGGCTGTAGGAACATCCTGCCCATTCACGCTTACAAATTCTCAGGATACTAGATGTAACAATTCGGTTCTTATCGATGCGAATATCCTGCATGAAAATGGAAATATAAGGTCCCCATTCTCTGTTCACCCCAAAACAGGGCTTGTATCAATTCCGATAAAGGGAAGGCCTGGTTTGGAAGATTTCTCCAAGGACCAGGCTGAGAGAAACAATGTTGTAAAGGGAGATTGGTCGTGGGTCAGTATGCCTCAAAATAAATGGAAGTGACTTAGGATAAGGCGTAGTCCTGCCAGTTTTCTTTGAGCCAGCGCTTTGCTTTTTTTCGGAGTTCTCCTAGTCCTCTGGATTCGAGTTCTTTACGAATAATTCCACCTTGGTGCGGATGGCGGTAGGTTTGCTTAAGGGGTGAGCTGAATCCATGCGTATAGTGGCACAATTCATGGGCTATTGTTGCTTTCACAACGTACTCGGGTATTTCAGTGTTTAGGAATTTTTTAGTAATTGTTATAACTGTTACTCTTTTGTCATCTTGTGCTTCGTATTGCTCGCGAATGGCCCTTTTCTTCATTAAAGATCTGATCTTGGTTCTGGGGGAGGACCATTTAATAGAGCCGAGTTGTCTTTTGGAAGAGCGGCCGAATTTTATAAGTACGAAGTTTTTCCTTGGAATGTCTGAGAAGTTATCTTCCCATATTTCGTACATCATTTCGGCAAGCCAGGAGTTGGTTCTTTGAGTTTCATCCATATGTGGTCATCATTTTATCAAAGATGAGAATTTTTGGTATCTGGGTTTAATTTCGTAACAGGATTTTCAGCCAACCATTACAGGTTTAGGATCTTCCGATTCCCGAGTAGCTGAAGCCCAGTTTCTTAACTTTTTCTTTTGGCCAGCGGTTTCTTGCATCTAGTAGATTTGGCGTTTTAAAGAATTTCTTCAATGATGAGAAGTCCATCTCTATAAACTCAGGCCATTCTGTAGCCAGGATGGCCAGCTCAGTACCTCTTAGGGCATCTTCGATGTCCTTTGCGAAATAAACGTCGTTGTTAAGCTCCTGTTCTGTATTTTCCATGGCTTTCGGATCGTATACCCTAATTTTTGCGTGGTTGTAGGTCAGGTTTTTCACTAGTTTAATTGATGGTGAAATCCTTATATCGCTTGTACCCGGCTTGAAAGACAGTCCAAGCACGGTAATGATTTTGTTTTCCAGTTCGCCTTTAAGCATTTCCTTTGCTTTTCTTACAACGTAAAGGATTTGTGCATTGTTAACATCTACAACAGATTTGAGGAGTTTGAAGTCAACGCCTTGCTCTTCAGCTGAATATACTAATCCTGCAGTATCTTTTGGAAAACATCCACCGCCCCAGCCAAGACCTGCGTAAAGGAATGCTCTCCCGATTCTGTGATCGGCTCCGATACCATCCATAACCTCGTTTATGTCGGCACCAACTTTGTCACAGATTTTTGCTATCGAGTTTGCAAATGAGATTTTCGTTGTTAGGAAAGAGTTAGCGGACACCTTTACGAGTTCAGCACTTTCTAAAGACATGGAATATATTCGGTCTTCAAAAGGTATATCGGTGAACTTGGAGAGTTTTTTGTTGTATATGGTTGCGAATTCATCAAAACTTTCCAGATCGAGGGTTCTAGAGTAGTCGTCTAGGGACTGGAATAGCTTTATTACCTTTTGTTTTGCGGGTTCAGATTCACTGCCAATTACAAATCTGTCCATGTTGAGAGAGTCGAAAACAGCAGATCCTTCGGCCAAAAATTCGGGGCATGAGACTACGGAACCCTTCTTACCGACGCGGGAAATTATTTTCTGAAGTCTTCTTCCTGTTCCAACAGGGACTGTACTTTTTTGAACTATTATTGTGCCATTTTTCATATTCCGTGCTATGGACTCTGTTGAGTTGTATACGTATGAAAGATCCACGCTGCCATCTCCTTTTGAGGGTGTTCCAACGCATATTATTGCTACCTCCGAGTCTGGGATTGATTTTTCATATGACAGAGTGGGTATTAGAGAACCTTCATCAACCGTCTTTTTTACAAATTGGTCGAGGCCTTGTTCGTAAAAATGGGATTTCCCTTTTTTGACAACGTTTATCTTGTTAGGATCTACATCTATGCAGTAGACCTTGTTACCAGCTGCTGCGAGTAGAGCACCGGTTGTAAGCCCGACGTATCCTGTTCCTACGATTGAAATGTTCATGAAAACTCTTATATTTAAGTAAAATTTGGCACAAATAAAATACGGCTGAGTACCGTATTTTTCGATCTGTTATAGAGTCTACCAAAAATTTTATGACAAATTCTTGACAATTCACTCTTCCGTGATATACTTAAATTAGCAGTCTTGGGCGATGTTTGCTAACACGCCTGAGGCTGTCTGGAACATATTTAACTTGTAAACCCTGAGAAACATGAGAAGATTATCTGTTTGGAATCCCTGGGGCATGCTACCAAAGGGCTTTTTGGATCTTGATGAAGAATGGGAGGCAATGAGCGATATAGAAATGGATGTTTACGAGGAAGGCGATCAGGTTGTTGTAAAAGTTAAAGCTCCCGGATTCAAGAAGGATGAGGTTGATGTCTCTGTAGAGTCAGGAAAAGTCACGGTAGTCGGTAATGCGCAGCAAGAAAAGGAAGAGGAGGACAAGAAGAGAAAGTACTACAGGAAGGAGATTTCTAAGTCCTCTTTCACGAGGTCTTGTGTGTTACCTGTAGATGTTGTTCCTGATAAGGCAAATGCTAATTTTGAGGATGGAGTTTTAACAATTACTCTTCCAAAGAGTGAGGAGGCGAAACCAAAGAAGATTAAGGTAGATGTTTCTTAACAGTTTTACTGGTTAGGAAATAGTAAGCGGGCGGCCGGGCAGTGCCGCTCGCTTTTTTTGATCCTATAGTTGGGGGTCTGACCCCCGTTAGGTGTGTCCCTCACAAAAACTTTATTGTGTCAATGTTTTAATCAAATTTTCATTAAAAAAGAGGCTATTTTGTGTATGAAGCGGGGACAGACCTAATCCGGGTCAGACCCCCATTGAACCATCTTAAAAACCATTGTAAACTTGTGGAAATAAGAAAAACCTTTTGAAGATGATAAAAATTAAGAACCTTAGCGCGAGCATTGAGGGAAAAAACCTAATAAAAGGGGTATCCTTGGACCTTGAGGAAGGAAAAAAATACTTGCTGATGGGACCAAACGGCTCGGGGAAAACAACATTGGCAATGGCAATTGTAGGTTGCGGTAACGCCAAGGCCAAATCGGGCAGTATCAAACTGATAGAAAACGGTAAGACTGTTGATTTATCGAAACTTAGCATTGAAGGCAGGGCGAAAAAGGGTGTTTTTATAGGATTCCAGGGTCCTGTGGAGATTCCAGGTGTTAATTTCTACGACATGATGTTTTACTCGTATATTGAGCTCCATCCAGAAGAGGCAAAGAAGACGAAAATGGAGAAGTTTTTCGAAAGAATCACGAAAACGGCGCAAAAACTTGGTATAGCGGAGTCTCTTTTGGAGCGTGATATTAATAAAGGGTTTTCAGGGGGCGAGAGAAAGAAGATGGAACTTCTTCAAATGGTTGTGCTTGAGCCAAAATATGTGATTTTGGATGAACCTGATTCAGGCCTTGATGCCGATTCAGTTAAGATTGTAGGGAGAGGTCTAGACCTTTTGCCTTCGAAGACTTCTGTTCTGATTATTTCCCATAATCCTGAGAGGTTAGATATTCGTGAGTTTGACAAGGTTTATGTTATGAAGGAGGGAAAAATTGTGAAAAGCGGTGGTAACGAATTGATTGATGATGTCTCAAAAAGAGGGTATGACAGATTCTAAAAAGGGAAAAAACAAGGTAGGCAGTTCTTCGGCTCACAATCCGGTAGCCAGAAATTCGAGTGGAGGGCTTTCCGAACAGTTGATTAATGAGATTTCTGATGCAAAAGCAGAACCTTCCTGGATGCGAGATTATCGGTTAATGGCATATAGAGTCTTCAAATCGTCAAAATTACCCGAGTGGGTCCCTTCTGGCGCCTTAAACAGACTAGACTTTGATAAACTTAACTATTTCATACGGCCCGTTCAGGGAACAAGTGATAAGTGGGAGGATTTGCCTGACGAAATACGTCAAAAATACTATAAACTTGGTATTCCTGAAGTAGAGCAGAAATTTCTGGCTGGTCTTGGAGCTCAGTTGGAGAGTGAGATGGTGTATCATTCAATAAAGGCCGACATGGAGGCAAAAGGTGTAATATTTCTGACCACCAGTGAGGCAATCATAGAATATCCTGATCTTGTAAGAAAGTACTTTGGAAAGCTTGTTAGTCCAGAAAATAACATGTTTGCGGCACTGAACGCGGCAATATGGAGTGGAGGTAGCTTTATTTATATACCCCCAGGGGTATATATAACGTCTCCGTTGCACAATTTCTTCCAGATGGAGACACCCAGTCAGGGACAGTTTGAAAGAACTATCATTGTTGTGGATAAGGGCAGTAGTCTGGAGTTTATTGAAGGATGTGTTGCGCCGCTTTATTCAGATGTTTCTTTACACTCAGGTGTAGTTGAGATTTTTGTCGAAGATGAGGCTAAAGTTAAGTTTTCTACCATGCAGAACTGGAGCAAGAACGTATTGAATCTAGTTACAAAAAAGGCAATTGTTGGTAATGGTGCATCGGTAGAGTGGATTGACGGCAATGTTGGCAGTGGTTTAACTATGAAATATCCAACTGTACGGCTTGAGGGGAAATCAGCGAGGGCGAAGATTAAATCTTTGGCTTTTGCTGGTAGTAATCAGATAATTGATGCTGGTGCAAAGGTCTTTCATAATGCTCCAGACACAAAATCGGTAGTGGAGGCAAGAAGCCTTCTGAGAAAAGGCGGAAGGTCGACTTTTCGTGGTGAAGTTACTATCTCAGAAAATGCTGCGGATAGTCAGTCAAGAGTTGAATGTATTTCGCTTTTAATGGAAGGCGGTTGTAGGGCTGACACATATCCCGTTCTAAACATTGAAAATCCTATGTCTCAGGTAGAACATGAGTCTTCAGTTATTCGTATAAGGGAGGAGCAGTTGAGGTATTTGAGATCACGCGGGTTTACTGAGGAGGCGTCGCGGGGAATCATAGTTGGAGGTTTCATTGAGAGCTTTACCGAGGCACTACCGCTTGAGTATTCAGTTGAATTTTCGAGATTAATTGATATAGAAATTGGTGATGGCTCCAAGTGAATTAGAAAAAATGCTGCAACAAGACTTTGACTTAATGGGAAATCCTTGCCAGAAGGCCAGGAGATTTGAGGGTAGTGCTGAGTGGGATAAATTTTGGGGCGAGTTAGAGGGAAAGAGGGATGATGGTTGTTGCTTGATATATAGTTTAGGTGATACAAGTGTTTCTGGAGGTGGTAAAAAAGGGGAGGGTAGAAGATCTCGAAAAAAGGATTTTTCCCGGAATGTTTTGCTAGAAAAATCTCTTGTGAGAGCAGCTCAAATTAGAATAAATGGATCTAGTAAAAAGAGGCTGGATTTTAATCTTAAACTGGGTTTCAGGCTTAAGGAAAAAAGCAGATTTGGGCTTAAGGTCATGGGTATTCTCGGGGAGGGAGATAGACTTTCAATAGATCTTAAGGATGAGCAGGTCGCCAAAGAGTCTCACTTTGATCTTGTCTGCAGGTTTGTGTGTTTTCCGGGATCTGATTTAATGGTAAATACATTGGGTCATGTTGGAAGTAAGACATCAGGATCATCATGTGGGTTTGACTCTAAGGTTTTGCAGATCGGTTCCGGAGGTGAGGTTCACGGAAGGCCGCAGTTAGAGGTTATGAACCGAGATGTTTTGGCAAAACATGGTTTTTCTGTTGGGAGAGTGCCACAAGGTGCTATGACCTATTTCAGAAGTAGGGGTTTGTCTGTAGATGTTGCCGAAAAGCTTTATATTCGGGGATTTCTTATGGGAAAAGAGTAATTTTGGGGTGAGCAGGGTAGAGGTTATTTATTTGAGGCTCTGCTGGTTTTCTTATTTTTTCCGATAGTTGTGAGTTTCCACGCCCCAAAAATCACCAGGGAAATAAGTGCGGTTATAAGGAGCATGTGTTTTGTGTTTTGTGGGACCTTTTGCATGGCCTTTGATATACCAATTTCTTTTTTGGAGGTGCTTGCAATTCCTAAATCCTCGAGACTTTTTTTGAGGTTCTCCTGTATTCTCTTGGAGGGAATTAAGTTGATCAGGCCTTCTGTGAAGCTCTGGGCATCTTTTTGATCATAGGGGACGGTTTTTCCAAGGTATTTGAAGTATAGATTTTCGATTTGGTCTATTACATTAGGCCAATCTAAGTGCTGGACTCTTTCTTTTGCAGTTGCGCATAATCGGTTGTAGCTCTCCTGATCCAAATTGCATATTTCCTCAATTTTTTGGGCGAATTCTTTCGGGGAGGCGTCTTTTGGAAATCTGAATCCGACGTTTTCGTCTACGAATTCATCAACCGTTTCGTTTGAAAGACCAACTATGGGCGTGCCGGAGGCGAGGGACTCGATTATTACAAGACTTTGGACTTCTGTTTTTGACGCTGAGACGAAGAGGTGGGATTGCTCAAGTATACCCGGGATCTGCTCGTGCTTAACTCCGCCGTGGAATATTACGTTTTCCTTGTGGTCATCATCTACGAAAGTCTGAAGTTTTTTCTCGAATGCTTTTGTGTAAGGTTTTCCTACCAAATGGAGTTTGTAGTTCTTTGGTAACAGGTTTGTAACTTCAATTAAGTAGGCTTGGTTTTTTCTTACGTTTAGGTTTCCAATAAAAACCAGTTGTTTTTCTTTGGCTGCCATATCGGAGATCCTGCATCCATCGTAGAGGTCAAGATTTCTACCGTTAGGAATGATGGCCGTCTCTCCAGTGTAGCCAAACTCCTGAATATCGTGTAGAGCGGTCTGATTGAGAGCAATTACATTTGTGCAGTGTCTGTAGAAGTTCTCTAAATACTTGTCCGTGACCCATTTGTTGAACATGTCGTATACAAATTCGAAACGTTTGGTATCTAGGGGTATTCCAAAAGATAAAGCCTTTGTTGGAAGTATGTGTGCGGTATAAATAAAGGGAATATTGTTGTTTATCGCCCAGATTTGAGCTACTAGGCCGATACCGACCGGGGTTTGTGAGTGGATGATGTCTGGTGAAAAATTGTCGATAAATTCAAGAATGAAGTCTAAATTATGCTTGCTGAAGACGGGGATGTAATAGAAAGAATCTGGTCCCATGGTGCTCTTCACCGTACATTTTGTGTATCCCGTGGAGGCCTCTTGGATCTTATTAGTTTTTCCGGGTGAGATGATTGAAACCTGCTGTCTCTTGGCCATGTTCTCAGCAAGTTCATATGATATCTGGCCTTCGCCGCCGCCTGAGTTTTCTTCAAATGATAATATGTAGAGTATTTTCATGATTTTGAATGACAGGTTGATTATACTACTGAATATTGAAGCATAACCAGCTGGGATTGTGTGGTTACTTCTGTAAGTAATAGTTATGATAAAATCTCGTTATGGACCAGACAAAAATTAACAGTCAGTTTCCGATATTGAAAAGAAAGGTAAACGGAAAACGCCTTGTCTATCTTGATAATGCCGCTACTACACAGAAGCCTGATCGGGTTATCGATGCACTGAAGGTTTTTTATTCTCGGCATAATTCCAATATTCACAGAGGCTTGCACACTTTAAGTGTTGAGGCATCAGATTTGTATGAAGGGGCACATGATGTTGCGGCTGAGTTCATAGGCGCAAAGGGACGTGAAGAGGTTGTTTTTACCAGAAATACTACAGAGTCGATAAATTTGGTTGCAAATGCGTGGGGAAGGAAGGTTCTGAGGAAAAACGATATAGTTGTTATATCGGAAATGGAGCATCATAGTAATATTATTCCATGGATGATTCTTGGAAAAAGTCTTGGAATTCGAATAGAACGGATACCTGTGGATAATTATGGAAAACTTGACTTGGACGAGTGTTACAGAATACTGACAAAAAACCGCCGCCGCGTGAAACTTTTATCTATCGTCCATGTGTCGAATGTCTTAGGTACGGTTAACCCTGTGAAACAGTTGTCAGAGATGGCGCATGACATCGGTGCTCTGTTTATGCTTGACGCAGCACAGAGTGCTGCGAGAGTGAAGATTAATGTTGAGGCTATGGGGGTCGACTTTCTCGCGCTATCCTCTCATAAAATGTACGGACCTACCGGTATAGGGGTCTTGTATGCCGGACGTGATCTTATGGAAGAGATGGATCCGTGGATGGGGGGGGGTGATATGGTAAGACGTGTTACCAATGAGGAATTCGAGCCGGCAGATTTGCCGTGGAAGTTTGAGGCTGGGACTCCAAATATTGCTGATGGTGTTGTTTATACCGAAGCAATAAGGTTTATTCAAGAAATAGGACTGGATTCTATAGCTGAGCATGAGCGTCAACTGATATCTTATGCCATGGGTAAACTGCAGGGTCTTGGTTGGGTGAAGATTTATGGACCTCAGGATTTAGCTAGTAGAATGGGGGTGATTTCCTTTACTGTGGACGGAGTTCATCCTCACGATTTATCGAGTCTTCTTGATGATGAGGCAGTCGCTATTCGGGCCGGTCACCATTGTGCAATGCCATTGCACATTAAGCTTGGGACTCCCGCTACAGCAAGGATAAGCTTTGCTGTTTATAATACAAAGGAAGATATCGATGCATTTGTTGAGGCTCTAAAAAATGCCAGGTCGACATTCTTGAAGTAAGGCGTCTGGATCTCTAACCTTTAGACCACCGAGTCTTACTAAATAGGAATAAACTTACTAAATAGGAATAAATACCTCCCCAACTTCGTAAAACATTGGTTCCATATCCAAAATATTTGTGCCGTTTTCTGCTTCTATAATTTCTGATTTATCTGTGCGTATACCATTAAGTACGAGCTTGCCGTCTGTAAGAGGATCGTAGGTTACCGTTATAAGTTTGACCTTGTCTCTGAGGTACTCTTCAGTGTTTTCTGAAGTAATAGCTCCGGACACATGGATAATGTTCTCGGATGTTACTTTTGCTGAGCAATCGAAATCTTCTGAGCAGGAAAGGCTCTTGATCTTGAGGTCAGTTAGCGAGATATCTGATCCTTTAGCCTCAAGAAAAAGCTTAAATCCAGCAATTCTGGTAGGATAGGGTAAGTTCATAAATATATCAAGATTGCCCTGCCCATTGTCTTCGAGTGTTATCTTTGTAGTCTTTTCCGGTGACTCGCTTTCTGCCCCGAGGACTTCTGAATTGTAGTCCTTGTTATCATCAATGTTGTTTCCGAAAATATCGATGACTCCAGTCATTGTAAGCAGTAGCGCAGATGTGATCATGGTCATGGAGATTAAGGCTACTTTGTTGCGGTTTTTGACTTGGGTGTAAGAGTGAGGCATTGGATTTTGGTGCGAAATTATTCAAATTAAGTATACCATATCCCGGATAAATTCAGATGTGATCTTGCTTTATTTTCTTGGGAAAATCTAGTTTTGAACTAGAGCCTTGAGATGATTAGTTGATAATAGAGCTCTCATAAACTAAAATCTTTCTTGATTAAAATTAAGTTCGTTGTGATATTGTGTCAAACCGTTCGCTATATAAAAGTAAAATAATTGATCACTACAAGAATCCGCGGAATTTCAAAGAGATTAAACATGCAGATTACAAGCGTCATATAAACAATTCTGTGTGTGGGGATGAGGTAACGGTTTATCTGAAGGTGAAAAACAATGTGATTCAAGATGTCGGGTTCCAAGGTTCTGGTTGTGCAATAAGTCTTGCTGGAGCATCTATGTTAAGTGAACAAATCATTGGGATGTCAATCGACAAGGTAAAGAAGCTTGATGGTTCATTTTCCCTCAGCCTTATGGGGATAGAGAAAAATTCTCCAAGAGTTAAATGTGCTACACTCTCGCTTGAAGCTGTGAAACGGGCTATTGAGGATGGTGATGATGAACCGTGTGACTTTTGTTAGAGATGCTCATATTCTATTCTCTCCTCAAGTAGAGCGAAGCTCTAGATTTCGTTGAGAATAGAATATGAGCATCGGATATATATGGCAAGGAAGAGATAAGAAAGGCTCGGTACTATTCTCTCCTCGAGTGGATCGGAGCTCCAAATCTCGGCAAGAATAGTATCTGAACCTCGGAGAAGTTGTTAGCAAGGAAGAAATAAGTTAGGCATTGGAGGATATGTTGTTTTTTGATGTGGAAACGAAGACTTCGGAAACCTCGGGTATATGGGATTCCTTCAATGTAGACGCCATGGAAATTTCCTTTGTTGGGGCATATGATAACGAGAAGGACCAGTTTTACAGTTTTTGGGAAAAAGATCTTGAGAAACTGGAGGAGCTTATGGTAGGTTCTGAAACTGTTGTGGGTTATAACAGCTGGTTGTTTGATTATGGTGTTTTGAAAAGGTATTTTTCTGTTGATCCGAGAACATTTCCTTCTATCGATCTTATGATTGCTCTGAAAGAGGCCTTAGGTTTTAGACCTAAGCTTAATGATATCGCGTGGGTAAATGTAGGTTCGGGAAAGCTTGGTTCGGGTTTGGATGCCACTGACTACTGGGCGAAAGGGGAGAAGGACAAGCTGGAGAAATATTGTCTTGAAGATGTTCGCTTAACCTATGAGGTTTGGAAGGTCGGTGAGGAGACAGGGAAAATTAAGTATTATGATAAGAGTGGCTTTGAGAAAGAAGCCGAGATAGATTGGAATCTTGGAAAAATGCAGAAGGTTGTAAATTCAGAACAGAAGAGACTCATTTAGGTGAAATTCATTGTTACGGATGTTTTTGTTATTCGTATATGCAGTTATCCTTGCAAATTTTTTAGGTAGGGGGAATAATTGTGTAAATCACAATTATAAATTTTGACTCCTATTGAATGAGTGATAACAAGAAACTTAAGGTGAAAAAGGAGCTTTGTACTAAATGTGGAACCTGCTCTGCAGTCTATCCTGACGTTTTTGAATTTGCACCCGATGGATCGGCTAAGGTTAAGGACGATGCCAATCTTGAAGGAAAGGATCTGAACGAAATTTCCAGCGTCTGCCCCTCAAATGCGATAGTTGTCGAATAATACTTGTTACTTATACCAGTACTAAACGTTTATTTTAGCACTGACCCGCTTGGCACAGAATAAGTCTGAGGAAAAACAAAGCAATGAAGAAGCCAAGAATAAAAGGTTCAAGGGGTTTTACATGAAGTATCGACAGAAAATTTACTGGTATGTTTATAGAAAAATCTCCAATGCTGAGCTATCCGAGGACTTAACGGCCGATGTTTTTATGAAGCTCTACGAAAGATGGGATGACGTATCGAACCGTGATGAGAAAGGGATGTGTGCCTGGGTCTATACTGTCGCAAGAAATGCGAGTATAGATCATCTACGAAAATCTAAGAACAGGAAAAAACGGCCAATTGAGGATGAAGAGGTTGATTCTGCAACGCGTGTCTTTGAAGACTTTGTTGGTGAGGCTATGAAAGAAGAAAAGATGGAGTATGTTAGTAAAGCACTTGAGTCTATAGGTGAGGAGGAGCAGGAAATACTTACCCTGCGTTTTGAAGAAGGAATGAGGTTTAGAGAAATTGCTAAAATAGTTGATAAAGAAGAGGGTGCCTGTAAGATGACGATGTATAGGAGTATTAAGAAAATAAAAGATAAACTTAACGAGCTCTATTCTTAACATGGCAAAGAAGAAATCGGAGAAGAAACAGAAAAAAACAAGCATGAGAAAAGCAGATCGTCTGGTTAAGAATCTTTTCTCTATGTTTCGTGCCGCGAAAAAGGCTGCTGCCAGGCAGGATAAGGACAGAGCTATAGATTCTCAGATTGATGGGAAATTGGCACAGCGGTTGGATTCTGCGGGACATTCTGATTTCGCTAGAGAGATTGCAGAGACAACAGAGGATAAACCAAGTTTTCTTCAGAGATTTTTTGCCGGTTTTGCTGCTAGACCTTTGTCTTACAGGATTTCTGTTATAGGAGGAGGTATGATGAGCGTGTTTGTCTTTTTCGGTTTGCTTGCTTTCGCACTGATTTGGTACAGGGGTGGAGATCTTCCGATTCTTCGGGACATTCAAAAGAGACCACCAGTTCTTGTTATGGATAAGCAGGTTGAGACAGAATATGGTGTTGGTATTGAGGACAACGAATTTCTTATATCGACTAGAGACGATGTGGCCTTTAGGTCCCTTGGTATTAATAATAAGGTTTCCGTAACCCCAAGATTCAACTATGATGTCGAGCTTGAAGAAAATAACACTCAGTTGAGAATTGTCCCAAGCGGAGATCTTGCTGAGGGTACCGAGTATCAGGTAACCCTAAGGAAAGGTACAATGTTTAGTGATGGTTCCTCGTTGGCTAAGGATATGACCTGGGTGTTTCAAACGGAGCCCCGGTTTGACGTTGTTGGTATTACACCTCGAGATGGATCTACTACTGCACCCGTAGACACTACAATTGAGGTTCAATTTAATTACAGGGATCTTGATGTAGATCAGTTTGAGAGCTATTTTGAAATAAATCCTTCAGTTTCTGGGAAATTTGAGCTTCATGGTAAGAAGATTGTATTTAGACCAGCAAAGAGGTTGGTTCCGGGGACCATATATGAGGTTGTGATTAAGAAAGGCTTCAAGAACAGCAGAGGAGACGAATTAACCGAAGACCATGTTTCGAAGTTTAAGATATCGAGTGTTGACAGTTCAGGAAAGTATATTGATTACCCGATGATCAGTTGGTCTGAACACAAACCTATTATTTCTGTCAGTAAAGACCTTAGAATAACTGTTCTATATGATGATGTAACCACAAATACGAAATTTAATGTTTATAGAACAACCAAAAGTGCTCTAATAAATATGGTGAAGGACTACCAGTGGGATATTAGTGAAAAGCCTTCGGATTCGGAGCTTACTCTGGTGTCAACCTTCTACAGGAGCCCCTCTCAGTTAAATCAGGTGACTGTGGATTTCGACGATTATGGTATTTATTTTATTGAAGCTTATAACTCTCAGTATGGAAGGTCGATATATAAGTATGCCGTGTATACACCGGTTGCTGCCGTAGTCTCGGATAGTCTGAATAATCAAAGAACTTGGGTATTTGATGTAAATGATAAAGAACCAGTAAGCGGGGCCGAGGTTGAGTTCTATGATCTGGATAAATCGATTTCTCCAATAGCGGCTGATCAAACCGATGGGAACGGATATGGTGATTACGAAGGGTCCGGAATAGATCTTGTCATCGTCGACTATCTGGGAAATCTGGCTGTGGGACCAAATGATATACACGACTGGTGGATGGCAATAAGTCCTTGGGGAGTTGCAAATGAATCTTTTAGGTCATATGTGTATACAGATAAACCCATCTACAGACCCGGTGATGAGGTCAAGTTTAAAGCGATTGTTAGAAGAGAGGATGATATGTCTTACTCCCTTCCCGGTGATAAGGAGGTTACTGTTCGTGTAGGTACAAGCTATTATTACTGGAACGATCTTCAAAAGAGTCCCATATATGAAGAGTCTTATAATATTTCGAGAGATTTTGGAACCATATCCGGATCTTTTGTATTACCTGCAAATACACCGACCGATTATCAAACAATAGAGTTGCTCATAGATGGAGAAAAAATAGGATATCACGGATTCAGAGTTGCTGAGTATGTGAAACCTCGGTATCAGATAGAACTTAGTTTCGATAAGACTCGGGCTTTAAGCGGAGAGCTTGTGAATATTGATATTTGGGGTAAGGATTATTCTGGAGATCCGGCACAAGGTTTGAAGGTGAAACTTTCTGTTGATCGTCGCGCTCTTGATGATGTGAATTGGTTTGATAGCGCGTCCGACTATGATCAGAATATTAGCAACTATTGGGGTTCTGGAAATGAGGCGATTGTTGATACTACTATGACTCTCGACAGTAACGGTCATGCAAGATATCCATTGAGGGTATATTTCGATAGTGGTGTTGCGAACTTTGGAAGATATTCGGCCTATATTAGTCTCTTGGGTGATTTCTCTTCTTATGATAGTGAAAGGATAGAGGTTGCTGGTCCTGATTCAGCACTGTTTGCGAAGGCGGAGTCTCTGTCGGTAAGAGAGGGTGAAGATAATACTATTAATTTGAGGACCGTTAATCTCTGGGATTTCAGCTCAAAGGGTGGTGTAAAAGTTGAGGTTGTAAAGGTAAAGAGAACATGGAGCGAATTGACCCAAGTAGGAACTTACTACAACCCCGATACTATGAGCGAAGATCCTATGTATGAAATCGTGAAAAGAGAAGAGACAGTTATGGAGGACCATGAGCTTACTACCGATTCATCTGGAAATGCTAGTTTCGCACTAACAGATCTTGGGTATGGATCGTATGACATGATGTTGAAGTATTATGATGAAAACGGATATACGCGAGTTTTCAGTGGGGTCTTCTATGTGTTTGAGGAATCAGATGATGGAAAGTTTTATGATTGGGACTCTGAGTATCAGAAGATTAGGCTTTATTTCGACAAGGATGAATATAACGTTGGTGATAAGGCTGAAATTAACATTCAGAGCACTCTGGAAGGTAAAGGAATCTTCATGATTTCTAGAGGAGATGTTTATGACTGGAAGATTGTTGATTTCTCGACGGGACTTGTGTCAATTCAGGAGGAAATTACAGACAGTATGGCTCCAACTATGAATGTTTGCGTGTGGGGAGTGGACGAGTACATCCAAAATAATGGTTCAGGCTCTCAGCTTTTAACAAATATATTGACTGAGGATTGTGAGGTAGTAACTGTAAATAAAGATTATAAGAAGCTTGAGATAAAGATTACTCCTGATCAGTCAGTGTATGAACCTGGAGACGAGGTGGTGCTGGATCTCGAAGTAACCGATGGGCGGGGAAAAGGCGTGGAAGCCGAATTGTCTGTTGATGTTATAGATAAAGCACTACTGGACCTGGTAGAGAGCACAAATAACTACGGGAACCCATACGACATCCATGGAAGCTTTTACGAGGCTGTTAATCAGTGGGCTGGGCTCTATTCATCAATGTATTACTATAGCTATACCGGAGGAGGATTTGGTGCCGGAGGAAGTGGTGGAGATGACACGAGGGTGGACTTTGAAGATATTGCTCACTGGGATGGAAAGGTGAAAACAGATAGTTCTGGGAAGGCAGAGGTGAAGCTCCATCTTCCTGATAATCTAACTACATGGGTAGCCTGTGTAGTAGGGGTTACAACCGATACTCTGGTTGGAAGCGCTGAAACTGAATTTATAGCAAGAAAAGATGTGACTTTGGATGCAAAAGTGCCGGAGTTTTTGAGAAGCTCTGATGTTTGGAATATGAATCTGGAGATGAAAAATTTCTCTTCTTCTTCTATTGATGCAAAGTTGATTGTGGATTGCGATGGGTGTGAAGATGAAAAGGTCGAGAAGAATGTTAGTCTCTCCGCTGGCCGCCGGGTTGAGCAGGTCGTCAAAATTGATCCGAGCGAGGGGGAGGATGAGGTTAGGATTAAGGCTGCGCTGACGTCTTCTAGTAAAACCTACGACATTGTTGAATGGAAGATACCTGTAATAGGTGAAGGATTGATGAGGGGAGAAACGATATCTGATTATATGACTGGCGATGAAAATGAATCCCAGCTTGAGTTTGAGTTGCCCGAGGGAACTAATGAGGAAGATGCGCTTTTGACCATTTCGTTTGCGCGAAGCTTCGTAAATGAATATGCTTTGTTGCCTGTTGACTCGAGCATTTCTTCATCTGCGGAATTAGCCAGCAGCATGATTCACAATAGCGTTCTTTATAAGTATTACGATGAGATTGATCCTAGTGAGGAAAGAGGTGATTATCAGCGGAGGATTGAAGCTGCAGTGGATTTGCTAAGGTCAAATCAGGACGATAATGGTGGATTTGGGTGGTTTGATTATGATGCTGTTAGCTATGAGACGAGTGCGTATGTTGGTGTGGCGCTCGGAAACGCTATCGATTCAGGTGCATTAGATCCTGGGCCTATGACAGAAAATCTTGCGGTATATCTTAAGTCGGGATTGGAAGGTGATGAAAAATCAGTTGATGAAAAAGCATTTGCTATCTATGCTCTTTCATGTATGGGAGAAGAAGATATAATACCATTCGCTGTTTGGTTTAAAAACAATGCTGAGGGTTTGGAAGATTCTTCTTTGAGTGTTGCCCATCTCATGCTTGCATTTCAGAATTTCGGTGGAGTTGGTGATGCAGGTGAGCTTATTCCTCTGCTTATTGATTCTGCGAACGAATCTGACAGGGCCGCTACTTGGGAGGATGAAGAGTCCGACTTTCGTGTAGTGAAATCTGTTGAGTACACAACAGCTGTAGTTTATCTTGCTTTACATGAATATAATCAGACAGAACTTGGTGAAAAGGCCAGAAACTGGCTGATAGATAATCCCGTATATCTGTCTGGCAATAGTGTGGATTCCGTTGGAATATTTTACTCCCTAACTATTGCAAATATAGATAACCTATCGGGTAGGAAAGGAGTAAATAAGGTTTCGCTTAAGGTTAACGGAAAGGATGTTAAAACATTTGATGTTGGTGGAGATGAGAATTCCATTGGTAAGTACGATGTGTCGGTGGATTCTAGATTTCTGAAAGAAGGGAAGAACAGGATCGAAATAGAGAGGAGTGGGAATGGTGATTTATATTCCGTAGCGACTGTCCGGTACTATACTACCGATATCGATGAAGACAATGAGTTCGAAGTTAAGCGATATATCAGGGATTTTTATACTGGAGCCTCAGTTTCTAAGATAAGTAAGGGACAAGTCGTTATGATACGTACGGAGGTAAAGGTCGACAGAGATGGCTATAATCTGGTGGTCCACGACTTCATTCCGGCCGGTTTTGAGCCTGTACAGTATGAATTCGGTCGGTTCGATTATGACTTTCTGCAAAAATGGTGGAGATGGGGCTCAGATGATTATACAAATAGATATGGTGATGTTGCCCAGGATCATGTCACATTTGAGGAATATAAGGTTAGTGACGGGAAGATCTATTCGTTTGAATTTCCCGCAGTGGCTACGTTTAGTGGTTCTTTCTCTGGCGCAGGTTCGCAGGGGTACCTTCTGGGGTTTGAGGATATTGGAGGGATGACATGGAGTGGAGCAATTGAGGTAACGGATTAGCTATTTTTGACTCTTTGCTCGGGAGAATAAAATCTCGACAGTCTCTTTATTAAGCCAGAGTAGAAAGAGAAAACATATACGGGCCTGGGTATACAAATATGTCATTAAAGGCAGGCTTTTCATACTTTCGTGAGGTGTACCGAGGAGAGATTGTAGGATGGGAGGAGATGTAGCGCTTATGTCTTGGATGTCTTCTCGTACTCTTTCTTCAAAAGTAAAGCATCCTCCTCAAGATTCGGGCTCTCGCATGAGACCCAACCACAGACTTTCAGGTCGTGCAGAGCCTGTAAGAGCTCTTTGTATTTGAGGTCGGACTCCTTAAGGGGAAGGTGGTTCTTTTCGCCCTTGGGTCCGTAGTTAATTCCAGAGATATGCATGTGAAGTGTTTTAAGGGCTTTTTTCCCGAGCTTTGACTCTATCGTCTTTAGTATAGCTTTAAACTCTTCGTATGAATTGTAGAGACCGTTAGAACGGGCGTGTAGATGAGCGAAATCTATGCAAGCTGAGACGCAAAAGTCACCTGTTTTTTTGTTTATCTTTGCCGCGACGTCAAGGATTTCCTCCAAGGAACCCCATTGCGAAGGCTTTCCTGTAGTTTCAGGAGAGATGAGCGGCCTGTTATTTAGGTCCTTGGTCTCTTCTATGATTTGTATCAGCGCGTCGTATACTATTTTTGCGACCTCATCGGTTCTTCTTCCCTGATAAAAAGCTGGATGAAATGTTATAGATTTAGCACCAATCAGACTTCCGGCCCAGAGTACTTTTTTTACGCGGTTAAGACTTGCGTGGTATTTTGGTTTTTCCTTTGAGGCAAGATTAATGTAGTACGAGCCGTGAGCAGACAGTGTGATGTTTTTTTCTTTAGCAGTGCTTTTAATTGAGAGGGCCTCTTTCTCAGATATCCTGACTCCGTGAACGAATTCCATTTCTAGGTGGTTGAGGCCGAGTTCCGCTGATCTATAAATACCGGATTCTCTTCCGGATAGTTTTGCACCGTCTTTTGTGGTGATGATTTTTGTGGAGAGCGGGGTACCTCCGGTTCCGAACCTTATCATGTTGAGATTATAGCATGTAGGTGACTGAGGCCTATTTCCAATTGGCAGGGTAGGGTTTTACATTACCAAACTAGGAGCGGGGCCCCCCATGGCCGGGAACCCCGCTCGGTTCAAGACGTCTTCTAAAGTTGTTAGAAGGTCACTGTTACTTGATTACTGTAGTGTGTGACACCTCCATTATATGTTCCAACCCTTATGTACCAGGTACCTGAAGTTAGTCCGGATATTGTGTGAACTGAAGTGTTCTTGTCCACATATGCTGCGCTGTCTCCAGGATATGTCGGATTTGGACTTTGGCTCCATACAACCTTGAATCCTGAGTATTCGCCGCAATCTCCACTTACGCTCCAGCTAACCTTTGCATAGCCTCCTGAGCTTGGGTTGAGATGTTTATCCTCAGATCCTATTAATCCCGAAAGGCTTGACCATTTGCTTAGTAAAGCAAGACTGATTGAGCATCCGGTGGATGGTGGGGTTGCTACATTGATAGCTTTTGCACCCTTTGTATAGGTTCTGTCAACCTCTTTACCATCTTCCCCTAGGAGAATTACATGGTAATAGTATGTTTTTCCGTAAACTGTTGAAGTATCGGTCCATGACACGTCATCTTTAGTTGCCTTCATTGTCAGTACAGTTGGATCCGAAGAGGTATTCTTTGTGCTGAGGCTCCTTCTTACGATGTACTTATAATTGGAGTTAATTCCACTTGCATTCCACCTTAAGAAGATACCATTGGACTTAGCGGTTACCTCGTTGAGAGAAATAGCTCCCTTAGATTCGAGGATTACCTTTACAGTAGCAGTTCCGATGTTGTAGTACTTATCTTTTGCTGTTACTGTAATATCGTTTGATCCCTTACTTAACTCAGCTTCGTATGAGAATTCCTCGTTGGCCTTGATAGCATTCCATGTTCCGTTGTACTTTGCCCAGCCGTCCTCATTGGATTTTGCTTTTACTGTGATCTTGCTTGAGAATGTGGACGATCCGTTTTCTGGTTCGACAACAGTTATTTCTGGAGCGGTAGTATCTTCAGCGGTACCGGGATCGTAGCCTTCCTCCTCGTCCTTATCTGTGTTGTGTTCACAAAGGGGATCTTTCAGGTCTTCTCTGTCCATTTCTTCTTCATCGCTGATTTCATTGTCTTTGATTCGAATCTGTTTACCCTCGGATATTTCCTTTGAGGCCTCTTCGCCATCTTTCTCGACAGAACCTTCGACCTTACCTTGAATATTTCTTGCAGTTGTTCCTTCCTCGTCTCTTACACTTGTGAAGGATGCGCCGTCATCGACTTTTACTTTTCCGTCTGGTGTCTCTAAATTAATTTCAGTGTCTTCTGTAGATCTTGCGTAAACATCTCCTTTTTCGACAGAGACATCTCCTTCATCGTTTTCAAACTTGGCAACAGTCTCTGAAGACATTGAAACTCTGCCGTCTTCTGTTTCGACGTCTGCTATAGTGTCCTCGTCTGTTTCTACCGTGTCACCTTTGGCAAGAGGGAATTCTTCGTCTTTTCCGATATTGATTTCCTCCCCGTCTCGGAGAACGGTTGCACTTCCCTTGACTACATGAAGTGTTCCGAACCTCTTTTGGAAAGGTAAAGAGTCAGTACCCTGGATGTACATATATCCCAGGACAGCAATTATACCCAGTGCGAAAAATCCGGCACCGGCAATTGCGATATTAAGATGCTTAAATGGAAGTCTGGACAGTAGTCCTTTCTTTCCAGTCTTTTCGCTTTCTGCCATATTATGATTATTTAATAAATTAGATTGATATTTGGATATAAGCTTTGCACGAAGATCTTGTGCAAAATTCTCTCTCATTTTAGATTTGTGAGAGAATGATTTCTTTAGAATCTCTTCTAGGTTATTTAAATCTTTGTGTGGTTTGTTTTCTGTCATGTCTGCTTTTCTAAATCGAGTTTTGTATCTAAGCCTTGTTTTTTAAGCTGGGTGGTAAGTTTTTTCAGTGCTCTGCTTATTCTTACTCCTACAGCATTTGAAGAACATCCGATGTTTTGGCCGATTTCCTTATAAGTCAGGTCGCTCATGTATTTAAGTGTTATTACGAGCTGATCCTTTTGGGGTAGTTTTGAAAGGGCCAAGTTGATAATCTTCCTGTTTCTATCTGTTATTACGTCTGATGAGGGAGAACTATTACTGGCTTGCTTTTCTTTCAGACTGCTGCTGTCGTTTTCTCCTGTACTGTCAAGCGAAATTCCATCTCTGTGTTTCTGTTTTCTGTAGTGGTCAGTAAGGGTATTTTGGGAAATTGTGTAGATCCAAGTAGAGAAATTTGATTTGGTTTCGTCGTATTTGGATATATTTTTGAGGATTTTCTCGAAGGTTACGGAGACTAAGTCTTCTGCACGTCCCTGATTGTTATTTGTGCGGTGATAGAAAAATGCATATACATCTTCTGCAAAGTGATCGTATATTTCCCCAAATGCAGAAGCATTGGTCTTGGCTTTGTTAGCTAGCTTGTTGATCTCCTTGTTCGACTTGTCTGAGGTTGCCATGGTTAATTTCTACTACTTACGTTTGGAATAATAAAATATTACATCTCAGAGTATTCAGAGTATATTGAATATGTCCTGGAATTTTATCATAGTGTTGGGCAAATCGGCTATTTCACTATTGAAAAGGGGATTTTGTCATGCCTTCTCTGGTATAATTAGTTGCTTTTACTGGAGAGGTGGCTGAGAGGCTGAAAGCAACGGTTTGCTAAACCGTCGTACGGCAAACAAGCTGTACCGCGGGTTCGAATCCCGCCCTCTCCGGACTGACTGCCACCGCAGATGCTTCTGGTCTTGTCGTTCAGAGATGTTGAGTTTTTACATGCGGCATAGATCTGGGACCGGAGTGACTGTGATATAATTCTTTTCATGAAATACAAATTCAGGTGTACAAAATGTGGTTTGGAGTCGGAATTTGAAATGTCTATTGGTGAGTATGAGAATTTCTCTGCAAAATGTGAGGAATGCGGTTCCAAAATGGATAGGATTTTTGAGTCGCCTAATATAAAGTCTTCAGCTGGAGGCGGTGATGGAGAATCGTCTGATGGCTCTTCA
Organism: Candidatus Dojkabacteria bacterium; assembly: GCA_016932785.1. Taxonomy (GTDB): domain Bacteria; phylum Patescibacteriota; class Dojkabacteria; order SC72; family JAFGCJ01; genus JAFGCJ01. The sequence goes on along the minus strand of JAFGCJ010000003.1, from coordinate 53,443 downwards.
GGTTACTCGTGTACAGGTTCATGTTCTTCTTGTTCGCTGTGTGGTTAAGGGTTTAGCCGTGGTTTGATTTTGTTTTTTTCCCTCTAAATAGTGCAATAGCTGAGATAGATTTGGGTTGGACTGGTACGAGAGCTAAGGCGCAGTTGTGTAGAGTAGCTCCTGTTGTACAAACATCGTCTACAATTACGATCTTCTCGTTTTTCAATCTTGAATGCAACTCCTTCTTTATCAGGAATTCATTGCTCTTCTGGAGTAGACGTTCTCTTCTCGATGTCCCTGTCTGATGTGTTCCCAGGTGACTTCTTGAAAGTGCGTTGAGGGTAGTACATCCGGTAATTTGTGCTATTGAATTGGCAATTATTTCGCTTTGATTAAAGCCTCTCTCTTTTAATCTCAGCGGGTGTGCGGGTACCGGAATCAAGATGGAGGTTGGCGGTATGAGAACGTGGATTTTACTCTGGGCAATGCCAATGAAGTGATCGACTATTCTGTATCTTAATCCGAGCTTTAGTTTATTCATAAAAGCTCTTCCAAGCCTGTTGTAACGCCATAGAATTACAACCTGGTCTGTGGGAAAGTCTGTCTTACATTGCGGATGTGTTACAAAACCTGTCGAAACTTTTCTACAGACTGCACATTCAGGAAGGTTCTCTGTGAGGTATCTAGACTGGCATGATCTGCAGAGCCATGTACCTGGAGTATGGCACATGATGCACTTAGGCGGGAACAGTAATGAATTGAGTTTTGGGGGCATTAATCTCATTACTTTTAATTATCGCTGAAGGTGATGAAAAAGTTGTTAAAATCTGGTACTATTGACAGACATCTTCCAGTTTAGCCTTCCAGACTTAATGCTTAAAAGCCTGATAAAGAAGAATATATCAAAGGGCAAGGCGCTGATTACCGGCAGGCAGGAGAGTATTATCTCTGCGGCATTTGCGATGATGGTACTATTGGCTATTACCAAGGTTGCCGGTTTTGTAAAAATCCACCTCTTTGCACGGTTATTTGGTGCCTCCAGAGAGCTTGATATCTTTTGGGCGGCTTTCACTATTCCGGATCTGATATTTGCGGTCGTTGTCGGAGGGAGTATAAATGCAGCGTTGATTCCTTCCTTTGCGGAGATGTTGGGGGGAAAGGGAAGTAAGGGAGAGGAGCGGATGCAGCTTCTGTTCAGCAGGATTGTGAACGTATTTGCTGTTATCTTCGTTGTTCTTGGTGCCGCTGTTTTTATTCTTGCCCCGAAGATTTGTAAATTTATGGTATCAAACGATCTGGGCAATTTTGGTTTTGATCCTAAGGATTTCACGCAGGGGAATATTAACCAGATGGCTCAGCTCATGAGAATAATGGTTATTTCTCCAGTAATACTTTCTATAAGTGGAGTGTTGACTGCGGGAATACAGGTGAACAAGAGGTTTATTATTCCTGCTATTGCTCCTCTTTTCTATAATTTGGGAATTATAGTAGGGGGTGTGGTTTTCTCAGAGGTTATGAATATGGGAGTTGTTGGTTTGGCGTGGGGTGTTGTGCTGGGTTCGGTTCTTCACCTGCTTGTTCAGCTGCCAATGGCTTTGCGAATGGGTTTAAGGATACATCCTCTTGCAGGGTTTTGGGGGAAAGGTGTAGCGAAGGTTGTACGGCTTGCTGTTCCCAGGGTGTTTGGCCTGATTGGAGAACAGATAAATGTTCTTGTTAATACTGTTATAAGTATGGGACTGATAGAAGGGTCTTTAAGTGCGTACAAATTTGGAAGCAGTCTTCATTTATTACCTGTCCAGTTGTTGGCAGCGACTATTTCCCAAGCGGCTTTACCAACTCTATCTCTAGAGTATCAAGGACGTAGTAAGGATTCTGGAAGATCTGGGGAAGGGTCGGATGAAAAGCTTAAGATTTTTAATAGAATATTCTTAAAATCACTTCAGCAAATCTTATTTCTAATCTTGCCGTCTGTTGTCTTCATACTAGTCCTACGTCTTCCAATTGTTCGTCTTGTTCTTGGGGCTGGTGAATTTGACTGGGAGGATACTGTAATTACCTCTTGGGTTCTCGCACTTTTTTGCGTTTCTATTGTTGGTCAGTCGATTATTTCCCTTGTTGTTAGGGCATATTTTGCAATGCATGATACGGTAGTGCCCGTTGTGGTTTCTTTTATTGGAGTAATTATTAATATTGTAGGATCGATTTATCTCACAAACTTCTTTAGTCACTATTATGACTGGAGAGATTTTATCGATGCCGTATTTAATCGTCCAGAGGGTTTTATGTCAGAGTTTTGGCAGGATTTGGCAAGGTGGTTGACTACCAGGAATTCCTCTATTGCCGCAGTTGGAGGTCTAGCGCTAAGTACTGGAATCGCGTTGATGATTGAGGTTATTATCCTGCTTTTCATCCTAAACAGGCGTCTTAAGATTCTTAGCTGGAAGGATTTCTGGCAGCCGCTTATTAAGAAAATACTTGCGTCGGGTATTATGTTTTCAGTTATGTATTTCCTGTTTAAGCTTTGGAACTTTAATATAGACACGAGTACTGTTATTTCAATTGTTGGATTGTTTGTGGGGGTAGGGGGGGTAGGCGTTGTGGTGTACTTTGCTACCTGCTTTGCAATAGATATTGGGGAAGTTAACTTTTTTGTTGAGCTTGCGAAGAAGGGTATTTTCAGGATTCGCAACCTCTCGCTTAATGGTTCTATTGTTAAGAATGATTAGTAACTGCTCTTTAGTTTAAGTTACTTGAGATGGAGCAGATTTCTGTAATTTCCAAGGAAAAGAAAAGGAGGTCAGGTTGTTTTTCATGCTTTGTCTTGGTCATTTTCCTTGGCTTGGTGGCGGTGTGTGTCGTTATTTTGGTGGTCGTTATTTCTTATAGAAATTGGGAAAGTGAAAATTCTGAATTCCTGGATTACCTTAGAGAGGGAAGCGGTGAAGACGTAGATAGAGAGGATCTTGATAAAAGGCTTAGGGAGTTTAGCGAGAGCGAGGTTCAGAGGGAAGTTGTGAATTTGAGTTGCGTAGAATTTGAGACTCTCGTTCGTGAGGCGGTTGAGCAAGGGGCAGGGGTTGAGGGGGAGATGTATCTTATTTGTCATGAGAGGGCTTTTGATTTTTACACTAAGAACAGTTTAGGGTTGTGGGTTCAGGTTAGGATGTGGCAGAGGGCTGATGGTGATCTGGATTTTGCTGTTTACGATGTTCTTCTGGGTCCATTTTCACTTGCAAATATAAGTTTTGGGTGGCTGAACGGCGAGATTTCCCGGGGCTTGGCAGATGCGGTTGATTTAGTCAGTAGTGAAGATTTCTCAGGCCGAAAAATCGTTGAGATCTATGTGGAGGAGTATGGAGTAGATGTGGTTGGTGAAAAAGAGTAAGGGTTGTTTTAGTATAATTATTTGGTAAATAAAACAACTAAATTTTTTGCCAGGCAAAATGAAAAAGAAGAAGAAACAGTTGACTCTCTTGTTGCTTGCTGTGATAGGGATTCCTGCTTTTTTGATGTGTGTAATTTTTGGAGGACTAGTTTTATTAGTCACTATAACAATACCTCATCAGATGATCGGTAATTCCATGGATCCTGCATTAGGTGATGGAGAATTTGTCTTGGGAAAGGAAGTTAGTCTGGATCAGATTGAACGTGGAGACATTATTGTATATAGAAGTAAAAGGGGAGTAGATTTTGTTCATAGGGTCGTTGGATTGCCTGGGGACAAACTTGAAATCAAAGAAGGGATTCTATATATAAATGGTGGCAGGGAGTCTAAGGAGCATTTCGAAAAGTCTCATTCACTGTTTGGTGACGATTTTATTGGAAAGGATTGTGGTGGAGATATGGCAGTAACTGTAGTTCCGGAGGGATATGTTTTTGTGATGGGAGATAACAGAAAAAACTCTATGGATTCAAGATTCTTGGGTCCAGTGAAAGAATCGGCAATCAGCGATAGGATATTTCTTTGTTACTGGAATTGCCGGTAAGGGAGGTTGTGATTATCTATTTCTTTTGTTAGGCTACAGCTTCAGGTCTCTTTGTAATCTCCCACAAAGATATTGGGAAAGGACCTTGAGATTCTGTGAGTGTGTATGCTCCAGCCTGTCTTGCAGGACGAACCGTATATCCCGGAAATACTACAAATTCTCTGTTGTTTCTTGCTAAAACTCCCAATTCTCTACTTCTGTTCAGACAGGAACAGGCTTCGTTAAAGGATGTATATTCCAGATTGGGTTGTAACTGTGCGATAACGTCATTTTGCCAGAAATCCGTTAAAGGGTCTCCGCCTAGCGAGTACCCAATGAAAAGAATAAAAGCTCCACCTTCGCCTGTTTGGGCGTGTAATGCAACCTCTGTTGGCGATGAAATCGTGTCACAATACGGTAAATGTGGATTGTCTTCTGGAACTGGAACGCGTGCATCTATACCTATTTCAGTTTGGAATGAACGAGGGATCTCATCAATTCCTACTGTTGTCGTAATTTCACTTGCCATTTTGGTTTACTTTATATGAAAATTTTACCGACAAGAATGGTGTCTTCCTTTGTCAACGTATTTTATACGAAAAATAATGCAGTGTCACTAGTTAAGGGAACAAATCTTTGGCAACGTATTGACCAGATAGTAATTCCTTGACAGCGCCCGAGCTCATGAATATAATTCGCTACTAGCAAACTGTCCCGATAAATGCTAATTAATATGTTAATTTACTAGAAAAATGGCTTCATCTAAGGTAAACGTTAAACCTCTAGGAGGAAAGGTTTTAGTCAAACCTCTCGAGGCTGAGGAGGTAACAGAATCAGGACTAATTATTCCGGATACCGCCGATAAAGAGAAACCCCAACAGGGCAAGGTAGTTGCGTTGGGTACAGGAAGGATCACAGAGGATGGCAAGAAAATTCCTTTCAATGTAAAGATTGGGGATACGGTTGTTTTCAAAAAATATTCTCCAGACGAAATTGAAGTCGACGGTGAGGATTACCTTATAATGGATGAGGCTGATATCTTGGCTGTAATGTAGTTTATGTCGAAATTGTACCCGCAATGCGGGCTTGTCTAGTTACCGAATTTAAAATATTAATAATTAGTAAAAATGGCAAAGCAAATAGTTTTCGATGAGAATGCAAGGAAGGCTCTTAAAACAGGAGTTGACGCCCTCGCCGATGCAGTAAAAGTTACTCTTGGTCCTAAAGGACGAAATGTTGCACTGGCAAAGTCTTTCGGAAGTCAGCAGGTGACAAAGGATGGAGTTACCGTTGCCAAAGAGATTGAAGTTAAGGATCCTGTACAGAACGTCGGTGCACAGATGATAAAAGAGGCTGCGACCAAAACAGCAGATGTCGCTGGAGACGGTACAACTACTGCCACACTTTTGGCCCAGGCAATTGTAACTCAGGGACTGAAGAATGTTACCGCTGGTGCAAACCCAATGGATCTAAAGAGAGGAATTGATGCTGGTGTCGACGCTGTGGTTGAAGCGGTGAAGAAGAGCTCAAAGAAAATCTCCGGAAAGGAAGAAATTGCTCAAGTTGCAACTATTTCTGCCAATAATGATAAAGAAATGGGAAACCTGATTGCCGATATTATGGATAAAATTGGTACAGAAGGTGTTATTACCGTTGAGGAGTCAAAGGGTTTTTCAACAGAGGTAGACTATGTTGAGGGAATGCAGTTCGATCGTGGGTATGTTAGCGCATACTTCATAACTGATCCCGATAAACTTGAGGCAGTTATGGAAGACGCTTATATCCTAATTACAGATAAAAAGCTGTCGTCAGTTCAAGATATTCAGGCTATTGCAGAGAAAGTCCTTCAAGCCGCCAAGAAACCACTGGTTATTATCGCGGATGATGTTGATGGACAAGCGTTGGCTACTTTGGTAGTCAATAAGTTACGTGGTGTACTGAATGTTGTTGCTGTGAAGGCACCTGGATTTGGTGATAGGAGAAAAGAAATGCTTGAGGATTTAGCAATTCTTACTGGTGGAGTTGTAATTTCTGAGGAAGTCGGTAGGACTCTTGATAGTGTCGAAATTACCGATCTGGGACATGCAGAAAAGATAATTGTTGGCAAAGAAGAGACAACGGTTGTGAACGGATCGGGTGAAAAGAAAGACATTGATAAGAGAGTAGAGATGATTAAAAAGCAGATAGATGCTACTACTTCAGACTATGATAAGGAGAAACTCCAGGAGAGGCTCGCAAAGCTTGCGGGAGGTGTTGCCGTGATTAAAGTTGGAGCAGCTTCGGAGGTAGAACTTAAAGAGAAAAAAGATCGTGTAGATGATGCCCTGAACGCGACAAGAGCCGCTGTAGAAGAAGGTGTTGTTGCAGGTGGCGGAGTTGCTTTGTATGATGCAAGGTCTGCTCTTGATGGAGTTAAATTAGAGGGAGACGAGGCTACAGGTGTCGCTATTTTGAGGAGAGCACTTGAGGAACCGGTACGACAGATTGCTGAGAATGCAGGAAGGGACGGAGGAGTTGTTGCCTCTAATTGTGGTAAAGGTAAAGGTTATGATGCTAGAAATGACAAGTTCGTTGATATGGTGGAGGTCGGTATTACAGATCCAGCAAAGGTTGTGAGGCTTGCACTTCAGCATGCTGCTTCAGTTGCAACTATGCTTCTAACCACTGAGGCTGTTGTTGTTGAGGAACCAGAGGAAGAAAAAGAGTCAGCAGCTACTGCAAATGCAATGGGCGGAGGTATGGGTGGCGGTATGGGAATGATGTAGCCCGCCAACTCATAGTAGGTTGGATGTGAAAAGGGGGCTGAGAAGCCCTCTTTTAATTTGTGGTTAAATTTCTTCTCTAATCTGCTTGTATTAAATATTGAATTTAAGTTCGATTTGAAAAACTAATGGCCCCATATCTTGGGTGGCTTCTGCTTTTCTTTTAGATTCCCTGTATTGTTGTGACAATTTTTCTAGGTAAAGAGATGGTTCTTCGGCACAAGAAGATCTATATCTTGACAACGATCGGGTCGTTCTTTGATTCAAAGATGTTAGGTAGAATTGATGGTGTTCCTTACGAATAGTCTCTCTCCAAGGTGATAGTGGCCTTCGGTGCTGCCTTTGGTGCGGCTATTTTCAAGGCTAGGGTAGATTCCCGTCAGAAAATGGTTTAGCTAGGTATGCATCATTAAAAAATTTGACACCCCTCTCCTGTACATATAAAATATGTACAATGATAGATCCTCAAAAATACGCCAGCTTTCAGTGGGACAAGGGAAATCTTCAGAAAAGCCAGGTAAAGCATGGTATTACGTCGGCCGTTTCGGAGGAGGTATTTTTGGACGGCAATCTTTTAATCAGTGAAGATATTGGCCACTCAGACAAAGAAAAAAGATACATTGCTGTTGGGAGGTGTTTTGATGGTAGGGTTCTTTTTGTGGTTTTTACTACAAGAGTAAAACAGATAAGAATAATTTCAGCCCGAATAGCTAACAAGAAAGAAAGGAGAAAGTATGAAAAAGAAGCATAAACGAATCCCAAAATTTAAAAACGAAGCAGTCGAGAGAAAATTCTGGGAGGAGGCTGATTCGTCAGAGTATATTGATTTTTCGAAGCTCCAGAAGGCCAGTTTTCCTAACCTAAGGCTTTCTGATAAGCGTATAACAATGAGAATTCCTGGTTCAATGCTGGACCGTCTGAAGGTGATAGCGCATCGTCGTGATATCCCATATCAATCTTTGATAAAGCAGATGCTTCACGAACAGATAACGATTGAAGACAGCTCCCCGGTTAGGTATTCCAAGAAGCGGAGAAAGTCTCTGAGGGAGTAAATTTCCATACATCTGTGGTATCATCTACTCGTGGCTAAAACTTCGAAAATTCAAACCAATACATCCAAAACGCAACTTAATCCCGCCCAAAAAAAGGCTGTACAGCACGACAAAGGCCCTCTCTTAATCATCGCCGGAGCCGGTACAGGCAAGACACACGTTATTACACAGCGTATTGTGAGCCTAGTAGAGCGGGAGCTTGCAAAGCCTGAGGAGATTCTGGCACTGACCTTCACGCAAAAGGCAGCCCAGGAGATGACAGAACGTGTGGATATAGCAATGCCTTATGGTTACACGGAAACTCACATTTCAACGTTTCATTCGTTTTGTGATCAAGTGCTCAGGCAGGAAGCCATATATATTGGGCTTGATCCCGGCTACACCTTGATGAGCAATTCTCAGGAGTATGTTTTCTTTCGCGAAAGGCTTTTTGATCTTCCTCTTAAGCGATTCCGGCCGCATGGTAATCCGACCAAGTTTATTAATGAAATATTGAAGCATTTCTCTAGATTACAAGATGAAAACATTGGGCCTGAGGCTTACAGGAAGTATTTGGCCTCGGCTAAAGCTAAGAAGCTGAGTAAGGATGAGCGTGCGGATTATTCTGAACTTGCCAATGTATATGAGAAGTATAGCGAGATGAAAGTTCAAGAATCCCGAATGGGGTTCTCTGATCTTGTTCCAACAGTTCTCCGCCTCTTTCACGGGAAGCCCGAGGTTCTTAAGCGCTATCGGGAAAAGTTTAAGTATTATTTAGTGGATGAGTATCAGGATACGAACTTTGTACAAAACGAACTTGTTAAGTTGCTAGCAGGAAAGAATGGCAACATAACTGTAGTGGGTGACGATGATCAGTCTATCTACAAGTTTCGCGGGGCAGCTATCTCAAATATCCTTGATTTTAAGAGGTTTTATCCAGACTATAAGAAAGTTGTGCTGACCGAAAACTATAGGAGTCGCCAACAAATTCTGGATAAATCCTATAGCCTAATATCGCAAAATAATCCTTATAGACTTGAGGTTACCGAGAAGATTGATAAGAAGTTAAAGGGTATAGATTATGGAACTAAATCAGAAGTACATAGAAGTAAGACGTCCTCCGATTCCCAAATGGAACTCAAGGTCGAGGATTTGGATAAAAAGACCCCGCTAGTTGATGATGCCGTTAGGAGAATACATACTAGGTCTGATGTTGAGGAAGCAGAATCTGTCGTAAAGGAAATTAAGTCTCTTATTTCTGGTAAAAAACCTAAGTATAAGCTCTCCGATATTGCAATATTGGTTCGTGCCAATGACCATTCGGAGAATTTCATCACATCTCTGAAGTACCATGGAATTCAGTTTACTTTTACTGGACCTAAAGGCCTTTATTCGCGTCCGGAAATAAAGGACATGATTGCTCTACTAAGATTATCTGTAGATTATAAGGATGATATTTCTATGTATAGGGTGTTGACGTTGCCCATGAGTGATATTTCAGCACGGGAATATGTCGATTTACAAAGACTGGCGAGGAAAAAGAGGATCTCAGTTTTTGAGCTCGTTGAGGAACTTTTAGGGATCAAGGTAGGCGAAAAGAAAGGGAAATCAGGGAAGTCTGCAAGTATTTCCAGGTTAGCGCAGAAGCTTTTGGATAAGAAATCTATTGATTGGTTGAAGGACCTAATGAATTCTTTGGATGCAGCGTTTTCCATGGTCAGGGAATTAAGGCCGGTAGGAGAGATTCTTTATGAACTTGTAACTAGAATCGGATATCTTGAGTATTTTCTAAAAGAAGAATCGACTATGAATGAATGGAAGATAAGTAATATCAGCAAGTACTTTGAGCTTCTCAAGAAATTTAGCAATGAGAGTGATTCTGCGACTGTTCACGAGTATCTTGATTATCTGGAGTATTCGCTTGAGATTGGTGAGAATCCGCAAGCAGATCCTCTGGATGTTGAGAATCCGGAGGCTGTTAACATATCTACAATACATGGTGCAAAAGGTCTCGAGTTTCCGGTTGTGTTCATGGTTAACCTTGTTAGTGACAGGTTTCCTACCAGGAGGAGGTCTGAGGTTTTACCGATTCCGGAAGATCTGATTCAGGAAACTCTTCCTGAGGGTGACGAGCATGTTCAGGAGGAAAGACGTCTCTTCTATGTTGGCATGACTCGAGCTATGGATCGTCTTTACCTGACTTCCGCGGACTATTACGGTGACGGGATTAGGAAGAAAAAACAAAGTATATTTTTGCACGATCTTGATCTGGTCGTTGAGTCCAAGGGAGAACCCTCTAAATCACTATCGGATAGGACGTCAATTGTCTCGGAAAAGCCGATAGTAGAAATTCCTCCTGACATAAGGAAAACTGCAATCTCACATATTGAGAGGAATCTAAGCTATTCTCATATTTCGTCCTATACAAATTGTCCGTACCAGTTCTATTTTCGTTATATTCTAAATGTTCCTGGCGCTGAGTCGGCGGCAAGGAGTTTTGGGATGACAATACACAATACTCTTAGGGAGTTTTACGATAGGCTGAGTAGATTTAAAGGTGGTCTTCCGGGAGTTTCATCCGAGCCTACTCTTGAGGATCTGCTTAAGATATATGATGAGAAATGGCAGTCATCAGGATATGAGAGTCAAAAACAAGAAGATAGAAGGTATGAATCCGGTAAACAGTCGTTGGAAAAATTTTACCAGAAGTGCTACAGAAAAAAAGATTTACCAATAGCATTGGAGAAAAGATTCCGGGTCAGTCTTGGTAATTTCTGGGTGACCGGAGTAATCGATCGTATGGATAAGACTGATGAGGGAATTGAGATTATAGATTATAAAACAGGAAAAACTCCTAGTGATATCAAAGCCTTAAAGAAAGATCTTCAGCCGGCTATCTATGTCCTTGCCGCGGAGGCTCTCTATAAGGAACCAGTTGTCGGTGCAAGTTTGCTTTATGTTGAAGGACAAAAAAAGATCGATATATTGGTAGATGACAATTTGAAAGAAAAAGCCGTTAAAGAAATCAAGGCTACCCTAGAGGATATTAGATCGCTGAAGTTTGAGCCGAATCCTGGTAGGCTTTGTAAGTTCTGTGATTACAGGAATATTTGTGATTACGCATTGGTCTGAGTGGTATGCTATTATAGGATTATGAGTTATAGAAAAATTTATCGTCTAGTGGTAGAATAACGCGAAATTTTAGGATATTAATGATGATTGCAAAGTTTTGGAACTTAACAGATAAGGTGAGTTTATTAGCCCAGACCAGTACTGCTCCTGTTGACACGGCTGTTGGACAGGTAACGCCAACTGTTGAGGGAGTAGTAAACAAGTTTGTGGGTATTGGGGTTGGAGTAGGTGGAGTTGCAGCCATCGGACTGATGATTTATGGTGGCATTATGTTATTGACAAGCAGTGGTGAACCTGAGAAACTGATGGAAGGACGGGAAATATTGACCAATGCCATAATGGGTTTGGCCTTGATTGTTCTTTCAGTTTTTGTTCTAGAATTTTTGGGTTTCAATGTACTGAACATTTCCGAACTTACCGGAGTAGGTCTAAATGCTCCGTAGGAATTGATAAATTTTGATGAATAGAATGTGTTAGCCAGTCCAGTCCATGCAGCGACAATAACTAGCCCAAGCACCATAACTAACATTGGTGAGATTGTTAATAGAGTTATGCCAATAGTTTATGGATTGCTGGGGGTAGCATTATTTGGGTATTTTGTTTATGGTGGTTTTCTTTGGCTTACTAGTACTGGGGATCCCGAGAGGATTAAGAAGGCGACCGATACAATGCTTAATGCCGGTATCGGTGTGGCCATCGTTGTTTTTGCATACTTTGCGACAAGGGTTGTAGGTGGAATATTAGGGTTTAGTTTATATGGATAAAAATGGGTCTGCTTAATGCTTTTATGACAAAAAAAATTCTTGCATTTGACCCGATAATCGGTGATTTGGATCCGAGCGCTTGGGGTGGGAATATTCCTGAGGACTCAACCAGGGTTGCAAATATGATAAAGACTGTTATTACTTCTGCCTATGCCATAGCTGGGGTTGCCTGTGTGGGGTTTCTTATCTATGGTGGATTCAAAATTATCTTTGCGACAGGTGATCCTCAGCGGTTTAAAGAGGGAACGGATACAGTCATGTATTCGCTGATAGGACTTATTATTATTGTATCTACAGGACTTCTCTTTAACTTTATCACTAATAGACTGGGTCTTGGTGATGTTGTTACAATATTGTCGTTACCGTACATGTAGAACGGTAACAACTCTAGAGGTCCCATAGTGTTTGATGGGTAACTATGGAAATACTTGCGTAGATATGGTAATTTATATATAATACCGTCATTACTATAAGATAATAATAAGTATAAATAAAATTTTTATTAAAAAAAATGACCAAGGTAAAAAAAGTATTTGCAAAGCTCTCATTAGCAGTTATAGCATTAATGTCTTTTCCTAGTGCGGCCTATGCGCAGGCTTGGATGCCAGATCTTCCTGGGAAGGCAAGCAATCTTGATCAGTTGATTAGGATTCTTCTTAATACTGCAATAACTCTTGCTGCTGTTGTTGCTGTTGCTTACCTTGTTTACAATGGATTCAAGTACATGATGTCAGCGGGAGATACGACAAAGACTGAAGAGGCACAGAAGGGTATAGCAAATGCTTTGATTGGTCTTGTCATTTGTATTGTTGCTGCACTTGTTGTCAACTTCATTCTCGGAAGACTTGGGGTCAATCAAGAGGATATTGAGAGCATGAGAATGATGCTATTTGCATAGTTTTTAGAGATAATTTAGGAAGTTACTATTCTTGTGTATAGGTTAGTTTCTCCTGCATATGCTGCTGCTCGACAGCTTTCTGATCTCCCAGACATGGTTGTTGGGGTGGTAAATAGCCTGTGGCCTTTTGTTGGAGTTATCCTGCTCTTCATGTTCATCTACGGTGGAGCAATGTGGCTTATGTCGTCAGGAGATCCTCAGAAGCTTGCAAAGGCACAGGGAACTCTTTTATGGGCGGTCATTGGCACTGTTGTTGTAGCTCTGGTTATGGCTATTATGGCGCTTCTGGAGCGTGTGTTAGGACTTGAGACTGGTTTCGGCCCCTTTGGTGAATTTAGCTTCTAGTTTTTTCGTTTGACCTTTTGGTGGTTGCAGGTCTGTGTTGTTTTTGGTTTTTCATATACGTATAATTAGGACATGAGGATCAAATATCCTACAAAACTGCTTTTGTTTTTCCTGGTATCTTTGGTTGTGGTAGTTTCTTCCCCACATATGGGGTACGTTTTTGCTGAGACTGATTATGATGAAGAAATAAAGCAAAAGGAGAATGAAAAATCTGACAAGGAATCGGAGCTTGAAGAAAGTGAGCAACTGGAATACTCCTATCAAAAAGAAGGGCTTAGTATATCAGAAAGAATTTCGGCATTGAGCAAAGATCTTAAGGGAATTGAGGAAGATATTTCATCAAGCGAAGAAGAATTGAAGGAAATAGAGGCAGATCTCAAGAAGAAGGAAGAAAAGAAAAAAGAAAGCGAAGAAAAGGTGGCCAAGGTTTCAAAGTCTCTTTATAAGATATCCCGGATAAATGTTGTTGAAATAATACTTTCTGCAGAGAATATCTCTGAGCTTGCAGCTAGAATAGGATTTATTAAATTTGGGGCGGGGGGGCTTGTTTCAGAACTTCGTGATTATCAGGAGGAACTGTCAGAGGTTGCTGCAAGTTACAATGATTTATCTGAATCTCGTTTAGAACTTGAGAGGAAACGGGAAAAACTTGAGGAAGATCAGATTGCCCTTGAGAACCAGAAACGCCTTTATGAGCAGATGGCTGCAGCTGAAGCATCTAAACAGGGGCAGCTTGTGAATGAGATAGCATCGATAGTCAGCGATATAGATCAGCTTAGTACTGAAGCCCAGGAAGCTATGAAGGATAAAGGTGGGGGATATGAGGTTCCTGATGGGGGTGGAGGTGAAACGGGAGGCGGTACTTCTCCGCAGCAGCCGATGGGTGATCCCGGTAAATATGATGTATACAGAGGCAGTACCAAAATTGCATCTAATGTAAGTGGGCCAGTTAGAATCGTTCCCGCCTCCGGCGGATATTTCAGTATTGATGGAGGAATTGGCAAATACCGTGGAATTCTCGAGATGAGAGCAGATACAAATGTTTATGTAATTAATGAAATTGATTTTGAGCTTTATCTTAGAGGGTTGGGAGAGGTCCCTTCGAGTTGGCATATGGAGACTCTCAAGGCTCAATCGGTAGCTGGTAGGACCTATGCCGCAGCAAATTGGAATAAGAGGTCCAGCTATGGCTACAACCTCAGAGATGATGTCTATGATCAGAACTACGTTGGCTATAGTAAAGAAATTGCCAGTGGAGGAGATCGTTGGGTTTCCGCAGTAGGAGCAACGGAATCGAAGGTGTTGTATTCCGGCTCTTCTATAATTGCTGCATACTACCACTCTACTTGTGGTGGACACACCTTGTCGAGTCAGGAGGTGTGGGGGGGGAGCAGATCATACGCACAGGCCGAGAGCGATTGGTACAACTCTGGAGGGTGGAAAAGTTATGATTCAGCATCTCCGTGGTCATATAAGAGATGGTGCGGCGGCTCGTCCAGTTCGTGTACATCTGCTGAAAACATCAACGACGATTCTGTTATAGATCTTCTTAATGCTGCGATTTATCTTTCTGCAGATCCGAATTCAAGCACCAGACAGAGTGAGGTAAGAAGGCAGGATCTTGGCGGTTTAAGCCCGTCTCAGATTGTAAGCAAACTTGGTTCTGGGAATACAATAACAGATAAGGTAGGGATGCTTCAAAACGTTCAAAGTATTTATAATGGTGGAAGTACTTCGATAAACTCCAATTCTAGAAAGACAGAAAAGGTAAGAGTTACGGGGTCTAATGGTACCTATGATGTCGATGGGGCGTCATTTTGGCTTGTTTTTAATGTTCGTGCTCCGGGAACTGCTCATATTTTCTACTCGAACTTTTGGACTGTGAAAAAAGAAAGTGGTCTTTGGAACTTTTATACCAGAGGCTATCCCCACAGGGTTGGAATGTGTCAATATGGTGCTCAGGGTAGGGCAAATGCAGGACAGAGTTATTCAGCAATACTTGCTCACTATTATCGCGGCACGACATTAAAAAGCTTTTCGCCACCATCAATCTTTCGTGTAGGTTTAACAAAAGTTGGTGGTCCTACAACGATTGTTTCCTCCAATAAGTCGTTTGATATTTATGCTGATGGGAATAAAGTTACGTCCGGGGAATCAGGACAGACGTGGAAGATTGTTAAAAGGTAAATCGGTCAGGTGTTGTGTACCGTTGTATGAATAGCACAACTCGTTGTGAAATCAACATTTTTGAGGTATAATATTACTATATGCCTACTTCATCTGAGTCATCGACAAGAAGAAAACCTGGTAGTTTTATAGCAAAGATCTCTGATGCCAAACAGGCTGGTACATTGGCGGCATTTGCAGCTTTCCCAGATAGGGTCAAATTCGAAGGTCAGGATAGAGGTGAGAATATTATTCTTCTTGTTAGACAGCATCCGGCGGTACTTCTAGAGAAGCTTATTATTGTTATGGGGGGCATTCTTTTACCAATGGTTATTGTGTTATTGGTGTCGGCAAGTGGGATCGAGATTACTGGAAAAGATGTTATTTTTGGTATTGGGGTGGCTCTGATGTGGACGTTGATGGTTATAAGCTTTGGTTTTCTTAACCTTTTTATGTGGTTTTTCACGGTTAATATCGTAACTACGGAGAGAATTGTTGATATAGATTTCTCGAAGCTGTTTTCACATAATGTTTCTGAGTGTCAACTTGAGAAAATAGAGGATGTTTCGCATACTACTGCGGGTATTTGGGCTGCGTTCTTTGATTTTGGAACAGTTTTTGTTCAGACTGCCGGAGAAAAAAGGGAATTTGAGTTTGATAATGTTCCCAGACCTAGAGATGTTCAAGACACTATTTTGGATCTACTTGAGTTGAAACAAACACCATCATGACAGAGTTTTTTGATATGTTAACAGTTCGCAATACATTAAGGCTTGTTATTCTGGTTATGTTGTTTGGTTACTGTATTTTTTCCTTTTTTCTTCTTTTGAGGGTGAGGATTTTAGCGCAGACCTTGAAAACAGATAAGAGTTGGTTTATAAATCTTCTTGCTCAGATACATGCTCTTGTTGTTGTGGTTGGTAGCATTATTGTCAGTATTCTGGTATTGTTTTAGTGTATTATGGATAAACTGCCATTATCGTTCAAAACGTATTTCCCGAAGGGTGTTGGAGGAGCTAATATAACCCTATCTTATTGGTATGAGCCTCATGAAGAGGATTTACTTGAGGAAAAGGGTTGTATAGGGCTTTTTGTATCATTATCCGGTCCTGGAGATCTAGATGGAGAGAGGGCGGCCAAGTTTATCTGGGATAGTTTTCGTGAAGAGTATTATGAATTTCAGGGAACAGCAGTCTTAGCCCTTAAGGCCGCTGTAAAGGCTGCGAAGAAAAGACTTGTGGTGCTAATAGAAAATGATGAAATCGTCTCGGAACAGGGAGTGGATCTACATCTTTGCGGTTTTGGAGTGATTGACGGGAAAGCACATTTTTCAATAATTGGATCTCCTGAGGTGTGGCTGGTTCGTAATGAAGAGGCACACAGCATCAATGATATGCTTCCGGCCTATGATGGAATAGGTTATTCCTCTGATGTTTCTGTTGGGTCATTTGAACTCAAGGAGAATGACACGTTTATTCTTTCCTCACCTCAGTTGGTGGATTCTTTCTTTAAGGTTTTTGACGATGAGTCTATGAGGGAGGTGCTTTCAGATTGGTCAAGGCTTACAAGTGAAGTTGAGCTTTTTGCTGACAATATGGCTGGAAATCAATACATGTGGTTGATTGGGGTATCGGTTAAAGAGGGAGCTGATGCTATAGAGAAGGGGGAAAAGCTTGATAACATCAACGAGTCGGCGGTATTGGAGGGTGGCGTGAGAAAAGAGAAAAGTATGGAGCCCGGAATTTTGGGCGGCGTTTCAGGAACACTCTCTGGTGTGGCCAGCAAATTGAAACTTTCAGAATTATGGACAAAATTAAAATCGAAGCTTTCTGGATTGAGCTTTCAGAAGGTTAAGGAATGGACGGCAGAGAATCTTAATATGTCAGTAATCAAACGTAAACTAGGGTCTACGGTTTCTTCATTTAAGGTCGGTGGCGGCAGGGATAGAAAGATATTTATAACCAAGGCTGGTGTCAAAGGTATAGGCTCAGGAATGAGCAAGAAAAATATGATTATTATTGGTGGAGTGATTCTTGCTGTTATGTTGGGAATAATCGGGTACAGTGTGTACAGGAAGAATGTTTATGAGACTGCAATAAACTCTGAGATAATATTGTTAGAGGAGGACTTGAGTCAGGCTCAGGCTGCGTGGGAGACCAACAAAAATGACGATGAAGCAAACGCTTCTATTGATGGAATTCGTGCTTCTATATCTGAGCTTCAAGAGATGAGTCTCAGTGATGAGCAAAAGGATAGGTTGAGCTCTGTAGAAATTGGTGCCCAGAGCTTAAGTGACAGGGTACACCGTGTAACTGTTGTGTCAGAGCAGAATGGAAATTTTGAAATAGTACTTGATACCTACTTAAAAGTAGGAGAATCTTCGGAGATTGTAGATATTGCTAAGTACGGCCAGGAAATTTATCTTGTCGATAAGGCACAGCACACTTTGTATCGCTATAAGCTAGACGGAGGGGCTGTTGAAGAAGTGGCAAATAGTAAGGAAATCCTTAAAGAGCCCGAGATTGTGGTGGTAACAGAGGAGTATATTTTTGTTTACGATAAAAAATTAGGTGTTGTTTCGCTTGATAAAGAATCGGTAAGTGGGCGTGAATTTGCACAGATGCCTGAGTTGTCAATCAGATCAATAGGTAATGTAGTGGAGATGTCGTCTTTTGGTGGAAATCTCTATATTCTTACAAGTGACGGCAACAAGCTTATGAAGTCTCTTCCTGCTGGCGAAGGGTTTAGTTATCCCATGGAATATTTCCAATTGTCATCGGATAGTGACCTTGTGGATCTCTTAATTGATGGAAACATATACATACTTACCAATGATGAGCAGAAGCTTTACAAGTTCTTTACCGGCAGACCAGATAGTTTTAGCCTTTCGGGTTTTGATAAGCCACTGGGTGAGGTCTGCTGTGGTTTCACCAATCTTTACGGTGATAAGCCGTTATATGTTTTTGACAAAGATAATCGTAGAGTGGTGGCAATTGAGAAAGGGACTCCTGAGAAACATCCGGGCGTAGGGATTATGCTTACACAATTTGTGTACAGAGGAAACCGGGGTGATATCTTCAAGAATGTTAAGGAGATTACTGCGGATACTGATGGAAAATATCTTTACGTTCTTGATGGGTCAAGGGTTTTGAAGATATCATTGGATTATGACTAGAAAAAAATATTCTAAAAAAACGGCAGCAAAGTCCTCATCGAAACCTTCCCGAGGTGTGAAAATCTTCGCGAGAAATAGGAAAGCCTTCTATAATTATGAGGTTATTGATAGGTATGAGGCGGGAATTGTTCTCACAGGGGCTGAGGTCAAGTCTATAAAGTCCGGGAATGTGAGTCTGGCTGAGAGTTTTATTCAGGTTGAAAAGGGAGAGGTATGGCTTTGGAACTGTCATATTGGTCAATGGATTTACTCGGGAGATATGAACTACGATCCGATCAGAAAGAGAAAACTTTTACTCAATAAGAAAGAGATTACCCAATTGGGAGGAAAATCACGGGAAAAGGGTATGACCCTGATTCCGATTAGACTCTATGCTGTGCGAGGTAAAATAAAGGTGGAAATAGGTTTGTGTAGAGGTAAGAAAAAGTACGAGAAAAAGCAAAAGGAAAAAGAGCGTATGTTAAACAAGGAAATGCATGAAATAAAAAGAAAGTATATGGTATAATCCTCTGTGGATAAATATGATAAAAGTAACTAATAAATGCCGTTAGACCAGAATTATTCGAAAATTGAACTTGAAGTACCCGAAGGTTCTCCTGAGACGCAGATTGTCGAATTCAGGAAGCGCGCACTTGAGGAGGGAGTTCCTCCCGCCAAGATTGATGAATATCTTTTGAATAATAAGGATGTTCCAATTGCTGTTAAACAGCTTATACGTAAAGAGACCGGAGAGGTTGCAGCTACTGAGGTGTCTCCTGTTTCGGATGTGTCTCCAGCGGCCGTTGAGAAATCCGGTGCCAAGATAGAAGGATCCGTCGATGTCGGAGTTCTCAGTGCTAAGGAAAGAATGGCCAAGATTAAAGAGGAATTCGGTACAGTTGAGAAGGCTCCTGAAGCTGCTGTGGAAGGGCCGGAATCCCGTCCTGAAAGAGCAGCACAGACCGCTGAGGGAAAAGAGCAGACCACAACAAGCGCAACGGCGGACTATACTCAGGGGGTTGCAACAAGAGCATCTCTTGGTGTTACTGGGTATGCCCCGTCGCAGCAAGTCGCTGAGAATGCATTTTCCATTGCCGAGAAGGGTGACGTAAAGGCTGCAAAAACATGGCAGGCAGCACTTCTCCAGCGCTTGTGGGAAATGTGGGGTACGTTTAAAGGCCTTTTTACATCCTAGTTTTGCCCGTCTTTATGTTTCTGGTGTCTACTTTTTTAGATGTGATTTTCACTTTTCAATTAGCAACAACAGCATTCTGTGGTAGAATCGTAGCATATTATTTTTGGTATACCACAACTGCTCAATGGCTGATCAAACCTCAATTTCTATTATAGATGAGGGAAATTATACAATTGTTTCTCAGATGGTTGAGCCTTCGGAGTCTGATACGGAGCAGGAGGTTGTGACTCCTGACACTCAATCTGAGTCGGGTAGTGGGTCTGCGTTCTTTTCTCAGATAGATTGGCTGGGAATTTTCTTGGGACTTATTGTTGTGGCTGTTATTGCAGTAATAGTATATCTAACAGTTAGATACCTGAAATACAAGGATAGAGAGGAAAAATCAAAAGACTGGAACCTCTATGAGATTCGAGTACCTAAGGAAAATGAGATTGAGGTTGGTGTTGCAGAGCAGCTTTTTGCAAACCTTTCGGGAATTGGTGGGGGAGGAAAGGGCTTTCTTGGTAAGTACATAACTGTTCATAACTCAGTCAGTTTTGAGATTGTGGGTCTGCCTGAAAGTATTAATTTCTATATATATTGTCCGAGAAAACTTGCAAGCTGGGTAGAAAAACAAGTGCTCGGCTCTTATCAGGACGCAGAATTTACCGAGGCACCTGAGCACAATATATTTCGGGAGGACGGTAGGGTGGCTTTTGCCAGCTTGATAATGAGCGATGAGCCTTACAATCCGTTTAAGACCTATCAGGACTTTGAGGGTGACACCATGGCACATGTGACCAGTGCTCTAAGTAAGATTGAGAGCGGAGAAGGTGCTGTTATTCAGCTGGTTATAAGTCCTTCGGCTGGGAAATGGCAGAAAGCAGGCCAAAAATTCGTGAATAAGGTTGAGGAGAATAACGCCGATCCGGAGAAAAAACGTATAAATGTAAGCCAGGAACAGACTCAGGCTATTTCGAAGAAATGCTCTAAAGCAGGATTTTCCTGTGCATTACGTGTTGTCACTGTGGCGAAGGATGATGCAACGGCAAAAATGCATCTGGATAATATTGTCGGTGCATATGATCAGTTCTCTAGTCCTGGTATGAATGAGCTTAAGAGGAAAAAGATTAGCCCTCTTGCGGAACGCGAATTTATGAAGAATTTTATGTATCGCCAGCCTGCTATGAAACCAGAGCTTGTTTTGAACGTGGAGGAACTTGCAACCTTTTACCATTTTCCGAATAAGGAGGTTCAAACCCCTCATATTAACTGGCTATTATCTCGTGAGGCCCCTGCAGCAGCGATGGTACCGACTTCAGGTACATGGCTTGGTACAGCTAAATTCCGTGGCCAATCAAAGGATGTCTATATCAAAGATGAAGATAGAATGCGACATATTTATGTAGTTGGTCAAACAGGTTCTGGTAAATCATGGCTTTTACAGAGCATGGCTTTGCAGGATATCTATGCAGGAAACGGTGTTGCCATAATTGATCCGCATGGATCGTTGGCTGAATATGTAATTCAAAGAATCCCGCATGAACGGGCTGAGGATGTAATCTATTTCAACCCATCTGATTACGACAGACCTCTTGGTTTTAACATAATGGACTATTATGATGAACAGGATAAGCATCGGGTGGTGAATGGTTTTCTTGGGTTATTGACCAAGATGTTTGATCCGCAGGGACAAGGTATAACCGGTCCCCGTTTTGAACAGGCGGTCAGAAACGCTATGCTTACAGCAATGTCTAAGAAAGGCAGTACCTTGATTGAGGTAGTAAGGATTCTCACTGATGATAAATGGGTGAAGGAGGAGTGGCTTCCGATTTTGAAAGATGACATGGTTAGGAGATACTGGACTGACCAGATTGCTAAGACTAGTGATTTCCATAAATCTGAAATTCTTGGCTATATAGTTTCTAAGTTTGATCGCTTTGTGACTAATATAGCAATGAGGAATATAATTGGTCAGAGTGAATCCTCGTTTGATGTTCGTAAGGTTATGGATGATGAGAAAATTCTTATTGTGAACCTGTCTAAAGGTTTAATAGGTGAGGAAAATGCGCAGTTTCTTGGCCTCTTGCTCGTTCCAAAGATTCTCTCTGCTGCTCTGAGCCGTGAGAATGTACCAGAGGAAGATAGAAAGGATTTCTTTCTCTATGTGGACGAGTTTCAGAACTTTGCTACACCTGACTTTGCTCAGATTCTTTCTGAGGCTCGAAAGTATAGACTTAGTTTAAACGTAGGAAATCAGTACATCGGTCAGATGTCTGATCAGGTTAAAGATGCCGTTTTCGGCAATGTAGGTACTCTTGTGACAATGCGTGTAGGACCTGATGACGGTAAGTATCTTGAGACACAGTACGAACCTGTTTTTACTGCTAATGACCTTATTAATCAGCCAAACATACATGCCTGTATTAAGCTGTTGGTTGATGGAAAATACCCCCCGCCGTTTTCGATGGACACTAGATATGAGAGTGACAGGTATCCGAAGTTCGAGAAGGTTACTGAGCTAGTAAAGAAGATCTCGAGGTTGAAATACGGTAGGGACCGAGAGGTGGTTGAGTCTGAAATTACTGAAAGAGCTCAGTTGGCGGCAAAGGCTGCTGAGGGGGTTGAAAAGAAATTACCGGCACCACCGTCGTTGCCCATGGGGTAAGTCCTTAGGACTGGTTTTTCCTTGTTGTAACAGAAGTTTTGTTGTTTTGGAGTGTTTTTTTTCGGCCTATAGGAGTGAGTGCTTGGGACTGAAACCGCTTAAGTTTTGTTAGGCTATGTTGTACAATAGCGACTAGTTTGGTTGATAGGGCGCATAGCTCAGCCGGTTAGAGCACGGTTCTTATAAAGCCGGGGTCGGTGGTTCGAGTCCACCTGCGCCCACCATAGTGTCCGCTTTTCTTCAGAGTTCATGTCTTCAAATTCTTCTGGTTGCTCGATTAGCATGTAAGACCAAGGTTTCTTAAAGGTCCAGTTTAGTCTTCCGTCTTCTAGTGTGAGGTTCTGACCGACGGCCTTTACCAGTTCTGACCGCTCGTCGATAGTACCCTGATTAAATATTTTTTCGATCTTGAAACAGGTGTTGATGAAACTCTCTAAGTTCTCTATCCATCGCTCTTGGTTGAACTCGTTGTCGTTTTGTTTTGATGCTATTTCTTCCTTGCTGTCCATTAGTTCTTGTTTCTTTGTCTCATAATCATCTTGTGACATTTCCTTTTTAAGTCTCATATCAAGGAGTTCGTTTAGCATATTTTGGATTTTGGTAAGTTCTTTATTGGTATCAGAGCGCCTTTTTTCATAGCTATCGTTTTCGTCCGCAACTTTTTCCTTGATTAATTTCATGCAGTAATCGAGAGTCTCTTTGTCAATTTCGATTTGTGTTATGTTCTCAAATATCTGATTTTCAAGCTCTTCCTCAGTTATGTAAGGTTGTGGACACTTACCTCGTCTTCCTGTGCAGTGGTAGTATATGTAGCTTTTTCCATTCTTGATCTTGTGTGTACTTGTTATTGCACAACCGCAGTGAGCGCATTTCATTAGGCCTTTGTAGCCTTTTGTGTGTGAGTAAAATCTTGGTTTTCTCTTTTCACCAAGTATCTCCTGAAGCTCTTGGAATTTTTTCTTGCTGATGAGTGGCTTCCAAGTTCCGTGGTTCTCTGGAAAGTTGCCAAATCGCTGTATTCCACAGTAGGTGCTGTTGTTGAGCATTTTCTGTACTGTGCTCTTTAGAAATTTTTTTCCTTTTCGGGTTCTTAATCCCTTGTCATTTAGCCACTTGGTTGCTTTTCTGTAGCTAGCTTTTGTTTTTATTACGAAGTCGATCCATTCTTCGTAGTAGTGTGCGGTTTTAGGATCGGGTCCGATGTTTTTGTTCATTTTGCTTGTGCCTGTGTTGATGTAGAAGTATGGGGCTCTTCCACAGAATTGGCCTCTGGCTATCTTTTCTCTGATTCCTCTTTTAACGTTTTGACTTAGCTCCTTCGAGTATTGCGAGGACTGTCCGAACTCTACGCCTAGAAGGATATCGTTCGTATTGCTACTTGTAATTCTTCTTTCTGGTGTAATGATTTCTTTGAGGATGTTGTCAGTAAGCATTTGCATAAGTTCTCCGGCGTCCTTCCAGTTTCGTGCAAGCCTGTTTACATGCCAACAAAGAATCCCTTGAGCTGAGCCACTTCGAATTTCTTCTAGCATTTTTGTAAATACGGGTCTTTTTCCTGGTATCCTTGCCGACTTACTTTCTTGAAGAATGGCCTTTAGACCAAGGTTTTCACGTATTGCGAGCTCTTTCATTTCTCGTTCCTGAGCTGGTAGTGAGAGAGCTTGAGCCTCGGAGCTTTCTGAGCTTTTTCTGCAATATGCGAGATATTTCATATTTAATACTTTTTACAACTAAATAGGCGCCCCCTGGAGTGCTACAGAACGTATTCTGCAGCGGGGACGCCTATTTAAATACGTTCTTCTTGTTGTAGCACTCCAATTTCATTATATTTATATAAAGGTTCTATATCAATAGATATAGTTACATCTTATAAGCACATATATAGTAAATATATTTATTAATATATTGTTACTGTAACTACTTCTTTCTTTGCATTTTTTCGATTTCTTCATAGTCTTTGTCTGTCAGCTCATCAGTTTGTTTCTGATCGTTTGCTTTGTTTTGATCGACCACTTGCCAGTATGACATCTTTATTTTCTCAACAACATCTTTCCATATAACGGGGTTTGTTATGTAAACAGATGGTTTACAAGTAACAGGTATTCTCGGTGGGTCGACAAAAATATCTTCTTCATGTTTGGATTGCATTACCCTGTATCCATGAACCTGAACAAGACCGAAGTATGTTACTGAAGCCTGAGCGAGCATGAATCCCTTCGAATTAATCCAGATCTTTACATCTATGTCGTCTATGCTAAATTCTTCTACTAACATGCTGTGATATAATAAATTAAATACAAAACGGCAGTTGTTGTTTTGTATAGGCGGTCCTCTGATTCTGGTGGGGGCCGCTTGTTTTTGATTTCTATGAGGGATCATTCGGCGACTTATTAAAAGTTAGGCCGTTTTTTTCTAACCTTTTGAATTGGGAAATGAGTACGTCGCAAAAAAGTTCGAGATTTTTTTGGGTTTCAGGAGAGGAATGAAACTCTTGAATTTTGTGACTCTTTTGTTTTGATGTGTTTGTGGTCCTGTTTTGTTGTTTCATTACTTGAGAGGAATTGTTGATATGTTTGGATCGTTCTGTTGATAGCTCTGTAGCTGGTCTAGAAGGACGGTTTTGATCTTCTTTCGGAGTTTGGAAAGTTCCTGAGACTGGTTAAGGGCGTGAAGTATTTCATTTCTGGAAAAGTTTCGACTATTTGCATTTGCGAAACTGACCAGGTATGCAAGTACTGGAAAGTCGCCGAAGGAACTTGTTCGGCTATCTTTCAATAGATTCCTATAGATGGAAGATAGTCTAAAATTCGGTGATCTTCCAAATTTCCCATTAAGATATCGATTGAGGTTTGCTAGAGATTCGTTCATAAAAAATAGAACCAAATTTATACTCAGTTCTATTTTTTCACGAAAGGAATAGGATGTCTGTGACTATGAGTCAACGTAAGAAAACTTACATTGACATTTTCTTACGTTTTTTCTTTTTGAATAATATTTTTCAATCGTTTCTTCGCATCGTGGTAGGCTGTTTTCGTGGAATCCTCATTGGTATCACCTTTATACGTTTTAGGGTCGGGATGGGAATTATCTAGTTCCTCCGCTATTTCACGAAATTTTTTCTTTTTGTTGTCCCTTAGATCTATTATCTTATAATCTCGTTCAGATATAAAAAGATTTGGAGTGTCGGGGATGCTATTTTCTATTGCTGATCTTATAATTTCACTGTTTTCTTTTATAAACTTTTGTATTTGATATGGGCTTACTCTCTTCTCGATGATAATTTTTACATTGTAACGTGACCTAGATCTTTGAGTCGGGAGGGGTAATCCTTTTGACTCAATATAAATGGCCTGTCCTGGAGCATATATAAAGTTAGCTAAAACGATATCGGGGATACGGTTTTTAATTGTTTCGTTTATTAGGAATTTTTTAGGAAAGTTGATGTGAATATCTGCTGTAAGCTCTGCAATTTTATCTAGTAGTTGACCTTTGTTTTTCTGATATTCCTCAAAGGAGTATCCGTCAATGGGTATATCGTGTTTTTTCCTTAGTTTAAGTATTTCCTGAACAAAGGAATCAGTTACTTCTAGAGCGTGTATTTGGGAAATAAAATCTTTATCAATATGCTCTTTAAGTTTCTTGCTTTTGGTAATATCATAGCCTACCAGTCTTATTTCTATCTTGAGATGCTTTTTCCTCATTGCTGCTAAGAAACCACCCACGCTAACAGGACCGCAAACGTGGGTGATTTGGCCCTGTTAAGTTACTAAACCAATTATAGCAGAATCAGTTTTTTATGATGCGGGACTTCCGGCTATTTCGATTTGTTCTTCCAGTGGTAGCTTCTTGAACTTATCAAGGTACGAGGAGATTGTGACATCTCTGAATGTCGTTTCCGAAAAGGATTCGGTTTGTTCTGTAGGTTTACCAAGCGCCCGATTAAGAATGTCCTTACAAGCTCTAATATCACCATCAAGAGCTTTCTTGTACATGACCTGACAAACCTTTTCAATTTTTTCTTTATCGAAAAAGGAGAAAAAAACTTCATTAGAAAGAGATTTAAGAGTTTGTCCTCCTGTGCCGTGCTTACTTGTGTTTTTATATTCTCTTTTAAGCATGAGGTTTTGTAGATGAATGTAAGTGTGCTTATTATAACACTGAGTTCAGCCTTAACGTTTCTTTGTACAGGGCACCCCATAGACAGCCGAAATTGAGAATAAAATTCTTGATTAAGTATAAATATTTCAAATTGTGATAATATGATACTGTGGTGTAATAAATTATTAGTTTGAATAAAGATGAAAAAAGATTCTGGCGGTAAAGAAGAAAAAATACGAAAAATAGAGATTACAAAAAATGAGAAAGACTATTTGAGTGGTCTTCTGGAGTCTCAGATTGTTAAGATAATGATACCCTTTCCCAGGTCAAAGAACGATCTTCCAGATGGTGTCAAAAGAGAGTATTTATTAGTTGAAAGTATAAAGAAGAAAGTAGAACAAGAATAAATGTTTTTGTTTCTTGATGAATCCAAAGATTCTAAAGGCATAAGTGTCTTGGGCGGTATTTTGGTACCCTTTAACAAGGTCCCGGAATTTGAAAGATTATTTACAAAAAGACGGATTGAGACAAAGATTTTTGGAGAAGTAAAGTGGACTAACATCGATAAGAATTATGAGTCATATATTGCTCTTCTTGGAGATACTCTTGCTGATAAAGAAGTTACTTATCATTCAGTATGTTATAGAATTGAAAAGTATAAATATAATATTGCGTATTATCTTATTCGTACAGTTGTGTGGAAAATATACAATGAAGAGAATTTTGTAGATGAGCCGTTTTATGTTCTTTTTGATAATGATTCCAGTTTTGGAAGAGAGGAAATTATAAAAAAGGTTAAGGAGGAGGCACCCAAAGATAAGAAGTTTTATTTTGATCTTGATTTTTGTGATCAAGGTGTATCTCATGTCATATCGGGATTACAGATCTCTGATGTTATTACTGGTGCGGTAAGGAACAGAGTAAATAGCAACTCTTTAAATAAGGAACAAAAATGTGTTGTGGATTATCTTGTTGAGTTAAACGGTTGTATTCCTCTAGATTACAGACCAGATGCGTTTCCTAAGCTTTTTGAAAGGAAAATTCAGCTTTTTGATCCTGATGAAAAGTCCTAGGAAAAGGTAGGAATAAATGTGTTCTTACTTTGTAGGACTTGTATTTTTCTACAGGTATTAATTTTGAGGTTTATAGGGAATATGAATAAAACTATTAATCAAGAACCGTGTCTTAACATGTCGGTTGAAGATTTTTTTGATGGAGTTATCTATGACGGTATTGAGGGAGGGATTATCTATGCTGATTTAGTGAAAGGGATTGATGCGGAGGCTAAGTATCTTGTGCCTCTCGGACTCATGTGTGGCACCGAGTTTCTTGGGAAGTTGATGCCAATACTATCAGACCATACTGATAGAGATTCTTGTAGAGATAGATTCATGAGATTTCTGTGCCGAATGGATCGTCCATCATTTAGGTATAGACTTTTTAATGATATGCTAATTTCTCTTTTTGGTAAAAAGAACGATATATATTCAGTGTTTCGTTGTGGCATTGTTCATGAGTACTTTGTTAAACCTGCTCTGTTAATGACTGATGGAAGAACGGAGCTGAA
Source organism: Candidatus Dojkabacteria bacterium (assembly GCA_016932785.1). GTDB lineage: Bacteria > Patescibacteriota > Dojkabacteria > SC72 > JAFGCJ01 > JAFGCJ01. The sequence goes on along the minus strand of JAFGCJ010000003.1, from coordinate 25,737 downwards.
GCTGGGTTCTGTCATTGCTAGAGATACTGTTGGTGAAGGGTCAATTGCCATTGGGCAGCTAAAGGACGGACGTTTAGGAATGGCTTACAAGGATTATTTTGAGGATTTTGTCGAGTTATTAAATTTCTGGAGAGAGAAGATTTTCAAGGAAAAAGATAAGGTCTGGCTAAAGGCATTTAAGGATGGCCTTAAGTCCAATGATGGGGATAGTATTTATTAGATTTCCTGTGACTGAAGAGTGACGTCACCTAAATTACTTGATTTGCATTTTTATGTCTTAGTATTGTGAGAGAAGCCCTTGCTATTAATATTGTAAATGCCGTTAAAATAAGAATTAGGATAGGTAATACAATAATTTTCAGAATACTAATTTCGGTTCTTCTGTCATCTAGGATGATTCTTTTGGTGGCTTTAAGCTTTTCTTCTAGAAGAGTATTATTCGAACTGTAGTGACCTAGAAAAGCATTGTTTGCTTCATCAATCGTTCGTAAGGTTATATCAGATTCCTCGTCATACAGATAAAGTTTTTCTTTGTATTCTTCTTGTTCAGTTGGAGATAATTTCTTACTATCCAGAGCTTCTTCATAGTAGGTGACATGTCCAGCATCTTTAAATCCATCAAAGAACATCCCCCATACGTTTTCGTTTTGAATTTGCCTGAAGTCGTTTTCTCTACCTATTTCGGAATATAAATCCTGTAATGCTAATATTGTATTGTCTTCGAGGAGATATACCTGACCAGTTTGAAGACCGGCGTGCCATGTATCATCTAGAAAATTGCCTCGGAATGTTAGTTCCTCATTATCACCTTTGTTAATAATTTCAAGGTTTGAGTTGATCTCTGATACTAGAGCATTTCTGTATGAGGAAAAGGAAGTATATTTCTCATATTGTACCGTGAAAAAGTTGACAAGAATAGAAGATAGAGCTCCTAGGATAATTCCAACCATAAACTGGCTCGTTGCCAACTTGGAGAATTTCTCGACAATTACTTTAATTTTGGAGTCTTTTCCCATTAAACAAATTATATCAGAACTGGATATTATAAAGTGGCTACTTATCCCAATTTATGCCACTATCCTATAGTACATGGTCTCATATGATTGCTTTGAAACACTGGTATAACAGTACAAATATTGAATTTAAAAAACTTTCCAACATCGTCCACCTGCGCCCATTTTTTAATCAGAAACACTTTCAGATGGGAGCTGTTATTTATACACTTGGGAGAATTTCCAGTAAGGGGATGCTAAAGAGGGCAAGAGGATTTTATAGCTCAGCAGAATTTCTAAGATTAGGTAAAGCAGGTCATCTTTCGGTTATTCAGTACTTGTATTGTCATTCAATCGAGCTTGCTTTTAAGGTGTATCTCTGGGAATTTGGTATAAAAGATGAAAAAAAGTTGAAAGAGTTTGGTCATGATCTTGAGCAGTTATATAAATATTCAAAATTGGAGTATTCATTTCCTGCTCTTAACAAAAGAGATTTTAATCTTCTTAATTCCGTAAACATTAAGTATTCTAATAAATACCACGAGTATTTCTATACTGATTTTGGAAAAAAAGTGAAGACGAAAGATTTGTCTTCTCTCTCCAGTAAAATTCTGGAAATAGTTTCTGATTCAGTCAGTATAAAGAAGTCAGTATAGTGATGAGGATTCTGAATATTATAATAATAGGAAATTTGTTTCCTAAAGATGAGCTGAATAACGAAATTTCGGGGGGGGCCACCCTCCTGGTGATCTGGATGGAGGGTGGCCCCACAGAGAGATGTTCATTGTAAACTGTCGGGTCTTATTATTATGAAGTCTGGATTTTGCGCGTATGCAAGGTTCACTTTCATACTTAGCTCGTCGTCTCCTTCGTAATGGTCTCCCCTAAAGCTGTGCCATAGCTCTTCAATCAGCACTGCATTCAAGTCCACAAGTGGTGTGACCTCGGTCACATCGTCCAGCCTTGTGTACAATTGGGGGAACGACGTGAATGCACTTACTGCGATCCTGACTTCGATGTTTTGCAAGACTCCGTTGTACCTGTCATACATGGTCACTCCGAGGTGCCCGTTTGGATAGGGTACCTCCTCGTTTCCCATGAAGCCATAGGAGTCTTTGAGATAGACGTATATTATGTCTATCTCAGGATTCTGGTCTGTAAACTCGAGGTGGTCAAAGTTGTCGGGGTATAAGGTAACCCCAACTTCTGAGACGAATACCACCTGTATTTCACTCGGAGATGTCCATGTGTAAACTTCTCCGCTTTCTAGATGTACCGGTTCCTGAGATAGAGATGCCGTGGTTCCTGATGGATTCTGGATTATTGATAAGACACCCCATATCGCTAAAATTGCTACCAAAACAACTCCAATTAGTATTAGTGCTCTGTTTTTCATCGCTTTTCTCCTTTTGTATTTCGTTATTCAGCTGTTAAAAAGCTTTCAAACCGGAATAGCCTCTCGGCATATTGACCGGTTTGAAGGTAAGTGCACCCTATTGTGCAAGTCCTATAGTATTATAGCACGCCGAAGAAATGGTATCAATAAGCGACGACATCCGGTTATAAAAATAATAAGGAATGATGATTTCTGACGGGCCACTTACCACAATTGAATCTGAAGCCCTATAGTATGTAGAACGTTTGAACCACTCTCAAACCTTAATTTAATAATATAAATATTGAATCTCAACCATTTTCCAACATCGTCCACCTGCGCCCATTTTTTCCGTGATGTTGACTTAATGTGAGTTAAAGAAAAAAGCGCACGTCAGCATTTCACAATGAAAACGTGCGCCTCTTTTGACATTTCCTATACCTGGGGTGTTTAATTTTCCGAAGTCTCCGCTAGCCATGCTTCATACTCCTTTTGCATAGCCGTGGTGAAGGCCTCGTCTGATATATTCCATCCATAAGATGTTCTGGGGTTCCACAGGTCTCTGTGAACCCATGTTTTTCCAGTAGATCGTCAGCAATCACATGATAGTTCTCCTTATCGTTCAGCCTGGCCCAGACATTGTATGTCCCGGAAACCTCGTTGATGAGGTTCGATTCCAGGATGAACACGTCGCTGGGGTTTTCTATCGCGTACTTGACAGCAGGATGTCGGCATCCTTGTAGATCTACTGCAATGCCGACCATGTCGCCTTCGATAGAGACGGCACCAATTGCTAGAACGTTTCCCTGAATGTAGTCCCAGAAGATATCCTTTGCTGCAAGGAGGGTTTCTCCATCGGTAATTTCTACTGGGAACCCATTTTGATCTGGGACTCTCATGTCCGGATTCAGAGGCATAATGCCACTATCATCCTCGAACATCGGTCTAGCCGAGAGTGTTTCCTCCCATAAGGTTACCGCTATATCAGGTGTTTCCCACTGTGCAATATTTTCAGTGCTGAGGCCATGCTTGTTGTACATAGAGTATAGAAACTCCATGTACCTCTCGAAGAAATATCGAGATACTTCAACTAGTTCAGGATCCACCTTACCTACGGTATAAATCACCAGTGCGTGATCCTCAGTCGAAAAATCGTGAGTTTCGAACACCGTATCTGGCGTGACGGTCTTACGTTCAAAGTCTGGAAGACCATTAGGTAGAATCATTTCACCAGTGCTGCACTCCCACACCAACTCATTGCTGGGTGGAGAGGCTAGTGTCAGTAATGCGATTAAGACCAAAACAAATACTGCCACTACGATAAGGAATGGGATAAGTCTCTTGTTCATTTTAGGTTATCCTTTCAGTGAATTCTGGGTATAGGGTTGTCAAAGATCTTGTAGAGTTTGTTTCTCTACAGTAAGTAAAACGGGGAGAGACAGCGGAAGTAACGCTATAGGGTGAAGGCTGTTTCTTTGGATGGTAATGAAGTCTCAACCATTTTTCCCTTGCACCTTGTGTTTTGTACGATTTGAACAATATATTGTTTTTTGAATAAATCCTTATTTAATGGTATAATTCGATATATTTCAGCTAGTAGCTAACTTTAGGTACTGTTCTTGATGGGTGGTGGAAATAGAGATAATATAGACTCCCCAGGAGTAGATATTGTAGAGGCGGGAGGCTCTTCAGAGGTCACCGCAGTTTCAGATTCGTTTGTGGTAGATTCTGCCACTGAAGTACTCAACCTTGCGGGTGAACTTTTTCGTTCATCGCTTTCACTGGTTAATACAGTACTTGATCGTTTTGACGCTCTATGTTCAAGAATTATGGAAAAATGGGATGTTCGTGACATGGTGAACACGGGTATGTCTGAGGAAGATGCAGGAACGTGGGTCAAATCTCCTGAGTACAAGATGAGAGATGCTGCTTTTTGGGGAGTATTGTTTGGTGTTGCTACAGCGGGATTTGCCGTAAGTGGGCTTCTTGTTCCTGCGGGATTTACAGGTCTAGCGACTATTGGAGCGGTAAGTAAATATATGGAACAAAGAGATAAGCGGAGACAGAAGCAAGTATAAAAAGGAATCTGCCTGATTTTATCTTTTCTCTACCTATAAAATAATGAAATGATTGAGACAGCCAAGGAAACCTTCATGAAAATTCTTAGTATTGTTGAGTATAAGGGTGACCGGGAGGATTTCTATAAGAGGTTTATGAACAATTGTTATAGTAAGGCACTGCTGGAGCTCTCTCGTGTAGCGCCTGAGGGCAAGAGGGATGAAATTTTGAGAATGTTGAATATAATCGATTCATCTGAGGATATGCTGCTCTTGCTAAGAGAAACTTTTGGTGAAGGCAAATTCGAGACTGTATTGGCGCAGATAATTCGAAAAGAGATTGAGGATTATGTAAAACGATTGATACCTGTTTTAACTGAGGAACAGAAGGTAGGCCTTCAAAGTCTTTCTGAAGATATTTGTTGTGAATTTCTTGATACCGTAGGTATAGAGGAGTAGGAGCAATATACAGGGAATGAATTTGGTAATTGATTATTGTCAGAACTTGAGTTAGGCATATTGAAAAAACATGCTATTTAATAGTATAATCTGCTATGTCAAAGTATCCATACAAAATCCTTTCTGGTTCGAGAAAAGCGAGATATTTCCCTTGGTATGTTGAGGTTGTCGGGTTCATATTTGTGGTTATCATCTGGTATTTTCTTTTGAAGGGTGTTATTCCGAACATTCCATCAGAGACATTAAAGGTTATTGGTATAGGCCTTATTGCCCTTTTTGTACTTTCTATTCCTTTGAATTTCTTGGTAAAAAGAACATTCAATAGTCCAGAAGTTCCAGAAGGTATTCTTCAGAAGAAAGAAAAAGTTTTATTTATTCTCATAAATACCAAGATTCGTCGATTACTGAGGTGGTTTGTTACACGGATTATCGTGACGAATAGGAGGTTTATTATTGCAGGACGCTTGGGGCCATTTGCAACGTTTCTTATAAAAGAGAGTCTCCCTTTGGACGATGTTGAAGTAGAGGCTGATGATGATAATAATCTACGGTTTAAGAACAGGTATCTCGTGATTTATACTGATCATGGGGGTGAGATTCTTAAGGCTATAAAAACAAGCAAAGGTGCACGTAGCTAACTTGTAGTCGGTGTGGATGTCCAAGCTTTTCAGAGTAAAATTGGTATGTCTACTGGGGTCGTCACTTTTCTGGATTTCAATATCTCTTCTGTATTGGAAGAGTAGGGGTATTGACTATGATCTTGGATATAAGCTTTTGAGCTTATATTCAATAGCAATAGTTCTACTAGAGTATCCTACCGGTGTTATAGGTGATCACTTTTCACATAGATTGTCGGTGATTTTTGGGTTTAGCCTAAATGCGGTTTCAATGTTTTTGATTTCTTTATCCGGACCGACTGGTTTCTATATTGTGGCTCTGATTCTTCTTGCCCTTGGACAGTCTTTGATTACTGGTAGTATTACGGCATTATTGTATAGTGTTTCTGGGAATTTCAAAAAGGATAATGCAGATATAGGCTTCTGGACTGTTATATGGGGTATGCTGTCTACCGCTGTAGGAGGTTTTCTGGCTGATGTAGATCTCAGGATTCCTATTTGGCTTAGTTCGGTGGCTTTTGCTGTTGGAGTACCCATATTGCTGAGTTTGAATGTTGAAAGCAATAAGAAAATCCAAGGAAATATATTTTCGCGGGCTGTAGTAGGAGTTAAATCAATATATAGTGATAAAAAACTTCTATCTCTAACGTTGCTATATGGGCTGCTGGGAGGCTTATTTTTGAGCTATAAATGGCTGTATAACCCAATTTTTGATGAGATGGGTCTGAAAGTCGTCTGGTGGGGAATACTGGCTGGGTTTGCGACTTTCCTGGTTGCTGTCGGAAGTAAGGTATATCCCAGGTTACCCAAATTTGGTTCCATGTTTATTGTCTTGATGGTAGTTATTTCTTCAGTGATGATGTCTATTTTTGGAATTCCAGTAATTGTGATCTTGGGTCTTATGGGAGGGCACTTTATGAGGGGATTATCGTCAACCTTTTTTGAATACGAGATTAATACTAGGGTCAAGGATACAGTACGCGCAAGTGTGATCTCGTTTCAGAGTCTCCTTTCGAGACTTGCTAGTTCCGGTATGTTATTGGGTATAGGGTTTGTTCTGGATAATTATGGTGTTGGGATTGTTGGAATATGTATAGCCGTTGTGCTTGGGTCATTGGGGCTGGTTTTTGCCTTTTGGGACAGGACAAATGACAAGACTGTTTAATTATTTACTGAGAATTTTCATATTTCCGGAGATCTTTGTAGTAGTTTAGATCGGCAGATTTGATCTTTGGATCGAGTACGAATAATTTTAATAGAGTTTCCAGTCTGTCGTCAGTACCTTCCGCAACCGGGAAGAATGTACCAGGTGCATTATAACCATCCCAACCCGATGGGGGAATAATACCTCCGTTGTTCCAATCTCTGACTAGTATGGTGGCCCGGTTTTTTTCGATGTATATATCTGTTATACCTGAATAGCTTGGGATAAGAGAAAGGACTTCGTTTTCTGTTGCGGTTTCTGGAAGGTCAAACACGACAAGAATTTTGTCCTGTTCATGAGGATTGCTCATCTTGCTTTCGACTTTGCTAATAACGCTCTTCATTGTTGAGAAATGAGAATTCTTGTAGCTCTGAGCCTGGTATGTCAGGGTGGAGCTAAGTAAGTTCCGTAGCTTGTCTCCCGGACAAGCTGTAGCATTGATGATCCATTGGTCACCGCTAGGACATCTGTAATCGGAGGAATGCCCTTCGTAGCACCAGAACCATGTGTCTCTATGGCCAAAAACAGTGTAACTGGAATCTAACCACTTTCCTAGATTTCCGTTTGAGTATTTCAGATCGAAGTTGTAGAAGGCAGCCTTCTCGGCCATAAGTTTAATAAGAGAACTTTGGGCCGCGTATGTTGGGTTGTAATAAGTAAAGTCTCCAAGCAATGAAATGCCTATACTCATAGCATTGGCTTCAGTAAAGGCGTGATATGCAAAAACCTCGTCCCCTCCGGCTTTACCTTCGTAGATGTTTCCTCTGTGGTCTATCAGATAGTTATATCCTATATCCCCCCATCCACGTGTCTCTGCGTGGTAAAGGTAGATTGATCTGACCACTGCAGCAGGATCTGATGGGTAGTTTGAACCTGCGGTATGATGAACCACGATTCTCGATACAGGATGATAAGCCGGCTCCCAGGTGAATCTAGAGGGATCGTCAATATCTGGTGAGAAGGAGGCTCCCCACTGGTCTCTGCTTATGATATTGAGGGTTGTATATTTTGCTCCTGAATCACGATTATATGTACCTGTCGCACTTACATTCCTACTTGATGAAAGTGTATCGGATGGTGTCGGGTTAATAAGATCTATACGCAATGTTAGGAGATCGCTATTGCTTATGATGTTTATGAAATTGTAGGATTTCTCATCAACGGAGATTAGGTTTGAGGTAATGTTTTCTTCAAATTCCTGAATGTCGTCATCGATCGGAACGGAGTGGAATTCGTTTTCTGAGTTGGAGTTTGTGAGAGAGTATTTTAGATCTCCTGACGGCCAAACTAGAGCGAAATCTGAAAATTCGTAATTCGATATGTCTATAGTGTAAATAGTATCTTTTTGTAGTCTATCTGTACTAAGGGAGTAAATAGTACCGGCAGTGAGTCTCCGGGTTTCAACTTTGGGGTCAGAAAGTAAGATGGTTTGACGATTTGAAGTAGCTATACTTGTTTCGTCTGAAGGTGTTGTATCAGCATCACTATTTTGTAGTACGTTGGTGTTAGTATGATCCGATGATTGCTCTTCATCTTTATGGGTCTCAGCGTTTGGGTAACTTTGAGTGGTGGGTTCATAATTATTGCCATCGATGAAAAACGTAGGAATAATTACCAGTATTACGAATACGGGGAATAGTATCTTTTGGAGTTTTATCCTTTTTGATCTCTTTCTCATGCTTTATTATATCAATTTGTGAATATTGAATCCTTGGGACTGATTTTTGCCTTTTGGGACAGGATAAACAGTAGGGCACAGGCTTAAATCTTTAGCCCATAGTCATTAGTCCTTGGTTCTAATCTGTAATACGGGATCTCGATCGAGTTCTCGGATTCTGTTTTTGTCGTGAAGTACCATATTGTCGTTTCGCTTTATCTGGTAATAGGCGCAAACCCCAATCATCGCTGCATTGTCACCGAATAATTTGGGAGAGTAAGGCTGATAGACTTTTACGCGGGATTTTTTCATGGCAGATCTTACTGCTCGGCGGAGAGGGACATTTGCTATTACTCCTCCTCCGAGAAAGACGGATTTGACCTTGTATTCGGCGATTGCCTGTTGGAGCTTAATAACCAGGGATTTGATAACCGAGTTTTGAAAATCGGCACAGAAGTTGTGAATCCAGAGTTTTTGATCCTTGAATTTTCCTGATTTTTTAAGGTCTTTAATCTTATAAAGGCATGCGGTTTTAAGTCCTGAGAAACTGAAATTTAAGTCTCCAGAATTCTCCATAGGGATAGGTAAATCGAAGCTACCTGGAGTCCCTTTTTCCGCAAATTCTGTCACGATAGGTCCTCCCGGATACCCCAGGTTGAGCATTTTTGCAACCTTGTCGAAGGCTTCGCCGGCTGCATCGTCTAGTGTTTCTCCAACGATCTTGTAGTCGCCGAAGTCTTTCATTAGAACGAGTTCAGTATGTCCTCCGGAGACAAGTAAACCCATTGCTGGGAGGTCGGTTAGGGTAGGACCTTTTGGGTTCCTTCCTAAAGAATTTTTAGCGAAAGATGAGAGGAGGTGACCCTCCATATGGTCTACTGACACTAGAGGTTTATTTTGTTTTAAAGCCATTTCTTTTGCCTTTTTCACTCCTATTTCAAGAGCTATAGCAAGCCCTGGGCCGTATGTAACGGCAAAATAGTCTATATCGTCTAGTTTAACTCTCGAACGCTTCAAGGCTTCATTAACAACAGCGTCAATTCTTTCTGCATGTGCTCTTCTTGCGATGTCTGGAACGACTCCTCCCCATTTTTTGTGTAGTTCTACTTGGGAGGATATTACGTTTGATATGACACGGTTGTTTCTGATTACAGCGGCTGCTGTTTCGTCGCAGGATGTGTCTATTGCAAGAATTGTCATAGTGAGGTGATTGTAGATTCTTAATAGGCGATTGGCAAGGTGTGTATGATATCGTTTTTAGGGTCTGGCTCTACTATAAGATTGGGGGTAATTGTGTAAATTATCCTTTCAGAATAGGGATTTTTGTGCAACGACGGATCTATAGGTTAGCGGCTAGAGGGCCTCCAGCTTTTGCTGGGTGCCATTTTCCTCCTTCTTGATAAGGTCCAGGTATTTCTCTGTGGTTGAGAGTCTCTTGTGACCAACCAGCTTGGAAACGGTAACAAGGCTGACACCGTTTGCAAGGTGATGAGCAATGAAAGTATTTCTAAGATCGTTGACTTTCGCGTTCTTAATCCCAGCCTTCTCAAAAGCTCTATCGATTGATGTTCTAATATTTCTTACAAGAAGAGGATTTCCGGTTTTGGTAACGAAAATTGTATTGTCGTTAGCTTTAGGTCTGACCTTTAGATATTCATCGAGTGCCTTATTTGCTGACTGATTAAGTGGAACCTTCCTCTCAGGATGGCTTCCGAAAGCCTCAATATCGAGGTATTTTAGCTTGCCGTCCTTTGTTGTTTTGACATCATCAATCTTCAATCTTGTGAGTTCTCCGATTCTTATACCAGTCTGTAATAGAAGCTCAACGATTGAGTAAAGTCGTACATCTGTTCTGCTTACGTCCCTGAGTGCACGATATTCCATTTCTGTTAGAACTCTGGGAGGTTTTGTTTCGAATTTTGGATGTGAAAGCTTCTCTGCTGGATTTTCGCTGATCATGTTTTGTCCGTAGAGATACTTAAAAAATGTTCTAATGCTGTTAATTTTTCTAGAAATACTTTTCGGAGTGTAGTCCTGTTTTCCGAGGTCAGCTTTAAATTCTTCAAGATCTTCTAAGGCAACTTCTGTTGGAGCAGTCTTGCTCTTGTTTCCCAGAAACTCAATAACTTGCTCGAGGTCCTTGCCATAAGCAATGATAGTTGATTGAGATCTACCTTTGGATTTTAGGTCTTCTATAAAGTCACTATGAAGTTGATTTAAACTAGACGCTGCCATGATCGAATTCCCCGATATAATTTATAAAAATGCTCATTTTTCCGAAATCTTTTTGATTATATCAACAAACTGACACTGGGGTCAATAATGTTTAACTATAGGAATGGATGTCACGACTTGTTACCAAATTATACTGGATTTTTAAGCAGTTTTATGTTTATACTTCTTTTAGTAGATATTGATGTTACTGCCTAATGAATCGTCTAGAGGAAAAAAAGAAAAATAAGAGTAGTTCTAGAGTATTCTCTTTTTTGCTAGCAGCTGTATTTACTGGATTATCAGCGGTTCTTGTTGTGAATTCAGTGAAGTCTCTTCGGGCTGCATACAATCGTATGGAACTTTTAGATCAGGCCAGCGGAGAGGTAGATGAGCTTAGGGTGAGAAATCTTGAACTTGTGAGTAGGAAGGAAGAGATTATTGGTGATGACTATGTCGAAAAGGAGGCAAGGGATAGACTTTATTATGCTAAAGACGGTGAAATAGTTGCTGTTCTGCCTGATACTGCTGATGTTCAGGGAGTTGTAAGCGAAGATGAAGATACTGTTGAAGATAAGGATGGAGAGTGGAAATCCTGGTGGCAGTTTCTGATTAAAGGTGTGTAATATCTTCTTGATTGTGTTGTTCCGAGATTGATATTTCCTTGTTAATATTGTAAACTTCACACATTTCTTTATTTTAAGATACGCGGGGTGGAGCAGTGGCAGCTCGTCAGGCTCATAACCTGAAGGTCGCTCGTTCGAATCGAGCCCCCGCAACCATTTCTGTTCCTTGCCTTTCCGGTAGTTTACTAAGAAAAATAGCGAGATATTCATATTCTTTTGGTTTTTTGGTAATATCAGTTCGGTTCTTTTTAGATATCATCTGTGAAGTCACGTCAGCCTGGTGATGTAGCTCAGTTGGCTAGAGCACAGGATTCATAAACCTGGGGTCGAGAGTTCGAATCTCTCCATCACCAGAGTGGCGTGATCTTAATTTGTACATTCTATTTGCCTTTAATGAAGGCCGGAAAATATTGTAGAGGGTGATATACTCTCTAATAAATAGATAAATTTTTCTTATTTCGCATTGGAAGAAAATTCAAAAAATAATAAGGGAGATGTCTCTAAATCTAGTGTAATCTCCAAGAAAGTCCGTCGTAGTAACATTAGTGGTGCCTTGATTTCGGCAGTTTTGGTTGCTGTTATGCTAATTAGTGGGTATATCTATCTTCGCTCAATGGGCGAATCAGCAGAAAAGGTTAGCATCTCCGATATTATTGAAGAAATTAAGGATGACAATGTAGAGGATGTTACTATAAGGGAGGATAGAGTGTTCATCGAGACAGATGATGAATCGGAAATAGGTGAAGGGAAAAAGTTTTTTGCATATATTCCTGAAGGAGCAGATTTTATTGAAAGTCTTCAACAGGAAGGTTTAAAACTATCGGATATCGACGCCAACGTTACCGTTGAGCCTGTAACAAAAGTAAATTGGGTAGATGTTGTTTCGATTGCTCTTATGGCGCTACTTGCTGTAGGAGTATTTCTCTTTGTTAGAAGCATGCAAAATTCAGGAGGGAAGTTATTAGATTTTGGTCAAAGTAAGGCAAGATTGATCTGGGGAAGGAAGTCTGATGTTGGATTTAAAGATGTTGCAGGTATAAAAGAGTCTAAGGAGGAGTTGATTGAAGTTGTTCAATTTCTTAAGAATCCTCGTAAGTTTACGAAGCTGGGGGCGAGGATACCGAAAGGGGTTCTTCTAGTAGGGCCTCCGGGTTCGGGCAAGACGCTTCTTGCGCGTGCTGTAGCGGGGGAGGCTGGGGTTCCGTTTTTCCATACATCTGGATCAGAATTTGAGGAGATGCTTGTAGGCGCTGGAGCCTCGAGGGTAAGAGACCTTTTCAAAAAGGCAAGAAGGGCGGCTCCTTGCATCATTTTTATAGATGAGATCGATGCTGTTGCTAAGAAACGTGGTACGACACTTCACAGTGGTAATACAGAACAGACATTGAATCAGATACTTGTGGAGATGGATGGTTTGGAGCCCAGAACTAATGTTATTGTTGTTGCCGCTACGAACAGGCCAGACGTTTTGGATCCCGCGATACTGCGCCCGGGGAGGTTTGATAGGAATATTGTTCTGACTCTTCCGGATGTTCATGAACGTGAGCAGATACTGGAGATACATTCTAAGAACAAGAAGCTTGCGGAGGACGTGGACTTGGCCAAGATTGCGCGGCGCACGGTGGGTTTTTCCGGTGCTGATCTGGAGAATGCCCTTAATGAGGCGGCTATTCTTGCTGCAAAGGAAGATAAGAAGCAGATAGAATCCAAGGATATAGAGGAGTCTGCTCTGAAGGTAAGATACGGGCCGGAGCGGAAAAGTAAAAAACGTGAGAGTGAAGATATTAAAATGACCGCCTATCATGAAGCGGGTCACGCGTTGGTCGCAAAATACATGAAACATGCAGATCCAGTCGACGGTGTAAGCATAATCTCGAGAGGTATTTCAGGCGGGATGACAATGCTTTTACCAAAGAAAGATAGAGAGAACAGGACAAGGAATCAGATGGAGGCATTCATTGCGGTAACTGTTGGTGGTCGTGTTGCTGAGAAGATAAAGTTCAAAGATATAACAACAGGTGCGTCCCAGGATATTAAGGTTGCAACCGAGGAGGCAAGGGATATGGTTACCAAGTATGGCATGAGTGATAAGATAGGATTTGTCCAGTATGAGGATCTTGATGAAATGAAATATTTGGGGTATGGCTATACGAAAAAGGAGTATAGTGAAGAAACAGCTAGGGATATTGATCTTGAAGTAAAAAGGATTATTGATGAAGAACAGGAAAAGGTTGAAAACATATTGACTGAGCATAAGGATGAATTGGATGGACTAGCAGAATTGCTTCTCGAAAAAGAGGTAATTGACGCTGAGGAGTTCGAGGCGTTCTTCAAGGGTAGTTCCTCCAGTGGAAATAGTTCAGATCCCGACGTTAAGAAATAAAATTCTAATAGGTAGTCAGCGTAAAATAGGTGCCAAGCAAAGTTAAGCCACATCCGAAAAGGTTTGTTGCAATAGATTCTAATTCTCTTATTCACAGGGCTTTCCATGCCTTTCCTGCTCAACTTGCGACTTCTAATGGAGTACAGGTGAACGCTGTATATGGTTTTACCCTAATGTTGATGCGTGTGTTGGAGGAGTTGAAGCCAAAGTATTTGGTATGTGCGTTTGATCTAGGAAAACCTACGTTTAGACATGAAGAATTTTCCGGGTATAAAGCTCAGAGGAAACCTCCCGATAAAACGCTGATAGCGCAAATTCCTATGGTAAAAGAAGTTCTTAAGGCCTTTAATGTACCGATTCTTGAGGTTGAAGGTTACGAGGCAGATGATATTTTAGGTACTCTCGCAGAGTTGACAGACAGGGGTAAATGGAAATCTCAAGGTCTCGAGCAGGTTATTGTTACTGGAGATAAAGATCTTCTTCAGATGGTCGATATGAATACAAGAGTGTGGCTGCCGAGAGGATCATTTAAGAATACTGTTATGTTTGATAGGGATGAGGTTAAAAAATTACTTGGGTTTGAACCTGAGTTTATTCCTGACTTCAAGGCATTAGTTGGTGATTCGTCGGATAATATACCTGGGGTTAAGGGTGTTGGAAAAAAGACTGCAACGGAACTTGTGAAAAAATATGGACATATAGAGGATATTTATAAGAATCTTGAATCGCTGACTGAGAGGCAAAAGAAACTTTTATCGGAGGGTAAAGAGCAGGCAAAAATGAGCAAGCATTTAGCTGTTATAGTCTCAAATCTCGATCTGGATCTCGATCTTGAAGACTGTCTACTAAGGGACTTTGATTACAGTCTGGTGGTCAAAAAATTCCAGGAATTCGAGTTCAGGTCTCTCTTGAAGAGAATTCCAGAGAGTATCAGAGGAGATGAAGGGGGTGTGCAGATGGGCATGTTTGGGTCAGGTGTAGAAGAGGCAAATACTAATGGTGTAAAGGCCTCGGATCCAATTAAAAACGTTGTATTGTCAATAACCGAGCCTGCAATGTCCGAAATGTCCGAATTAGGAAAGCAAGCTAAGAGAGCAGCTTTTGCTTTTTTAGCAGATTCTGCTGCTTGTATGGTTGGAGTGGACGATGGCAAAAATATAAAGTATTTTTTTGGCAAGGATTCTGGTGATGGTGAAGTTCTGAAAAAGACTTGGGATTTTCTTCGAGGTCTTGATTGTGAGGCTTCGGCTTACGGGTGGGAAGATTATTGCCAGTTACTTTTTTCAGTTATCGACTTGGATCGCAAGGAGAAAAAAGGCATTTTTGATTTTTCGAAAGAGAAAATTCTCGATATTGGGCTGATCTCGTATTATTTATCTACTGGTCAGCGGGATTATTCTATTAGGTCCCTAGCATTTTCTGAGGCATCGGTTGTATTGCCCGATCAGGATCTTGGGTCTGAGGACTACTGTGCTTCTTGTTTGGATGCGATTTGGGCAACGCAAGAATCGCTCAGAAAAAAACTGGGAGAGCAGTTAGAAACTATAAGGTTAATAAGAGATCCATTAGGTAAGCCTGTAGGATTGGAATGTATTAGAAAGTATGATACCCCTTTGACGGTAGTATTGGCAGAGATGAGTAAGGTTGGTATTTTGATTGACAGCCACATGCTTGAGACAAAAAAGAAGGATCTCGACTCTGAGATTTCCAAGGCGGAGAAAGAAATTTATGACAGTGTGGGTCATGAGTTCAATATAAGCTCGACTAGGCAGTTGGGGGATGTGCTTTTCGAGGAATTAGGGCTACCTGTTCAAAAAAAGACGAAGACAGGCTACTCAACTGACGTTTCTGTTTTAGAGAAGCTTAAAGATCTACATCCATGTGTGAAAAGTGTATTGAAATATCGTGAAATGGTGAAGTTAAATAGTACGTATGTAGAACCCCTTTTGAAGTATTCGAGGGAATCATCTGATGGGAGAATTCATTCTACATTTAAGCAAACAGTTACTACTACGGGAAGGCTTTCCTCCCAGGATCCGAATTTACAGAACATTCCGACACGAACAGATCTTGGGAAGGAGATAAAGGGAATGTTTATCGCTCCAAAGGGAAAGACTCTTATCTCTGCAGATTATTCTCAGATAGAACTTAGAATTTTGGCGCATTTTTCTAAGGATAAATTAATGATGGAGGACTTTGAGAGTGGTAAGGATTTTCACTCTTCTACCGCCGCAAGAATTCTAGGTAAAGATGAAAAAGATGTTGATATCGATGACCGGAGGCTTGCTAAAACAATTAATTTTGGGGTTTTGTACGGTTTATCACCGTTTGGATTGTCTGAGCAGCTTGGGATCGGGCGTGAAGATGCATCAACTTATATTAATGAGTATTTCGAAAAATATGTTGGTGTTAAGGATTTTATGGAAGGTATAGTCTCTTTTGTGAGAAAGAATGGCTATGTTGAGACTCTCTTGGGCCGCCGAAGATACATACCCGGGGTTAAGTCTGGAAACAGGATTGTTCGGGAGGCCTCTGAACGTGAGGCAATCAATCTTCCCATGCAGGGAACTGCGGCGGATATTATGAGAATAGCCATGGTTGAGATTAACAGATGGCTTTTTGAGAATGAGATTAATGCAAGTTTACTTCTTCAAATACATGATGAGTTGGTATTTGAAAGTAGTGCTGGCGATGCAGGAAAGGTTGTAGATGCCGTTAAGGAAATAATGTGCAATGTAGTAGATCTAAGTGTGCCGTTGGAAATTGAGATAGGTAAAGGAAAGTCTTTGGTAAAAGCAAAATAGGAACACATTTTTAACATATTCTACGATTGTATTTATCTTCATCCTATAGTACTATTGCGCTGGGAACTCATGTTTGAGTTTCCTCCTCCTTCTTGAGACCCGCTGGTCGCTAGGGATTAGCACCAATCAAATAATGTGATTGTTTAGAATTGGTGCACATAGATGTAAAGATTGAAGGGTTGTGGGGCACAGCCATCTTCATCTTCCAGCGGGTTCTCAAATTTTTCCTTGCTATTCCGAAATTGCGTAACCGTGTATAATTCCGAACCGAGTATAATGCAATATAGAGGTATTGTGAAAGCAAAACTTATCCACAAAAGACAATTCTCGTGAAACACCTACGTTATGTCACGCGGTGGTAACAGACCAGGGTCTTTTCTTGAATGTCAGATCGTGGTTCAGTATAATGTGAGTGATGGAAAAGAAAGCTAGGGGAGTTTTTAGAATTGTGATTTCGACGTTTATTTGGGCTGCCGTTTTTCTTCTTGGTGGTTATTATGTTTTTCTTAAACTTACCAAATCTGGCCGCGAGGTGAAAGATAGGTTGAAAAATGGAAAGACTGGGCGGGATTCGAATGACGGTGGTAGAAAAAAGGATAGAAGGGTCAATCTTAAAACGTTATCTGTTGAAGAATCTTCACCTGTGTCAGGTACTTCGGATCTTACTGCGAGACAGAAGGAAATAATCTCGATGTTAGGTAAGGATTCTCCAACTTCAATATCTGATCTGCTGAAAACCATATCTGGTGTATCAACACGGACATTGAGAAGAGATATGGTTAAGCTTGAGAAGAAAGGATTAATTAGAAGGAAGGGTTCTACTCGAGCTACAGAATACTTCAGAATTTAGTCTCATGAAATTTAAAGAGCTGGGAGGCTTTTTCGAAAAAATAGAAGCTACCGCTTCGCGTCTAGAAATGACGGATATTCTTGCCGACCTATATGGTCATTGCTCGTCTGAAGAGTCGGCAATTGTCTCTTACTTACTTGTGGGTCGGGTCGTTCCTATGTTTGTACCGGTAGAGTTTAACGTTGCCAATAAGCTCCTTTTGAAGGTTCTTGATGGGATCCGTATTTCTGCTGGATTGCGTAAATCCGCAAAGGATATCTTTAATGAAAGTGGAGACTTGGGTCTTGTAGCTTCTGAGTTGATGGGGAAAGCAGTGAGTAGAGGTAAGGGTATGAGTATTAAGGAGGTGTATGATTCTCTTTGGGGGGTGGCACTTGTTGAGGGAGTAGGGTCTGTGGATATACGCAATCAGAAGATGCACAAGTTATTTGTTGGTCTGTCTCCTGTTGAAGCAAAATATGTAGCAAGAATTCTTGCCCAAAAACTCAGGCTTGGGTGTAGCAGTAAGACCGTATTGGATGCCGTTTCTGTTGCTATAAAAGGGGATAAAAGTGACAGAGATGAGATTGAAAGAGCTTATGGTGTAAGTTCAGACCTTGGGCATGTTGTTTCCCTATATCTTAAAAAGGGAATCTCCGGGCTCAGGAGTGTCGATATAATACCTGGGGTTCCTGTGGCTTCAATGCTTGTTGAGAGGGAGAAAGATGCGGAGTCAATTATGAATAGATTTCCTGAGGCAATTGTGCAACCCAAGTTCGATGGATTGAGATGCCAGATACATATTGGTAAAGAGTCGAACAATCTTTTTGAAAATAGGGTTTGGTGGAAATATTGGGGTAAAAGAGAATCTGATCAGCAGGGGATGTTTGCCGATAGTATAAAAGAAAAACGGGTAAGGTTGTTTTCAAGAAATCTTGAAGATATGACAGATATGTTTCCTGAAGTGGTCGATGCGGCGGGTAAGCTTAAGGTAGAATCCGCTGTTCTCGACTCTGAGGTTATTGGATACGATGACTCTACCGGAGAGTTTTCCCCATTTCAGGAGACGATGATTAGGAAGAGGAAGTATGATATTAAGGGTGCGGCAGAGCGTGTTCCGGTGAAGGCTTTTGTTTTTGATTTACTATACCTTAATGGTAGGACCCTTATGCATGAAGGCAATCAAGAAAGGATTGGTACACTGTCTGATATTGTTGGAAAAGAGGATACAATCATCGAGTCTAGCAGCTACAAGGTGGAGAGTGCCAAAGGGCTTGAAGAAATCTTTCAACAGAATATATCACAAGGCCTTGAGGGTGTAATAATTAAAGACCCAAACTCTTACTATAAGCCCGGGAAACGGGGCTTTGACTGGATCAAGATGAAGAGAGCCTTTGAGGGGCATCTAGCAGATTCAATTGATATTGTTATTCTAGGGTATTATTTCGGAAGAGGTCGTCAGGCAGATTTTGGTATCGGTGCTCTTTTGGGAGCAGTATATGATTCCTCAAGCGATGAATTTGTTAGTATAGCCAAAGTGGGGACTGGGATTACTGATGATCAATGGCGTGAAATTAAGAAGGATCTTGATGATATAAAATCAAATTCCAAGCCGAAGAGGGTAAATGTGGAAAAATCTCTTGTTCCTGATCAGTGGGTTTATCCTCAGATTGTGTCTACTATTGAGGCAGATGAGATTACTAAGAGCCCAATCCATACCGCTGGAGCGGGTAGAGATGAGACGGGATTTGCTCTTAGGTTTCCTCGACTTAAGGTGTGGAAAAGGGATAAGCAGCCGGAGGATGCCACGAGTGTTAAAGAGATAACCGAAATGTATGATGAACAGAAGTAGAGTCTGTTACTGAATTTATCATTTATTATTAATTCATGAGTAAAGGTACCCCCAAAATAGCTGGAAGTCAGGATAGTCAATTTGGTAATAAGAACAAGGTGATAGATCTTGCGGGAGGACTTCTTACGTCTTGGGATAATTTTCTTGCTGTAGTAATTTTTGATACTGAGGGTGGATTTCTCGTTAATCCTCGTTTGTATGGACCCTCTCGTGTGATTTCTGATTTTATGAGAATTGTTAATGAACCTATGGATTCTCTCACGTATGATCTTGTTCAGGGGGAGCATCTTTTTGCTAAAAGCTACAAGACCAAGAAATATGTAATTACAGATGATCTTTTGTGTTGTCTTGCAAATCCAGAATCATTGCATGGTAAGAGTGTGCATAAGGCATTTATTAGGATGGCTAAGATCTTTGGCTTTCGTGAGTTCCTGTCTTTTCCCGTTTTCTATGACGAAACTCTATATGCAATGATTATGGTGGGTAAAAAGAAGGTGAAGTTTACGAAGTCTGATATTAATTTCATAAAGAAAGTTTCAGATCTCTTTTTGGAGAATCTTGTGGCAATAGAACTTGTTGACGGACTAAAGAAAAAGTGTAAGGCAGTTCGCAAGCTGTTTGTATTTTCTCAACGAGTAGTCGACCTGAAACCTGGAAAAAAGAAAAGTGATAGTAAGGAAATGGAAGATATTTTGACAAGCCTCTCTGAAGTAGAAGATCTGGGGAATAATAGTGTGGTGGTTCGAGATTCTGGAGTTGAGGTAGATTTCAGTACCGGGGAAATTTATCACGATGGGAAAAGGGTGCAAGAGACACTTTCGGTTGCCGAACTAGACCTTTTAAAATTCATGGTCGAAAATAATTTTAAAGTTACTACGAGGGAAAATATTGGACGAATTCTATGGAAGGAAGACTACGGAGCAAAATATTCTGATTGGGCAATTTCTCAAGCTATTTCTAGGATACGGAAAAAATTAAGGGATAAGCCTCCGTATTGTCATCTTATTACTCTTAAGGGTAGGGGGTTTATGCTTAGAGGTGTTAAAAAGCTGCAACATTAGTATAATCTCTTCATTTTTTGAAGTGTGTTTTTTGAATTAAGTTTAGGACTATGTCTATGAGTTGCGGAGATGTTATAAAGAATGGCGAAACCCATCAGGAAGTTCTCTCGATTCAGATTGAATGCTTAGATATTGTTGCCAGAGAAGCCAGGTCGGGGGGAATTCTTTATGAGATAGCCGCTGATTATAGGATCTCGGGGAATGATCATGCTATGATTGAAAAGTTAGAAATGCTTGGAGATGAAGGTTTACCCCAGGCGCTGGTGTGTTATTCATGGGTAAACGTGTTCTGTACTGTGACGAACTGGTGTCAGGACCTTGCAGTCTCTATTGCTAACGAAAAACTTCCCGAGTTGACAGAAAATTTAGAACTGAATAATGAATTAATCTCCAGAATATGTGATGTGAGGGAGCTCCTGGGAAGGTTGAATGAGGAAGAAATTGAAAGAGTTAAGTCTATGCAAAGAAAGAGATAGAAGGTAGATATTTAGAACTTGGAAATATATGTTTAGGCGTTTGAAAAGGCGCTGTTCTATGTGATATAATAGTTATTGGGATGGGAGATTCACAGGTTTTCACTTGTGATTTTATTCCAGATTTTAAAACTTGAAATGGTGGGAAACTGCTTTCCGGGCATGTTTCTATTGACTCTGTTTGGGCTGTATGATATAAGCGAGCTTGTGGTAAAGATTGCTCCTTGAAAGTCAAAAAGTGGTAGTTATGTAGTTTTAACCCAAAAATTCCGATTACAGATTTATCTGTTTTCGGCCTTATAACGTACAAACGTTGTAATAAATCCTGGATCTAACGTGAGTTAGTTCCAGTGTGACAATAATAATGGAGAATTTGATCCTGGTTCAGGATGAACGCTGGCGGTGTGCCTAAGGTATGCAAGTCGAACGGTTCTTCGGAACAGTGGCAGACGGGTGAGTAACGCGTGGGTAACCTACCTCGAAGTTGGACATAGCCCCGCGAAAGCGGGGGTAATTTCCAATGGTGTGAGTACTACTTTTTTGAAGCTTCTCTCATTTTTGAAGGGATTGTTGAGGAGCTTCCGAAAAGTGGTATTCACTAAAGCTTTAGCGCTTCGAGATGGGCCTGCGTCCTATCAGCTTGTTGGTGGTGTAAAAGACCACCAAGGCTAAGACGGGTAGCTGGTCTGAGAGGATGGTCAGCCACAGTGGCACTGAGACACGGGCCACACTCCTACGGGAGGCAGCAATTAGGAATCTTGCGCAATGGGGGAAACCCTGACGCAGCGACACCGCGTGAAGGATGAAGGTCTTCGGGCTGTAAACTTCTTTTATTGTTTAACAAGTTCTGAGTGAATAATGAATAAGCACCTGCTAATTGCGTGCCAGAAGCATCGGTGAAGCGTGAGGTGCAAGCGTTATCCGGATTTATTGGGCGTAAAGCGAAGCGTAGGCGTTTTGGTAAGTCTTCTGTCAAAGCCTCCGGCCTAACCGGAGAGAGGCATTGGATACTGCCAGAATTGAGACAGAGAGAGGGAAGTGGAATTCCCGGTGGAGCGGTGAAATGCATTGATATCGGGAGGAACACCAGTGGCGAAGGCGGCTTCCTGGCTCTGTTCTGACGCTAAGGCTCGAAAGCGTGGGTAGCGAAACGGATTAGATACCCGTGTAGTCCGCGCTGTAAACGATGGACACTAGGTGTTCGATCTGACTTCAATTTTCTCTTGTAGATTCTTGAAGAAAGATGGAGTGCCGTAGCTAACGCGTTAAGTGTCCCGCCTGAGGTGTACGATCGCAAGGTTGAAACTCAAAGGAATTGGCGGGCTCCCGCACAAGCGGTGGAGCGCGTGGTTTAATTCGATGGCAATCGAAGAACCTTACCAGGGTTTGACATGTATCTGCATGCCTTTCGAAAGATAGGCAGCCTTCGAGGGTGATACACAGGTGCTGCATGGCCGTCGTCAGCTCGTGTCGTGAGATGTAGGGTTAAGTCCCGAAACGAGCGCAACCCCTATCCCATGTTATATGTGTCTTGGGAAACTGCCTCGGTAAAACGGGGAGGAAGGTGGGGATGACGTCTGGTCCGCATGGCCCTTATGTCCTGGGCGACACACGCGCTACAATGGTCGGTACAATGGGTTGCCAAACCGTAAGGTGGAGCTAATCCCATCAAAGCCGATCTCAGTTCGAATTGAGGTCTGCAATTCGACCTCATGAAGTTGGAATCGCTAGTAATCGTGGATCAGCCATGTCACGGTGAATACGTTCTCGGGAGTTGCACACACCGCCCGTCACGTCATGAAAGCCGGGGGTACCCGAAGTCGTCATGTTTGCTTCGGCAGAGTAGGCGACGAAGGTAAACTTGGTGATTGGGACGAAGTCGTAACAAGGTAACCGTAGGGGAATCTGCGGTTGAATTACCTCCTTTCTAAGGAGTGATCTACTAACTACCACTTTTTGGAGATCAAGGAGCATGTTGTTGAGATATACTTTGATCGCGCGATTGCTCTTTTTATAGTGAAGTGTTAATTGAAGGTGGACTTATATATTGCCCTGGATAGTCGGACGGGAAAAGGTCTAAGTCTGAATTGGACGGCGGGATTTCCGATGCGGGCGCATAGCTCAGTTGGTTAGAGCGCAGTCCTGATAAGACTGAGGTCCCTAGTTCGACTCTAGGTGCGCCCACCATTTGTTTTTCTATGCAGGAAAAGGATATGTGCAGGTAGATTAATAAGATGGGGCTGTAGTTCATCAGGCTAGAACACTTCATTTGCAATGAAGAGGTAGGTGGTTCGAGTCCACCCAGCTCCAGAAAGATCTTTATAAAATGGGGGCCTTCTGCGGACTTCGGTCTGGGCAGAACTAGGAGCGGTTCGAATCCGTTCGGCTCCATAGGTACATCTTTGAACCGTACATTGGGTTAGGCCATTTGTTTTTTAATGTATGGGGATGGTGTTCCAGAATTTGCACATTCATAACTGAATAGAACACACAAGTCATAAAAAGCGCGAAAAGTGCATATGGTGGATGCCTTGGCGCAAAATGCCGATGAAGGACGTGGTAGTCTGCGATAAGCCTCGGGGAGCTGACAAACAAGCATTATATCCGGGGATTTCCGAATGGGGAAACCTGGCTGGATTAATATCCAGCTATCCTGCTATGAATTCATAGTAGCAGGAGGGGCACCTGGGGAAGTGAAACCTCTCAGTACCCAGTGGAAAAGAAAAAACATGTCGCCAGCTTATAGTACATCATTAGTGTATTGTAAGCTGGCGACACATTCCCTTAGTAGTGGCGAACGAAAGGGGAACAGCCCAAACCTGATTCGTGTAAGAATGATCGGATCCTTGATTCGCGTTGCGATGATGGGTGAAGTGATTTCGTAGGTTGCAGCCCGTGCGAGTCAGGTGTTGTAAGAGTTAGAGGTCCAAACTGCAAATTGGACGAAAGGTTACAAAACGTGTGTCTAGTAGAACAGTCCTGGAAAGGCTGGCCATAGAGGGTGATAGCCCCGTATATGTAAGGCATACGACCTTTTCTAATTTCTTGAGTACCGCGGGTCACGTGAAACCCTGCGGGAACCTGTCAGGACCACCTGATAAGGCTAAATACATTTTGCGACCGATAGTGAACAAGTTCCGTGAGGGAAAGGTGAAAAGAACCCCGGGACGGGGAGTGAAATAGAACTGAAACCATATGCTTACAAACAGTCGGAGCCTCAGCTTGCTGGGGTGACGGCGTGCCTATTGAAGAATGAGTCAGCGAGTTAATATGTGCTGCAAGGTTAACCGGTTTAGGCTGGGGAGCCGAAGCGAAAGCGAGTTCGAATAGAGCAACTTGAGTAGCATATATTAGACCCGAAGCCAGGTGATCTATCCTTGGACAGGGTGAAGTCTGTGGAAACACGGGCGGAGGCCCGAACTCGTTAGAGTTACAAATCTATGAGATGATCTGAGGATAGCGGTAATATGCCAAACGAACCTGGTAATAGCTGGTTCTCCCCGAAATAGCTTTAGGGCTAGCCTTAAAACTTAAGTACTGGGGGTAGAGCACTGATTGGATCGAAGGGCCGAGAGGTTACTTCATTCAGTCAAACTCCGAATACCAGTATGTATGTTTTGGGAGTCAGAACTAGGGAGCTAAGTTCCTATGTTCTAGAGGGAAACAGTCCGGATCAATTGTTAAGGTCCCCAAATGTAACCTAAGTGGAAAAGGAAGTAAGGTTTCTTAGACAGCTAGGAGGTTGGCTTAGAGGCAGCCATCCTTTAAAGAGTGCGTAACAGCTCACTAGTCAAGAGATCTTGCGCCGAAAATACAACGGGGCTCAAGGTTACTACCGAAACATTGAATCTCATGCTTTCTTCGGAAAGTATGGGGTGGTAGGGGAGCGTTCCATACGTCCCTGTTTTTACAGGGCAACGCTGTGAAGGTGGCCCGAAAGGAGCTGCTGGAGCGTATGGAAGTGAGAATGCTGACATGAGTAGCGCAATCGAGATGAAAACTCTCGACGCCGAAAATCTAAGGTTTCCATAGCAATGTTAGTCAGCTATGGGTTAGTCGGTCCTAAGCTGAGGTCGAAAGGCGTAAGCGATGGACAACAGGTTAATATTCCTGTACTACCTGAATTTAGTGATGGGGTGACGGATAGGGTAAATGCCAGCCTTGATAGGTCAGGGTGTAAGCAGTAAGTTAGTATCTCCAGGTAAATCCGGAGATATGTTTCCCGTTCGCGGGATGAAGGCGAGCTGTTATACAAAGTTGAACCTTCGGGGGAAACGATTGGTTAGAGTCCTGTCCCGGGAAAAACCTCTAAGCGTTATTTAGTTGCCTTCGGGCAATTAAATGTTAAGAGTTCAGGTAACCGTACCGCAAACCGACACTGGTAGATTGGTTGAGTATACTAAGGCGTACGGGTGATTCCTTGTTAAGGAACTCGGCAAATTAACCCTGTAACTTAGGGATAAAGGGGACCATGCGCAGCGGTTTTTTAAATTGCTGATGATCATGGTCGCAGTGAAATGGCATGAGCGACTAGTTACCAAAACTACAGGTGCCTGCTAACTCGTAAGAGGATGTATAGGTGCTGACACCTGCCCAATGCCAGAAGGTTAAGGAAGCTCGTTATCTATCTTCGGATAGAGAAGCGGGTGACCGAAGCCCTGGTGAATGGCGGCTGTAACTATAACGGTCCTAAGGTAGCGAAATCCCTCGTCACTTAATTAGTGACCTGCACGAAAGGTGTAACGACTCATGCACTGTCTTGACAGGGAGCCCGGCGAAATTGAAATGGCTGTGAAGATGCGGCCTAACCATACCAGGACAAAAAGACCCCGTGGAGCTTTACTGCAGCTTCATGTTGGAACATAATTTTAACTGTACAGTATAGGAGGGAGACTTTGAAACTTCGGCGTCAGCTGAGGTGGAGTCGCCAGTGTAATACCTCTCTGTTGATGTTGTGTTTCTAATCTGTTGCCGTTATCCGGCACGGAGACAGCGTGTGGCAGGCAGTTTGACTGGGGCGGTTGCTTGCTAAAGAGTACCGCAAGCGTACAAAGGTCACCTCAATCCGGATGGAAATCGGATGAAGAGTGCATTGGCATAAGGTGGCTTTACTGTAAGAGGGACACCTCGAGCAGTT
>JAFGCJ010000001.1 GCA_016932785.1 Candidatus Dojkabacteria bacterium | reverse complement strand
TCACCGGTAGAACTTACACCTAAGACTCTCCGACCTTCATCACTGGCAGCAAAATCATTTGATACTCGCAGTGCTCTATCAACGGAAGAACACTCTGACATCCAAAGCCAACGAATTGCCATATCAAGAGGAATACTCTGATCTTTATAGGTCTTTCCTGACCTCTCAAGTGCCAACCTCAACTCTATCTCAAGATGATCAGTGTCAATAATATCGTACATTTCCTCACAAAGAGTTCGCAAATCTGCTTCATATCGCTCTTCATCTGTAGCATCTGTATCAAAACCCGAGCCGGAAGGACCCACTGAAGCCGATCCACCAATGATTTCATTAAATCCAGCACCCATACCAGTAATAAGAATAATTTAAGGACAGTATTAATAAACAACAACAGCTATATAACCTAAATATGCCCATGTAGACTCAAATCCCGCCCGAGAGTAGGTGAGACGTCCTCTCCAAGGATCATTGGTCATGAAGGAACTAGGATTACTTGAACTACCGATGAATCCTCTTACGACCTCAGAGTGCATACCCATATATCCAGTTGCCCCGGAATCAAGAGTAAAAGGTCCTGGGGGCTGGCTGTATCTGTTATACCACCAGACAATAACCGGATTTCCTTTCTCAACCTCTTTTGCAAGCTCAACGGAATTCCACCCACTCTTAATCGATACCTGCCTGTAATTACTTATGTAACCAGCTACAGGTCCCCAATGAACACCATACCCAGAAACCCAATTTGCATTGGGATTACCACCAATACCGATTGCAGATTTAATCTGACTCTCACTCACATAGACTCCCCTGTATGCCAACGCCATTCTTGCAGCAGCCAGATTACAAGTAAAACTCTCCTGCTGTTTATACCAAGGCACATTGAGCGCGAAAATATTGTCTTTTGTAATGAAATAATAGCTAAAGGCCTTGTTGGAATCCAAACCATGAACTGTCTTTATACCCGAAGAAAGGGTAACAGTATAACGCGTTGAGAAGTTTAACTTTCCGGCGGTATAGTAAATAAGCTTATTTCCATCCCAGCCAAAAGTTCCGCTTACTCTTGGAGAAATTGAAAAATGCTGTTGGGCAGAAGCGTGATCAACTTCTTGATTGAACTCAATAACAACATTGACAGTTTTTGGGTCGTGCCCGGCTGACCCAGAAACAGGGGACATCGACGCCACAGCAACTCTCCCAATCGTTTTAAACTTAATGACAATATCTTCGTCGATCTCTCCACTGTACTTACTCAGAATGCCTTTCTTGAATGTAATCTTGTAATCCGTCTCCTTCTTTAGGTCCTCTTTCGGAGAAAAAACAAATGTTTTCTCATCTTTCCAGCTTATTTCACCATCGGTATCAGGCTCTATTACAAAGTTATCCTCGACACTGGGCTGATCCATTTCCTGGTCAAAGACAACCTCTATGTCACTATCAGCCAAAACACCGTTACCCTTCGGCTTATATTCTTTAATCAATGGAGTAGTGACCGTTCGGAAAGTGATCTCCTCTAATTTCTCTGTATCACCAACTTTTATTGCCTTGTCTTTATGATCAACATCGTAGGATCGAGGGGTTCTATAGATTTCTATAGAATAGGTCTCATCTTGGTCCAAACCGTCGAAAAACTTCACAGTATGTTTATTCTTTTCTTCTCCGTTTTTAACCTCAAACTTAACCTCAGGCTCAACAACATAAGTAAGGTCAACAAAATCTCCGACTGGAGCATCATAATATACCTCAACTTCACTATCCACGGGGACATTCTCAGCTTCATTATCAGGAATAATTTTATCAACATCAGGAATTTCAGGAGATCTGAATTCAATAGAGTGTTCATGTGATTTTCCGCCTCCCCACCACTGCCTCATACCAACAACGTAAACAACAACCTCACGGTCGGGATATATTGATTCATCGGGATAAAATTTGGCCTTGGTTTTAAAAGGAAGACCAAGAAATCCTTTCTCCCATACCCACTTACCGTCTACTTCGGGAGAGATATTAAATTTGATGTTTGAGGTATCAACAGGTACATCAAACTCAACTTCAATCACATCTTCACCTGATTCCATGTTTGCCCCAACCTCAGGACTTGTACTAACGACTCTAGGTCTCTCCAGCAAAAGGAAGCCAAGAACTACAAACTCGGCAACAACAAGAATCACATCAAAAACTAGAAGTTTTTCTCTTCCCAACCAAGTACCAAATTTCGTCAAAAATACTGGGAGTTTTAGTCGAGGTTTCTTTTCTGCCTTTTCTTCAGTAGTAGCTTCGTCTTTCACACTCGGGGATTCGCTTGCCTTTTTAGACATTTTGGAATTTTTATTTTTTCTAATCTTCCGCATCAAGAGAGAAATCCCATTCACAAGCAGCAACGAAACAAGAATTAATACCGCCAAAACAAACTTGAAACGGAATGTGCTAAAAAATACATCCCAATCTATTCCTTTAAAGAAATCTATGATCGAATCGAACATTTTTCCTAATTCCAGATTTTATAAGCCTCATCAAGAGTAATATAAACTACCGGCCCTAAATCGTCCTCATACAGCAACTTATCTAGATCTCCAAGAAGCTGATCCATCTTGGGCTTATCCTCATAGAACCACTCTGGATGACTCAGATAGTTTACTAATTTTTTCTCCGTAAGAACACCCCCAGAGTAGTTGTCAACAAATCTTTGTTTCATTTCATCCTTTGACAAAGACCAGGAATCACCTCCATTATTTGGAAATTCCCAAATATCCATTACTGGATCAGCCGCAGAGTTCTGATTATAGTAATTAGGATGATAAGGCTGTGTAGTAGTCTTAAGATCCCAATGTCCTGTTACCTGATTTCTTCCAAATACATACTTTAGACGGCCTGACGAATCAAGTACAAACCCATTATCTTGAAGAACTTTTAAGGTACCTTCATCTGCAAACCAGCCGCCGGCTCTAAACATAACTGGTTCTCCCAGGCCATTACTTACAAAAATCCCTTTGGCCCAGGTTAATATCTTGCTCATATCTTGATACGAATAACCCGACACAAGTATGTCATAGCCATCATTTGTATTCCATCCCCATGCAGGCTCTGAGTGAGGGTTTACTCCAGCGGCTTTGACCATATCAGGAAACATATGGAGGTGAAGACCAATTGCATGTCCATGCTCATCACGCCTGTGAGTTATCCAGTTCGTATAGAAATCTCTTTCATCCTGGGAGAACATACTGTTAGAATATATTCTAGGATTATAAAAGTGAGTTATAGGAATATCATAATGCTTCAATGTTAGTTCATCAACATCATCAAGATACTCTCTTTTTACCTCATATCCCTCCCAGTCGAAAGTCCATGCAACATAAACTGGATAGGAGATATTTAGTTTTTCTTCACCATAATTAATCTCTCCACAGGAGTGATCTATAGAAACACCAATAATATACTCACCTGGAGAGTAGTCCGTCGCATCAAGCTCAGCATAGAATTTAACAGTAGAACCGAATTCCGGTTTCAGTTCATTTGTACCAAAAGTGTTATCTTCAATTTTCTTAACAACATAGGAAATAGAGAAATTATCCTCATCCTCAAAAAACTCCTTATAATTCTCGTTGAGCTCAAGTCTGATTTCAGCTGTCTTTTCATCAGAATTAAACTCATCACCTAAAAGAACCCAATCTCTACTGACCTCATAATTAATTATTAAATCTTCAGATTTTTCAGGAAAATTCTCGCAAGAATGAGCACCCATTACGTCTTCTGAGCGATCACCGTCAGTGTCGTTCTTATTACCTCTAATACCGGAAAAGTAAGAATATCCGTATTTCACACTGAACACTGTAAACAGCCCCATAAATAGAAACACTAACAGGGCAACGGAATGACTTTTCCGCCTTAACAAAGGCTTTTGAGTGTTTTTGCTGTTTTTGGTCTTCATATTACAATTATATCTCATAGTGTGTGAAAACTCAACGTGTTAATTTTAGAAATTTCTTTGGCAGAACAGGAGATATTCTTTTTATTATAATATTAAACGTAACCAATATGAGCCAAGTAACAACGAAAGATACAAGATACATTAACAAGGCCCATAGTTCATCGTTCCTCCGCCAATTCAATAGTCTCCCAATAATTAAAGTCAGAACAATTTGTACATAATAGAATGAGAGTGAATGCTGCCCCAAATAGATTATTGGTTTAGTTATAACCTTTGCTTTTGAAACTAAACCATATAGAAACAGAACAACTAAACAGAACACAATACCATAAAGCAAGAAGACAACAGACGGTGGCCACCGATTCCATGAAGAAAACGCCGTGTAGTTAAGAAAAGCAAGAAACAATCCACACAGCAATGAGAGCAGAAGTGTTTGAATTTGATTTTTTTTACCTTTGCCAATAACTTCGACGCCCCAGTATAAACCTGTCATTAGTATCGGAGCGTATGAAAGCAATCCAAAGGTATGAACGTCTTCATGTCCAACAAATAATCCTTTTATAGTTTCTCGAAAATTTGGGCCCCAATCCATATCATAAAGATAGTCGGAGATAATAAATAAAAGAACCCCAACAAGAAGATAACCCCATGACCAGGACTTCATCCGGATAAGACTTCCAGTAAATAGCGCAAAAATAACCAAATAGAAAACAAAAGGCAATAGAAATTCTGTAAACTCAGGAATGTTGCTAAGAAAAAGTATATCGCCAATATTCTCTAGTAAACCTCCGATCCCGTATTTCACCAGTATAACACTAAAGGCCGAGGCGAAATATATGATAAGAAATATGGTTGCCCGCTTGAGCATACGAATTCTATCCATCTTTTCTTTCTGGATTTTTATTCCATAAACAGCCCCGAAAACAAAAAGGAAAGTTGTATAACAAATTGTCGCACCCCACCAGGTAATAGTACTAAAAAGAGTAGAGTATCCTTTGTACAAAACTGCATTTACATGCGTAAGTACCATAAAGACAACGGCCATACCCCTAAGAAAATCTAAAGAGTAGTCTCTCTCCTTTTTTTTCATTAACCAGATAGTCAAATATTATATTTGTATTTCATTAATAATATCACACTAAAATATGATAACCCAAGATCATTTATGAGAAATTTCACTTGTAGTTTAACAATTCTGAAGTTTGCCTCTGTGATAATTTCTCTGTATATTAGAAAATAATGGAAGATAAGACAAACTCGGTCAAACTTACAATAAAGGCTCTTAAAGAGGTTATTTCATCGAAGAAATCAGCAGGAATAGCATACCCAATAATAAGATATGCTCTCTCATTTGTAACAACGTACGAGATTCTTGTCATGGGTAAGTTCCTGGATAGTATAGGTGATTTCATTAAGGAAAACACCTCATTTTCTATGGACACGATGCTGGATTCCTTGGCTTTCGACTACTTCATAGTGATAGTCTGCCTTTTATTCCTCAATTTCGTATTCAGTAAAATATCCAGTTATTTTGATGCTGTATTATACGACGCCTTTTGGTATTCATTCATGAAAAAGAACATCAAGAAAATTTCTCAACTCAATCTTGAAGACGTAGAAAACAATACACTGCAGAACCTTATTACTAACGTACCCACTTATTCAGTTGATGCCACATGGGACACCTACAAAAGGACTATAGACCTGGGATATAACATGATACGCCTTGTCAGCTCAGGAATAATAATCGCAGAGCAAATGTCATGGTGGGGAGTAGGAGTCATAATTCTCGTTATTCCGGAGGCATTTTTTTCCTATAGATATAATACGAAACTTAAGGAATACCGCGATAGTAAGGCGGAAAAAAACAAGTATTTCAATTATTTGTACAACGAATCTAATCGGCTAATTAACTTTCCCGAACTGCGAGTAGATAACGTATTTGAATTCTTTCTAAAATCCTTCGAAAGAACCGCACAGCCATACTACAATGGGCAAAACGAGATTAGGCTAAAGAGACAGACAGGATCCGTCTTCTTAGGCTGGTTTGACGGTTCATTAAGAAGAATTGTTCAGCTGGCACTCATACCATTCGCAGTAATAAGGAGATACACTATCGGTACATTTAAGTATTTGTTTGATTATATTGATACCTTATATTCAGCCAGCTGGTCGGTAATATGGAATATACTATGTATAAAAAATAATGCTCTTTATACTAAGGACTATTTTGGTCTGTTGGAGTATAAGGGTTTTGGTGACATTGCTTCAGGAAGCGCTAAACTTGACCCAACAAAGGTACCAAAGATTGAATTTGTTAATGTGGAATTTAAGTATCCAGAAAGCTCTTCTGCAGCCCTGGACGACATCTCTTTTGAAATACAGCCCGGGGAAAAAGTAAACATTATTGGAAGAGATAACTCTGGAAAGAGTACTCTAGCAAAACTGCTCTGTGGACTATATCGTGTCGGACCCGGAGATATTCTGATTGATGATATTTCAATCAGAAATCTAGACCGAGGAGAGCTTAAAGATAAAATATCTGTAGTCTTTGAAAATTACGTGAAATACAACTTCAGCATAAGGAAAAATATAGTAGTAACAGAATCAGAAAGAGACTTCAACAGACGCAGATATGAAGAAGCCCTGGAAATAACTGGTTTAGACAACTGGCTTAAGGAGGAAAATATCAGTGACTCAACAGTTCTAGGTAAACTCTTTAGTAAAGGTATGGATGTTTCTTCAGGACACTGGCAAAGAATAGCTATTGCAAGAGCTCTATATCGAGACCGAGCAATTCTAATCCTGGACGAAAGCTTCACTCAAATTGACGGATTCTCAAGGAAACCCATAATCGAGGGCATCATCAAGCATAGACCCAAGCAGACACTAATCAATATAACTCAAGAGGAAACAGAGAAGGATCTCTTTGATAGATCAATTTACATTGATAAAGGAAAGATAAAGAAAACAGATTAAGATATTGACCAATATCAACATTCAAATTTAATTTCAACGTACCAAAATGAACAATATACCTTTAATCACATTAATATCCGCAGCCGCAATTGATTCCATAAATCCTTGCGCGATAGGGGTTCTTGTTTTTATGATAACTTTCTTAACTTCTATAAAAGGCTCCAGGAGAAAACTTCTTAGTATTGGTTTTACATATATATCCGTTGTTTACATATGCTACTTCGCCGCTGGAGCAGGTCTTGTCAGAATTCTTGCGGGAATATCCTTCCTGGACATAATATACAAAATTGTAGGAATAATAGTTCTTGTTGCAGGCCTTGTAGAGATACGAGATGGAATAGTAAATGCGAAAAAGCCTCTTTTGGCAATACCCAAGAGTGCATCACCCAGAATCAAAAAATACATAAAGAAATCAACAATTCCAGCCGCTGTAGTTCTTGGAGGAATTGTCTCACTGTTTGAACTCCCGTGTACCGGAGGGCCTTATATTGCAATACTAAGTATGATCTCAAGGGCTGACCTAAAACTACAAGGAATGTTATACCTGGCACTCTACAACCTAATTTTTGTGCTACCACTGATCACCATTTTACTAATGACTTCATTCGGACTTTCTTCAGAGAAAGTAGAAGACTGGAGAAAGAAGCATAAATCAACAATGAGAATACTTATTGGCATATCAATGCTTGTACTTGCCGGACTCATGCTGTCTGACACGATTTAGCTTCTCCTGTCTTTCTACACCAAGTATCAAAAAGTTCACTATGCTATAATTTTATTAAGACGAAGCCAAGTATCCTAAACTTAGCATAATCAATCATGACTGTTGAGGAAAATGCCGAGATATACCAGTGTAAAAAGTGCGGCAACGAGGTTATCGTTACAAACGTCGGTGGAGGCACACTTAGCTGCTGCGGGGAGGAAATGACCAAAATTAACGGGCTGGACGTAGACCCCTTTGAAGATGAGACCGACGAGGAAGATGAAGAGTCAGAAGAGTAATACTGATACCAATGAAAATCCAGGAAAAGAACCTCAAAGCAAATCCAAGTAAATCCTTGCTACTGCACACCTGTTGCGCAGATTGTGCATTGAAATTCATTCACGCATACAGAGAATTGGTAGAAGAAAATTCTTCGCGCGACTCCGGTATAGAGCTCCCCAAGAAAATAATTCTCTACTTTGACAACAGCAATATCCACCCTAGAACAGAGTATCTGGCAAGACTGGAAGCCGTTATGAAAATTTCTGATTCTGAGGGACTTGGTCTTGTCGTTTCTGATTGGTCACCAAAAAAGTGGTTTAAAGCTATTAAATACAACTCAGACAATAAGAACCTCAGAAGATGCCGGCTTTGCTGGGAATTTCGATTAAAAAGGGCTTATGACTATTGCAAAGAGGAGAATTTCGGATTCTTCTCGACGACATTGTTGTCAAGCCATTATCAGTGCTTTAATGATATTTGTGAAATAGGGAAGAGGCTAGGGTCAAAGGGTTTTGTTACAATCGATCCAAGGAAAGCTGAGGTGCAGACAAAGGGTTTTTACAAGCAGAATTATTGCGGGTGTGTGTATTCGCTGGTGAAGAGGTATGAGGGGAAGTTTGGGACAGGAAACACCTAAATTAGTGAACTTACTCTGTCACAGGTTCAATTTTATCTCCTGATTCTATAGAGCTCTCATCCTTATCAGAGTCCTGTTCCTCGTCTTCAACATATGGCTTGGCTGTATCAGATGGAACCGTTAGACTCTCGCCACCTACTTCGTAGTCTTCTATTGCCGAAACAACCTTGGAGTCATCTGAGAGCTCCTCCCAGAATAAAACATGATCCCTATTTATATACATCATATCTTCTGGTCCATGAAGTTCATTTCCAAGTTTTACAAGAGAATAGCTGGTATTTTCATCTTCACCTTGAATATTCGATTGAAGATAGTAGATATCCTTCAAAACCGGATTCAAAGAGTTTTCATAAAATAAATGCCCAAAATAAACTTGTCCATTTGTAAGAAAAACCGCATAGTAGGAATTATTCCTCTCTTCTATATATGATTTCTTTTTCCAAAGTATGAAAGCTACAGAAAAAAGAACAAGAATAAATCCTATCATAACAATTACAACGACTTTCCTGGTCAGAGAGTCCCACACCTCACTATTAGCTCCACTGGTTCTCTCTCCTGAACCAGTTTTCTCTTCTTTAGAATCTGACATTTTTACCATCATCTTAAGTTATTTACTCTCGTTCTTTATGTACTCCAAAACAACAGAGTCATCAGATAGTTTTGCTAGATAAACTATGTTGTCCTTTTTGAGGTAAATAGAACCTTCAGGATTGTATATTTCCTCCTCTGCGGGCCTTCTTACATAGATTTTATCCTCTTCGACACCATCATTATTTTCCTCTTTCTTTCTAACAAGATAATATGGGTCCTTGCATTCCACATATTCAGAGTTGTAACTCTCTAATTTGCAGAAATAGAAAAGGTTGTTGTTCATATATACAATATGGTACTTATCCTGCTCGTAAACACTCTTCTCCGATGCAACAGTCTTCATATAGTAGTCCAAGAGGACTAGATTACACAGAATAAGAGCCAGAACAACAAGAACAGAAACAATCCCTGCAACAACGTACAGAGCTGGTATTTTGATTTTGGAAAACACTTTCTGCATCTTTATTTTCGTCAGGTTTTAACATGATAAGGGAGCTTTTGCTCCCTTATCATCTAAATTGCTATTGTAGCACTGCCACCCAAGAAACCCCCACAACTGTAGAAGGATTCGGACCATAAACCCTTACAGTAACCGATGAGCTTCCAACAGGGCTTGAGACAAGACTCACCCTCAGATTATCGGCACCAACCGGAGTAACAGTAATAGAATCCATTGCAGATCCAACATTTATGACAACAGTCACATAGTTATTCGGATAACCTGCACTTATTGTACCGCCACTTGCAGTATATCCACCAATAACCACCTTTCTGTCTTCAAGCAGATCGACACGTCCCTCTAGGTCATTGACACGCCCCCCGGCAAGAAACTCATCCTCTAACGACGTAACCCTGCCATCAAGTGTTGTAAGAGCATTTTGAACATCTGTAGCTCCAATCATAAGGGTACCGACAGTCAATGTTCCAGAAACCCCTACACCTCCCGAGAAATAACCGTTGTTTGCATACAATGCACTCCAATATGATCCGACAGAACCTAGAGCCTCTGTACCAATATCAGGAACAAGATTACTCGAAACTACGGTTATACTTGCATCATTTATATCCGCCGTCCCAGAAACAGAAAGGTCAACCACAGAAAGTTGTGCATTCACAGTCATATTTCCATCTACTTCAAGCTCACCGCCAAGATCCATATTCCCACTCGCAGTAACATTACCATCTTCATCAACGGTAAAACTATTCCATCCACCGACATTCCTTACTTCAACGGCCAAATCATCATCCCCAGGAGTAAGTACTATAGCTTGAGGATCAATTACTCCCGCAACAACCATATCTCCTTGTACAGCGGCATCCTCTTCGATAACAACCGAACCACTTACCCTCATATCACCCGTAAGGTCCGCCTCATACTGAGATGGAACAGTGTAGGTTTTTCCAACAGGATCGACGGCGAGACTCTCAGCAGAACCACTCTGAACCGTTAGAGTGTTGTTTGCTAATGAGGTACTACCCAGAACATCAAGTGTACCGCCCATGTTCGCAGGACCAAGAACATCAAAGGTTCCGCTCAATAGCGAGTTACCTGTCACATCAAGATCACCGGCGACACTAGAATCATCACAATAAACAGATCCACCGGTAGTATATAGACATCCATTAATATCACCATTAAATACTCCATAGAAGTTATCCGCATAGGCTCTCGCCCATGGTCTCCATGATTTACCAAGATCATAGGAAGCTCCAAAGCCAGGAATCAGATCTCCAGCAGCTGTAATCGTGCCTCCATTTGCCCTAAGTGTTATATCATCGGCAGAGTCAACAGTCACGTCATTGCTTGTACCAGTAGCCTGGACCAAAAGACTATTATTCTGTGCCTGAACTCTTCCATTAGCAAGAACTGTCTGTGATCCTCCTGTTCCAACTCTAACTGCATTAGCAAAGTTTCCATTATTCCAACGAAGTGTCCAGCTCCCAACATCATAAGTCGCATTTGTATCAGGAATAAGATCAGTTCCAAGTCTTCCGTTAACATAGATTGTATCTACGGAACTATCACCAAGATAAACATCTTGATTGAACATCGAATCCGCATAAAAGGTCGAAGCACCCCATACATGTACATAGTCAAATGAATCACCCGCTAGATCTACATTCCCATAGGTGTCAAGATAATCCATAATCTGAACCCCACCAGCAATATACACGTCTCCTGTCACATCGACATCGTCGTCAAACAGAAGTGTTCCGGCATCATTATATATCCCGGCCTGAGCATCAATGACGTCATAGTAATGCTCAGGTCCATTATGCCAGGATTCACCATCTACAGTCAGATCATTCACACTAACAGTATCGGCTACCAAATCACTTACATTCAGACTTACTCCATAAATATTAGCCCACCTCTCAGTAGCAGATCCCAGATCATATGCGTTATCTGCAAGAGGCTCGAAATCACCATCGATATAACCATCACTTCCGAAATAAGCGTCTCCCAAAACACCAAACATTCCAGCAACTCCAAGATTATTTCCGACACCAAGATTATTTGCGACTATCGCACTATTTCCAATAAGAGCATTATTGTTTACAAGAAGTGAGTTGCCCACAAAAGAATTGTTCATTACTAGCTGACTGTTGCCAACAACCGAATTATTCGCAATGTAAGAATTATTTCCCACATAAATGTCTGAATTAAAAGTAGCATCTCCAGCTACACCCAATGTACTACCCATTGTAACAGCACCATCAACATTTAAGGTCCCAACAATATCTGCGTCATTACAGTAGGAAGATCCTCCGAGAGTAGTGACGCAACCGGTTACATTTCCAGTAAGATCACCATAGAACCCTCCATAAAAATCGCCACCGTAAAAATTATTTCCGTAGTAATCACCGGCATACACTTCATCCCACATTAAGGACGGAGTACCTATATCATATGTATAACTTGCACTGGGAATTAAATCAGTTGCAGGGTTGAAGTTATAAGAATACTCGTTTGTTGTATACGTAGGATAGCTACCAAAATCATAGAAGTTATTTGTTACGTTATCTCCTGTTTTCTCCGCATCTGCAGTATCTTCCTTTTCTCCATTTTTATCCTGAGTCTCCTCGTCTGTTTCACCAAGAACAGTCCCTTTCTCAACATCCTTAAGATCCTCGTTTAGTTGAGAAATTTTATCGTCCTGGGCACCCAGTTTGTCCTGAGCGTCCTTGAGATCTCCCCAGAGATTCAGAACACTGTATCCGCCAAACCCCAAAAGTAAAAGTAGAAAAACAAAGAGAGCAGCCAGAGCCGCTCTGGAGCCAAGTCCTGATTCACTAGAATCCTGGACAGAAAGGGAAGGGCTATTAGAATTGGAAACCATATGGAAGTTCATTAAAAATTAACGACAGTAAGGATACGCCCAAAGTATACAGAATTCGAGTGGCCAAATCAATAATATCGAGCAGTAAATACAGCTCCCACACAGACTCTCAAAAACAGATTCACACTCAATCTTGATCCAGTCATTTGAAGTGTAGAAAAATCACCAAACGGTGGTATACTGATATAAGACAGATTACTTCTAACCACAAACCTACCCTTAATGCAACAAACTTTCGATAAGATGACAACAGCCCATCACGAAGAAAGAATTGCACGAACACTCGAGCCGGTATTTGAACACCTCGCTATCGCGACCGCAAATGCTGCAAGCTCTGGTGAGATCGGAGATGAAAGCGAGTTCATCCTAAGATATATCGACTGGCTAAAAGAGAAAAGAAAAGACAGCTATCAAGCTTCGGAGGATGACACGAGCGAGGATAACCCGCTTGTAAGATACGAAGAAACCGAAAACGGAATACTAGCAGAACATTTAATCTCTGGAGTCAAAATAACAATCCCTCCAAAAGAGGCAAACCAAAGAGAGACCGTTCTAGGAAAAGCCATCAATAAACACCTTGAGCCAATGAGGGAAGTAGAGAGGCTTGGTGTTGCCGATGCTACTTCCATTTTTGATGAAAAATTTTCGGAACTTCTCTCACGGGCATATGACGCAGGAGAGGGCTAGACAAGAACTTCTATTCCACCACACCCATTGACAACATTTCCAGCAAAATGCTAATCTATAGCTGTTCTTTCATTACAATGAGTGAATTGTTACACGCAAGGATAATAATTCCTCAGTAATATAAATCCGGCTATCAGTCTTTGATAGTGAAACACACCTAGAGGTTGTATCCACGACTTCTGGGTGTGTTTCATTATCTTTAGGGACTGGAGGTGACTCAGGAAATGCCAAAGAAGGTTCAGATTCAGGGAACTAAAAATCGAAGAACATCCAAGAGAGAAAAGAAACAAGGCAAAAAAGGGACCCTGAACCAAAAGTAGCTGTGCACCAAACAGATCCAGCCGGATTCACATCGCTAGCTTTCTAAACGCAGCCCAACGAGACTTCAACAATTTTCATTAAACTCGGAAAGCTAGCGATGTAATCCCTTCCAATACTTTCCCCAATTTCACAAATCACATATAATCTATTTCATGAACACCACAACTATTGCCATTCTAATAATTTTTCTTATAGTCGCTGTTCTAATAGCCGGAGTTTTAATCTACACCCAAGTCAAAAAACTTCAAAAACCAGACGACGAAAAGAGCCTGATGCTTCTTCAGAACCAGATAGGTCAACTTGTCCAGCAGCTCGATCAGAAACTCACGTCTCAACAAAAAATCCTGACAGACGGCCTCCAGAAGCAGTCCAGCACAAATACCCGAATGCTTCAGGAACTTAGCAAGGAAAGCAACAAGACTATTAAAGACGTCACAGAACGTCTTACCAAGCTCGACGAAACAAACAAGAGAGTAGTGGAGTTCGCAACACAGCTTCAAAGCCTCGAAAACATTCTTAAAAATCCTAAGCAGAGAGGTATCCTGGGTGAGTTTTTTCTTGAAGATCTACTAAGCAAAGTCATGCCGCAGGGAACCTACAAAATCCAATACAAATTTGCTGACGGCGAAATCGTCGATGCCGCAATCTTCGTTAAAGACAAAATTATCCCCATAGATGCCAAGTTTTCTCTGGAAAAATACAACGAAATCCAAAAGGAAAATGACAAATCACGCCGCGAAGAACTTGAAAAGCAATTCAAATCCGATCTAAAAGCCAGAATAGATGAGACCTCTAAATACATCAGAACAGACGAAGGAACTACAGACTTCGCATTAATGTTTATTCCTGCTGAAGGAATCTTCTATAATCTACTGGCCTATAAGGTCGGTGCAATGAAAGTTTCCTCAGAAGATCTAATCAATTATGCATTCAAGAAAGGTGTAGTACTCGTCTCACCGAATACATTTTATGCATACCTTCAAACCATTCTCCAAGCCCTCAAGGCGCTTCAGGTTGAAGAATCAGTCCAGGAAGTTATCAAGAGAGTAGCGGTTCTTGGAAAACACCTTACAAACTACCAGGATCACATTGAAAAGGTTGGAAAACATCTTGGATCAACAGTAGGTGCGTACAACAGAGCCTCAAAGGAATTCACCAAAGTAGATAAGGACGTTCTAAAAATTTCCGGTGTCGAAGTAGGTTCAGAACAAATGCTACTGGAAAAGCCGGAGGAGTAGGAAACAAAAAATCACCCTCATTCACAATAACTTCTTCCGTCACACTAGGCACACATAATCATCCGACCGAACCATCCGCAAGCATCGTAAAATTTCTTGCAGAAGAAGCAAGTAACGAAAAAGCACAATATAAAAGGTCCTACCCGCACACCTAGGCGAACAATCATTTACAATGATAAAATTGATCTATGAAACCGAAAAAACTCAAACAAACATACCTCATTCATTATGGTGAAATAGGACTTAAAGGTAAGAATCGTAAGGATTTTGAATTCCAACTTAAACGAAATATTAAAAACCGGATGAAGCACAGAGAAGGGGAACCTAATATTGAAATTAAAAACAAATATCTTACACTGGAAATCGAAAGCACATCCCAAAAGGAGACTATCCCTCAAATCCTTAAAACAACATTTGGAATAAAGTGGTTTGCTGCTGTCGAGGCCCTTCCCAGAAAATCAGACCTCGACACAATTTCAAAAATAATCACCTCAAGAGCACACGCCAAAGCAGACTCCAAAAGAACATTTAAAATCTCATGTAAAAGAGCAGACAAAACCTATACCCCCAAGTCGGCAGAAATAGAAAGACAAATCGGAGCAAACATTATTGCTAAAACAGATTACAAGAAAGTCGATTTAACTAACCCCGACGACACTTATTCCCTTGAAATCAATCCCACAGAGATATTCGTTTACGACACAAAGACTCCGGGACCGGGAGGCCTACCGGTAGGAAGTAATGGACGCGTGCTAGTCCTCCTTTCCGGTGGTATAGACTCTCCGGTAGCAGCACATATGATGGCCAAAAGAGGCTGCAGTATTGATTTCCTTCATTTCTATGTCAATGAACCCGGCGACGACTCGAAAATAATGAAACTTGCAAAAGAGATGACAAAATTTACTGGTAAAAGCCGAATGTACTTAGCACCATATCTACATTTTAATCTAGGAATCACCGAGATAGACACAGAATACGAACTTGTGCTGTTCAGAAGATTCATGTTAAGAATCGCCGAAAAACTATGTATGGATAATAAAATCGATGCCATAGCTACAGGCGACAACCTGGGTCAGGTCGCCTCACAAACAATCGAGAACCTCAATGCCACTAATGATGCCCTCGAAAACACAGTCTGTTTCCGACCATTAATAGGAATGGATAAAGAGGAGATAATTTCACTGTCCAAACGTATCGGAACATACATTACTTCAATACAGCCCGGTAAGGACTGCTGCTCCATAATCGATCGTCATGCAAGAACGAAAGTCAGCATCTCGAAAATAATAGAGGAGGAGGGCAAGTTTCATTCATATGACAAGATAATACAAGACACGCTCAATGATACTACCCCAAAAGTAATATCTCCAAATTAATGGCTTCCTTTATCCTCAAGTAATGAGATTCTTTTTTCATGATTCTCAAGCATATCTTCATGCCGCTCCAATATCCCTCCTGAGATAAGCTTTATTTCATAATCAAGATCAGACTTAATTCCGAGAACAACGTCCTGTAATTTTGATATTTTCCCACCCAAATCTGAAAGTAATTTTTCGACAGCTTTCTCAAGCTTCTGCTCAAGCTCAGGTTTCGTAACAAAATACTCAAGAAGTCTATTGATATTCTCCTTAACCTTCTCCTCCACAAGACGATCAACTTTCTCCATAAGCTTCATATCATCAACCCCAAATCTGTTATCCAGCCGTTCATCTACAACAGCTCCAATTCTTTCGATATCACTATCTGTAAGTGACATTGCTTGATATTTAAAACTTATATTGCAGGGAGGGTTTCACCACTATATACCACCATGATATTTGACTCAAAAACCTATCAAGATTGAAGCACCAAGGCCTCTTATACTCACGACTTCTAACAAGAGTAGAAAGGAAAAATAAATAGCATCAGCCGAAAACGCTATATCTAGAACAAATTTACTACACTAAGCTATTCAATAACCCTCATTAGCCTTGCTGCAACCTCCGCCAGTTCCCGGAGCCATCTCTCAGCATCATCTGACACACTTATTTCATCAGCTGCATCGATTGCCGCACGCCTAAGAGAATTGAGATTTGACCGGTTCATAACCCATTCTTTATTTATTGATGCCATAAATAAATAGAAACGAATTTAGATCGTCTTTACATAAGTATAATGAAAACTCAATTTCTCATCAATTATGTTGAATTTCATGCCCCAAGATCTTTTCCATTTCTTCAATATCATTCCACGGATATTCCGTAACCCCAAAGCATAAACTTTTTTCATGCGACTTACCCAGAACTACAACAATATCTCCAGGGCTCGCTATATCCACGGCTTTTTTCATTGCATCTCGGCGCACTTTAACATTTGCAGAGTCATCATCGAAACGATAGAGTTCTCTGCCCGAAGTAATCGATTTACCTGCGGATTTCCAGCCCTTCTCGATTTCATCGTTTATATCAGAAAGCTTTTCAAATCTGGGATCCTCAGCGGTAAGTATCGTTATATCAGCATATTTCGCCGCAATTTTACCCATCTTTGCGCGCTTGTAGGTATCACGTTTACCGGCACAGCCAAACACAGCAATCAAACGTCCTTTCCCAGGAAGATCTCTCACAGACCTAAGCGCATTCTCCAGACCTCCCGGGGTGTGGGCAAAATCAACAATAACTTTAAATGGATCATTTTGAAGCACTTCCATTCGACCGGTTACAGCCTCAAAAGTGCTCAACGCCTTTACCGAATCTTCAATCGATACTCCAACGCACTTAGCAGCAGCAATTGAAGCCAGGGCGTTGCTTATATTGTAATCTCCAAGAAGATGTAACTTAGCAGAATAACTTTTATCCGCCGCAATATCAGCCACATCAAATTTAATCGCATCACCACTAATACTAACGTTTGCTGCAGCCACATCGATATCTTTTGATTGAGGATTATTTCTCCAGCCATAGATTAAAGTTTCCCGAGCCAATTCATTCAGCTTCCCATACGATCTTTCATCATCGTAATTCAATACTGCTACTCCCTTTTCTTTTAAATGCTTTCTAATAAGACGCGACTTCGCCTCAAAAACGCCGTCCCAATCCTTATGATAATCAAGATGCTCATCTGTAATATTGGTATAAACCGCCACATCAAATTTAGCACCAGCCAACCTTCCCATACTCAATCCATGAGAGGTCGCCTCAATAACAACATGTGTACACCCGGCTTCTTCTATTTTCTTAATAAACCAATACAGGTCTTGCGCCGGGGGAGTGGTGACATGAAACCCAGTATCAATCTCTTCATCGCCAATCTTTGCAGAAACTGTTGTAATCATGGCCGGCTTAAACCCGGAACTCTTAAGAATATGGTATATCATCGAACAAGTTGTTGTCTTACCATCAGTTCCGGTCACACCTATATACTTCATTCGATTGAAATCAGCTTTATACAATGGGGCAATATCTGACTTATTAAATGCATCTCTTTCAGAATCAGTCAGCACACCTTTTTCATAATTATCAACAAGCTCATCGAAAAACTCACCAACTTCAACTGAAGGAATATCCTTATTCCAATCCTTGAGATTGCTAAGAGCTTCATTCGGCAAAGCTTCAGAATATATCCACAGATCGAAGTCCTTATCAAAAGGCTTTTGGGGATTACCTTTTTCAAACTTAACTCCAAGATCTACTAGCTGTTTCACATTGTCACTTTCTTGTGTATCCGAACCGTAGACCTCAGCTCCTAACAAAATGAAAAACTTTGCGATATAGAAATTACCACCGCCGCCCATG
This sequence comes from Candidatus Dojkabacteria bacterium, assembly GCA_016932785.1. Lineage (GTDB taxonomy): Bacteria > Patescibacteriota > Dojkabacteria > SC72 > JAFGCJ01 > JAFGCJ01. The sequence goes on along the minus strand of JAFGCJ010000001.1, from coordinate 124,638 downwards.
CCTACACAGAACACCTTTTTCTTATTAGAATATTCCATTAACTACTCCAGCAAAATTATGAATCAGAGTTCCAGACAACTATAAAACTTTTACCCAAAGCATCGAGAAGTTTATTTTCTTTTAGCTGTGTAACACCATTGACAGGATCAGAGAAACAGATAGTATTGTTCCTCCCACCCGAACCTACCGGTATCATAACATTATGTGTCGAAGCTGTAATATCAAGATAATCCAGCTTATCACAAACAAGAGATGCCTGAATAAACCCTCTTTTTCCACCAACAATTTTACCTTCTACCTCGATGGTTTCACCACTAAGAAGACGCAACAAGCTATTCTTAAGCTCAACAGAACTACTAACCCCGTAATGTGAACCCATGTCATATCCTCCCGGGGTTGCGTCACTATCACATCCCAAAATAGCCACATTCACTCCGTAGGAATCGCGTAGTAGTTCCGCAAGAGGCCGTTTGTCGATACCCTGGGCAAGGTTAAATCCAGGAGTATACTCCTCGGCTTCTGCATCTTTAATATAAACCTCAGCATCAGGTTCCTCATCCAAGTCATTGAGGGAAGCTGAAAGATACGCTTCCAGAATTTGCCTCCCTGCTTTTTCAAGATCTTCCATCCTCTGTCCTTCATGCATCCAAGTTATAGCAAGATCGAGAGGCTGATCATCAACAACGACACCTGGATAACAAACTCTAGCAGTAGGAACATTTGATTTGCAATTTCGAATAAGTCGTAATCCGATATCAATTGGCTCTACCTTTCGCCCGGTAACAAAGCCTATTCCGCTCGCCGCTGAAGCAAAACCACATGAACATAGCCTTAATGGAGTAGGGGCGGGGCTTCCATCTGGAAGAGTAAGTTCATACTGATTGTGATGAACCTTCTCAATCTTACGTTTTAGTTTATCAATACTGTTTTTTTTCAGTTTTAATTGCCGAACTAAATTAAAATTGTTATTATGCCAAATAATGTATACGCCAGAAGAATTAAGAAAAAAACACCCTCAATTCATCTACGACTCCTATGACTATAGCATTAATAACGGAGATCTTCATCTTAAATTTCACTATAGATTAGAACCGGATATTAAATTTGAGCATAAGGTTACCATAGAGAATGTCGCTGATTCTAATATCCAGCAAATTCCAGACCAAATCATTGAAAATCTGGTCTTTCACGTTGGATTAACAGAAATACTTAACTACTGGAAAGCCACATGTTCCCCAGTAATCTTGATTAAATGCGGAAATCTTGATAGCAATCAAAAGAAATGGTGGACAGAAATATTCACAAACGGAATGGGGGAGTTCTATTTTACCAACAAAATAGACTTCACTCCAAAAAACTTTGTTACATTTGTGACAGAACCGAAAACACATAACCTAGACTTTTCTGACCTCAAATTGGAAAAAAACAAAGTTCTCATTCCGGTAGGAGGCGGTAAGGACTCAATAGTAACAATAGAAGTACTAAAAAAGAGTAATTACACACTCGCATGTTTTGCTTCCAACCCTGTAAAAGTAATAGAAGACACAATTTCGACGTCACATATCTCCCAAATAATACGGGCCAGACGCGAGGTTGACCCGAGATTGTTCGAACTAAATAATCTCGAATATCTCAATGGGCATATCCCAATAAGCCTGATTGTAGGTATGGAGGCTGTCTTTTGTTCGTTGATATTTGGATTCGACAAGATTGCTATTTCTAACGAGCTGAGCTCTAATATCGGAAACATCCAATACCTTGGTAGAGAAATAAACCACCAATACTCCAAGTCTTTTTTCTTCGAAAAGGGATTCGATCAATACATCAAGAAATATATAGCCCCGCAGCTTACATATTTCAGCTTCCTTCGACCATTACATGAGATTCAGATAGCTCGACTTTTTTCCACATACAAGAAATACTTCAGCATTTTCTCAAGCTGCAACTCCAACTTCTTGCAGAAAAATCTTAACGCAGAGAAACGAATCTGGTGCTGCGAATGCCCAAAATGCCTATTTGTTTTTATGATTCTCTATCCCTTCATCACTCGAGCAGAAATAAAAGAAATATTCGGAAAAGATTTATACAAAGAAGAATCTCTTTTACCATTGGTCAAGCAGCTCATCGGGGAGGAGAAATCTAAACCACTTGAGTGTGTTGGAACAAAAGAAGAGTCACTCGTCGCGCTATATCTTGGAATGAAAAAGTCCCTAAGTGAGAATACATATAACCAAAGTCCTATACTCGTTTATTTCAAGGAAAAGATTTTACCCAAAACAAATAATCTCGAAGAAATATCTCATGAGATCGTTGAATCATGGAACGATGCACATATTATTCCTGAAGATCTTGAAGAATTGCTAAGAAAGGAAATCGAATGAAAACATCTGAACTCAAGAAGCGGACACTCTTAATAATAGGATTTGGAGAAGAGGGACACGATGCATACCGCTATCTACGAAAAAACAATCCCAAAACGCCTATAGCCATTTGCGATATGAAGAAACTAGAGGAATTACCGGAGGAATCACAAAAAATCATATCCAAGGACAATAATTTGCTTCTTCATTTGGGAGATGACTGGACCAATTATATTGAAAATTATGACGTCATAATTAAATCTCCTGGCGTCCCACCCTCAATTCCCGAAGTAAAAACTGCAATCGAAAAAGGAAAAGTCACCTCAAATACCGAGATATTCATGAATTCCACAAAAGGAAAAGTCATCGGTATTACCGGTACAAAAGGGAAGAGCACAACATCGTCAATAATCTACCATATCCTTGAAAAGAACCTCGAAGATGTTCATCTTGTCGGTAACATCGGAAATCCTATCCTTGATCATCTTGATTCAGATTCACAAAGCTCAATTTATGTATACGAGCTCTCCAGCTATCAACTTAATGATATGAAAATAAGTCCACATATAGCTGTATTTCTAAACATTTTTCCAGAGCATCTAAACTATCACAAAACATTTGAAGAATACCTTGATGCTAAGGCAAATATAACCATACATCAGGGCCCAAATGATCACTTTGTTTACAATTTAGATTCCTCAGAAGCCCAGAGCCTTGCGGATCAAACTGCTGCACAAAAACTTCCTTTTTCAATCTCAAACAGTGACACATCGGTTTGCTACGAAGAAGATGGATATTTATTCATAAAAAATACAGGTCGCAGACCTCACAAAGTTATTTCTACGACGGAAATACCGTTACTTGGAAGGTTTAACCTTCTCAATGTAATGCCCGGAATCATAATAGGTCAATTGCTCGGTATACCATACAAAAATATAGCTGAAGGAATAAAGGAATTCCGACCGCTGGAACACCGCATGGAACCGGCAGGTATGTACAAAGGAATCAAATTCTACAACAACTCCATAGCAACAATACCTCAAGCAACAATCGAAGCAATAAATACATTTGGAGATAAACTTCAGACAATCATTGTCGGAGGATTTGATAGGGGGCTGGACTTCTCAGAATTAGGCCAGAAAATAGCTGAAAGCTCTATAGAAAATGTCATCATATTCCCTGATACTGGTGCTAAAATTTGGTCAGAAATTGAGAAATCCGCCCCAAAACACAATATCAAGAAATTCGAAGCCTCAGATATGAAGCAGGCCATTGAAATGTGCTACAAGAACACCGATAGAGGTAACATCTGCCTCCTATCACCAGCATCTCCCAGTTTCACCCTTTTCCAAAATTATAAAGACGAGGGTTATCAATTCAAAAGATATGTAAAGGAAATCGGCAAGTCGAAATAGCAACTAATCACAATGCTCTGGTCCTTTTTCAATAATTTGAGGAATCACATCAGGCAAATCTCCGGCGCTTGCAAGAACAAAAACCATTCCGGCACCTTCATCAATATCCGCTATTTTCTCAGCTAGATTTTCCATACCGCCAGTGTAATAGATAGGCTTGCCGGGGTTGGCTGACTCCAACGAGTCAACAAACTCCTTACCAGAAATCATGGCTATCTGTTCTTTTGTTTCCCTCCTATCAGTATATATATTTGGAACAACAACAACGTCAGCATTTTTAATAGCTTCCCCAAATTCATTCAGAAAAGTATGAGATCTCTCATGACTATGCGGTTGAAAAACCAGAACAATCTTTTTCCCGGGAAAAGCCTTTTGTGCACCCCCAATACATGCCTCTACCTTCTGAGGATTGTGGGCATAATCATTAAAAACTTTTGCTCCACGAAAAGTTTCTCCTACAAATTCAAATCTGCGAGTTACTCCCGGAAAAGACGCAATAGCAGATAAAGCTTCGTCTGGTTCTATTCCAACTGAAATTCCAGTAATTAAAGTCCTGAGCATATTCTCATAGTTGTGTTCTCCATATAGAGTTTTCGATTCAATTTCAGGATATTTCCTTCGATATTCTGAAGCATCATAAACCTTGGCATTTGTTCGAAGACTAGAAAGTACGGCTTTCTCATTTTTTCTAGATCTGTCAATTACTATTGACCCCGTAGTATTTTCTAGAAACTCAGTGAAGGCAGAATTGTAGTCGTCCTGATCCTTGTAGTAATCAGTATGATCAAGATCAATATGAGTAATGACTGAAATATAGGGGACGGGCGACCGGTCAAGGAACTGACGCTTATACTCACACGCTTCCAAAACAAGATACTCACTATCGGGATTTACATTCCAGTTTTTGTTCATTCCAAGAATATAATCAGGAGCGTTTCCAAAGATAAAATTCGGTTCCCCGATGGTCTCCTTCATCATCCAAGTAATTAATGCCGTTGTAGTAGTTTTTCCATGAGTCCCCGCCACGGCAATAGTCTTCATTCCCCGGCTTATAAGTCCCACCATTTGTCCAAGAGTAATTGCCGGAATACCAATTTCATCAGCACGCATACACTCTGGATTGTTTGGAATCGGTCCATTAGGGTAAACGATCAAATCCAAATCCTTAGTCACATAGTCAGCATTGTGACCTCCAGGATATAAAATTCCTTTATCCTCCCAGTCTTTGCGTTTGGGATCGCCCTGTTCATACTCAGAGGCCGTCACGTTCACATCCCTATTTAGCAAGACTGTAACTGCAAAACTGCTAAAAGGGGAGAGTATCCCAATGAAATGAACCTTACTCAGCTTATCAATATCGATTTTGGATATTTCTTGCCTTGAAAGCATTACCTAGTTGGAAAATTTACTCCCTCAAGTTCATCATCAGTGAAGCCAAGAGGTATTATTTCGGTTACGAGGTCTATATCAAGATCATCCTTGGCTGCTTTGGTGATATCTCTTATTACCTGAAGATAATCCAAGGCACTGCATTTACCTTCTGTAACAATGAAATTATGATGCTTCTCAGATATCATGGCGTTTCCTACCCGATATTTCGACATCTTAAGAACATGCTCTATTATGTATCCCACACAAGTCGTAGGATAGCCATATGCTTCTTTCTGCTCATTGGAAATATTTGCAAAAATACAACCAGGCGTTTTCTGAGGTTGAACCTCTTGCTTTCGTTTTCTCCATTCATCAGCAACATATCTGGCCTTATTTGAATCTCCAAAAAAAAGACTAAGCCCTGCTTTGAGTATTATTTCTTTATTCTTATGGAAAATCGTATAGTTATAATCTGGCTTGATTTCCTCAACAGAGTATCTTCGCACTTCTCCCTCCTGGGTCAGAGCTTCTACATAATCAACAACCTCACTAAAAAAGTGTGTACCTCCATGTAGATTATTAAATACATCTCCTCCAATAGTCCCTGGAATACCGGAAAACCATTGAAGCCCGGTAACATGATGATCTAGCATCTCATAAAGAAACTGTTGAAGTCTGGTGCCACTATCAACCTCAACGGTAACTCTTCTACAGTCAGATTCATCATAGTCCAAATCCTCAAAATCATACCTTTTGGTAGCACTATCAGCAATAGACCAGCGTGCCAGAGACTTGGTCTTTCCCTTTCTTTTAGATTCCCCTCCAATAGAATAGTTACCGTTAACATTGACCACAACAAGACCTCGCAACCCATCATCAGAAATCAGGATATTACTCCCACCGCCGATAACAGTAATTGGAATGTCTTGGTCAAAGGCCATTTCACAGACAGCACTCAGATCGCCACTATTTTCAGGGAAATACTGTAAATCTGCAGTACCACCTATACCAACAGTAGTACACCCGGCCAACGGCTGTTCCAGTTTAGTCTTCGTGCTATCTATTTTTGAAGAAAATTCTTTATACTTCTTATCCATCATGATACTAAACCCAAGCTACATCTGCGCCTAATGATATCATTTTTTCCTCAAATTCTGGATGAGCTCTCTTAATTGGATCCGCATTCACAATCGTGCTTTCCCCATCAATTGATTGCGCTATCATAAACATAGCAACAGTAGCACGAATTATGTCCGGCGCCTCAATGATTGCGGGATAGAGTGGAAGACCACCCCAAATAAGAGCCCTATGGGGATCGCATATCAATGACTTTACACCAAAGGCAGAGAGCTGGGACACCCAAAACAATGACCCCTCATACATTTTATTCCAAAACATGATTTGACCCTTCGCTCTTGTAGCTAGTGCCACCATTAGCGGCAATAGATCAGTAGGAAAGTATGGCCAGGGATGAATTTCTATCTTAGGAACAAAATGTTTCGTATCAGGTATTTGAACCTCAAGTTTCTGTCCTTCACTAACAAATGCCTTATCTCCATGGTACTCAACCTCAACACCGAGCTTTCTAAAAGAGTTATTAATAAGGCCAAAATGCTCCGGTAGAGATTTTTCTACCTCAACTCTTCCCCCAGTCATGGCACCAAGTGCCAAAAACGTTGCAATTTCATGATGATCCGAAATAATTTCATGTTCTCCTCCACCAAGTGAACCCACGCCTTCTACCTCAAGCCGAGAAGTACCAATTCCAGATATCTTTGCTCCAATGGAATTCAGGAAATTAGCCAAATCCTGCACATGAGGCTCACTGGCAGCGTTCATCAGAACAGATTTTCCCTTGGCACAGCAGGCTGCCATTATGAAATTCTCAGTAGTAGTAACACTCATATAGTCTTCCCAATGCTCCCCTCCAATGAACCGATCCTTCAATTTGATCTCAACGCTACCATGACCCACGTTTACCTCAGCTCCAAGTGCTCTAAGCGTTCTATAGTGGGTATCAAGCTCACGGATTCCGAGCTGACACCCCTCAATCTTGGTTCCAATTTTTAACGTCTTTCCTCTAAAAGCCAATGGAGCAAATAACAAAACCGATGCTCTCATACCCATGGGCAAACAACCGTCGAATCTATCCAGTGATATCTCATCATTCATGACTTCTAATACTTGTGCAGATTTATCCCAACTGATCTTGGATCCAAGCTGTTTCATTATCTCAACAAGCTTGTCTACATCAGTAAGATCAGGAACATTCCTAAGTAAAACCTTCTCCTTCGTCAACAGAGTAGAGCAAAGAATAGGAAGTATTGCATTTTTATTACCGCTGGGTACAACAGTTCCAGCAAGTTTTCCACCGCCACGTACTAGTAAATTCATATGTTAACCCTCTAGTAAAACAAATTATTCTTCTCTGGACAGCTATTCTCTAACTGTAAACGAATATTATGTTAATAAATTACAAATTCTACTGACTTATAGCAAACAATCTTTTAAAATTCGATTCTACAATACTCCACAATTTTTCTTTTGTATATGATTTCCTCTTAGCTATAAAGTCGGCTACCTCATCAACAAAAGCCGGCTCTCCTATCTTTATACCAGCAGACCTTCTTTTCTGAGGGGAGAGAAGAGGAGCATCTGACTCGATAAGCAGACGTTCATCCGGTACCATATCCAACAACTCCCGCACACTTTCACCTGTTTTGTAAGTCAGAATAGCGTTAAACGACACATAGTAACCCAGAGCCAAAATATCCTCAAGATAACTCTTTGAGCCGGTATAACTATGGAAAATACCTCGAATATGTCCTTTTCCTTCTTTTGCCAGAATCTCCAAAATCTCTGCCTCACACTGTTTATCACCATTTTCATCCCGACAATGAATAATCATTGGAAGACCAAATTTCAAAGCAAGCTCAATCTGCTTTGTAAAAAGCAACTTCTGTTTACTGAAGATTTCTGAGGAACCTGATAGCCGCTCAGATTTAACCCAGTAGTAATCAAGACCGCATTCACCTATAGCGGTTACTTCGGGATGCTTGGCAATAAGGCCTTCCAGGACATCAATGTTCTTCTTTATCCAACCTTCATTTACAGAGGAAATGTACACATCCGAACCAGGAACAAGAACCTCAGGGTGAATTCCCAAAGTAGGCAAAATCTCATGGTAATTACCTGCCTGCTCTAGAACTATATGCGAGGATTCGAGATCGATAGCACTATTAACAATATAACTCCCTCCTTCTTCAGCAAATCTTTTGATAACGCCCTCCAGATCATTAGCCAGCTGAGGGTGATGGAGATGGGCATGAGAATCAATCATGAGCTAATTATACACGACAACTATCGAATCTGGACACAAAACATCAGGAGTTATATATTGATGGTACTATGACAGGAGAGCTAACAATTCCAAACGGACAACCTGAAACAGAAAAACCGGCGACTGGCCCCTTGGAAGGTATCCCCCCAAGGGTCTCACTACAAGAGGCATTTGCTACTAGAGAAGAACCAGTAACAGAAAAAGAGATGGAAATTCTGGGTCTACATCAGACCTGTCTTATGCTAGTACATCATCACCCAAACGAAAAACCAGGGTTTTATATGCTACAGAGAGACAAATCCGGTTACCATCCTGTAGAACAGGCCAATGTTGAGACTACTTACACGGTCGAACCCGCAGAATTTGGCCAAACAGGTAATATTCCGGAAATCACTGTAACCAAAACCCACGAGGTCGATGGTCAAATAAGGGAAGAAAAACGTACAAGGACTTTAGAAAAAGTCCCTACTGACGGACATCTTGCAAGAAAAACCGGTGAATTTTGGATAAGCACCACCCCAGACACTAAAACCACATTTGGAATAGCAGTTTTCCCGGACACTAAAAGCATGCTGGATTTCGCCTCTGAAAATACAGACAACATAGTAAGCTACGGTACTATTGCTTCAGATAGATCTCAGTAAACTAAAGACTTAATTACACGTACTTTTTACCAACAAGCTCGTCAGGTAAACATTGCTGACCGCTCTTTTTCCCTTTTACATCATGATCATAGATATACCCTTTCCCATAACCAACCTTCTCCATCAGAGGTGTAACCGCATTTCGAAGATGCATTGGGACTGGAAGATTCAAAGTCTCTTGAGCATCCTTGGAAGCACGGCCGTATCCAACATATGCAGAATTATCTTTCGGCGCATTTGCAAGATACAAAGCAAGCTGAGCAAGATGCACATTACATTCCGGCATACCAATCTTTTCACATGCCTCAAAAACTGCAGCAGCCAACACTGTAGCCTGAGGATCAGCATTTCCAACATCTTCAGCGGCAAAACGAAACATCCTCCTCGCAACATACAGAGGATCTTCACCGGCCTCAAGCATCCTTGCCAGCCAATACAGCGACGCATTCTCATCTGAAGAGCGCATAGACTTATGCAATGCGGAAATTATATTGTAATGCTCCTCTCCGGCTTTGTCATAAAGTAGAGCTTTATGCTGAAGGGCATCCTCAATATTTTTTAATGAAATTTTAATATTCTGGGACGATTTAGATTTCTTGCCCACCCCAGGAATAGCAAGATTAACAGCCATTTCCAGAGCGTTCAGAAGTGTTCTGGGATCTCCATTACTCCCCTCAACAAGAACCTCAACAGCCTTTTTCTCAAAATCTATATCCTTGAGAGCATGTTTCTTTTTTAAATCATCAATTCCTCGCTCCAAGATCAATTTTAGATCGTCATCTTTATGCCGTTCCAACACAAAAACCCTACACCTTGAAAGTAAGGCCGAAATTACTTCAAAAGAGGGATTCTCTGTCGTGGCTCCTATTAAAATAATCGTTCCATCTTCAACATAGGGAAGAAGAAAATCCTGCTGAGCCTTGTTAAACCTATGAATTTCATCGAGAAAAAGGATTGTTTTGCGTCCCTCATAAGCCTTACTTGTCTGTCTTGCAAGCTCAATTACTTTCCTAACATCTGCCTTACCAGCACTTACTGCTGAAAGCTGAACAAATTGAGCCTTTACTCGATTGGCAATAATTCTTGCAAGAGTTGTCTTCCCTGACCCAGGCGGCCCCCAAAAGATCATCGACGAAATCTTTCCTGATTTGATTAGATTCCTGATAGGACCGTTGGAACCAACGAGATGTTTTTGCCCGGCAAAATCATCGAGCGACTGTGGCCTGACTCTAGCAGCAAGAGGAACATTCTTATCATTGATACTGGAATCTTTGGACTGATCCCGGGAATCACGACTCGATGGGATAAATGAGGTTTGTGACGTTTTCATAAATACTCATTCTACCACCGAATAAAACCCGAAGCAAGAATTTCTAGGCTACAATCTCTGCCGGAACAGTAACAGACGCCTAATCATCAGGAGAAATATACGCACGACTATCATTCGGAGGTATTACTGTATTCATAAGATTCTGACCAGCAATAAGCTCCTGTATACGAGAAGTCCAACTAGTCGCAAAATTAAGAAGATCAAGTTCCATAGTTACCAAACCGTCTCCAGCATAACTCCTGCAATCCATAAGGAAACTATACTGCGCACCAATCCTTCCCCAATGCAAATTCTGCCCAAAAGAAGGAACACCGACTCCCCAAACCGTAAAAGCAGAATACTGAACACCCCGAAAGCCAATATCTGCAAGAGACATTGCAAATACATTTCTGGTATCTAAATCACTATCTCTACCTAAGACAACCATTGGAAGAATACCACACCGATCACCTCTACTGGCCGGAGAACACTCTTCCCCATCCAAAAGAACATAGGTCACTCCCGGACATAAATCACTATCCGGCACTCGATATATATGATCAATAGATCTCGGATCCCATAGAAAATCAAAAGGCCGATCAGTTACAACGGCCTCGTCTGATGGCGGCGATGTCGAGTATCTGAACCCGGTCTGACAATCAACTGCTGTTTGTCCCATTTGTAAAACCCTAAAACGAATTTACTATCAATAAACAGAATGTAGTTGGGGCACTATGGGGTATAGTATCACAATTTCGGGTTATATTCATGACAATTTTTCTAACATACTGTTATGCTATACTGTACTTATTAAAGTTTCATTAAACCTGTCTAGATGAAGATCAAATCAGTAAAAGCTCTTGAAATCCTGGACTCCCGTGGAGTACCAACACTTCAGGCTAAAATCACACTTGAGGATGGTTCATCTGGAACGGGTGCAGTACCCTCAGGAGCATCAACAGGATCCACTGAAGCACACGAGTTAAGAGATAATGAACCTAATCGATATTTCGGAAAGGGAGTGTCCAGAGCAGTAACAAATTTGAGGACAACAATTGCCGACGCTGTCGTAGGACAAGAATTCTCCTCCCAGGAAGAATTCGACGAAAAACTTATCGAGCTGGACGGAACAGAATACAAATCGAACCTCGGAGGAAACGCTATTCTCGCAGCATCTATGGCATTCTGCAAAGCAACCGCCAAGTCCAAAGGCCTCGAACTATTTGAATATTTCAAAGAAATAACAGGTTCCACAAGTATTGAAACTCCGCAACTCTCAATACTCCTAATGGAAGGCGGCAAACACGGCGACTGGGCCACGGACTTTCAGGAATATATGATCATCCCAAGAATAGACTTATTCGACTCAGTAGCAGAAAGCCTGAGATCGGGAGCCGAAATTTTCAAAGCAACGCATGATGTACTAGACAAAAAAAACTACGACGTTACAGTTGGATTTGAAGGAGCATATGCCCCCAGCGAGATAAAATCCAACACCGAAGCCTTCGAAATAATGCTCCTGGGAATCGAACAAGCAGGATATAAACCAGGAGAAGAAATACTTCTTGGAATTGATGCCGCAGCCTCAGAATTTTATCAAGACGGAAAATACAACCTACGCCGAGAGAACAAAGTACTTACTTCTGACGAGTGGCTTGACCTCCAGATAGAGTGGCTCTCAAAATATCCGGTATTTTCCATTGAGGACACCCTCGCTGAAGAAGACTGGGAAAGCTGGACCAAACTCGTTGAAAGAGTAGGCCACAAATACCAAATTGTCGGAGACGATCTACTTACCACAAACACCAAAAGAATTCAAAAAGCCATAGATCTCAAAGCAGTTAATTCGGTATTAATAAAAATCAACCAAATTGGCTCGATAACAGAAACTCTTCGAGCAATTGATCTAGCACATTCTGCCGACTTTACAACCATGATCTCACACAGAGGCGGCGAAACAAACGACGACCTGATTGCAGACTTAGTAATGGGATGCTCATCGTGGCAAACGAAATTCGGGGGACCGGATAGAGGAGAGAGGTTGGCAAAGTACAACCGGTTACTCGAGATAGAGACAGGGTTTTAGGCCTTAGGACTGGTAAAAGGCCGGCCTTACAACAGAATAACAATTTTTATATCCAAATTTTAGACCTATATAATTCAGTGCCAAGCACTCAGATCATACCACTCAGCTACTACCAACAAAATGACACACTTACTCTTGCTAAAGATCTTATTGGAAGGCGACTTTTTACATGTATTAATGGCAAAATAACAGGTGGCACTATTGTAGAGACAGAGGCCTATATCGGCCCTCTTGATAAAGCATCCCATGCCATAGATGGAAGAAGAACAAAGAGAACAGAAATTTTATTTAAAAGTGGAGGTAGAGCTTACGCTTACCTTATTTATGGACTTTATACGCTTTTCAATGTAACAACCGGAAAAAAAGATAAACCTGAATGCATCCTGATCCGAGCCATTAAGCCCGAAACTGGTATCGAAACAATGAAAGAACGAAGATTCGGTAACTATAATTCTACAAAAAAAGTAATTTCTGATGGTCCAGGTAGACTCACTCAAGCTTTGGCGATTGATAAATCAATGTATGGATTGCCCCTTAACAGCGAAGTACTTTGGATAGAGGAGGGAATTGACCTCTCTTCACAGATAGTTGCAACCCCAAGAGTTGGAATTGATTACGCTGAAGAATTTGCAGACAAAAAATGGCGTTTTGTGGTTCCAGTCCCAGGGACTTAACCTTATAGGTCTTTTTCTGGGTGTCTAAATCATATAGAATCTCATTACACTAATATTAATCCAGTCCCAAGGTGTTCAACCTGTCAAAACAAATTCTCCAGAAATTCCCTAAGGCCAGCGTAGGCTGTTTAGTAGTAAGAAATATCGACAATACAAAGGCCCTAGATAACACTTATCAAATATTGTGGAATCAAATCGAACAAAGCGCCCGAGAAAAAAACAGCAAAAAAGAAAATAGTGAATGGGTTTTGGCCTTTCAAAAGGTAGGACTCAACCCAGATAACGAAACACCCTCCCACATTGCGCTTCTAAAAAGAGTACGCGAAAGACAAGAGATCCCTAGCATAAATCCCTTAGTCAATATTTACAACGCAGTTTCTCTAAAATATCTTGTTCCACTAGGAGGACATGATCTAGACAAAATATCAGGCAATATAACAGTAGGACCCAACCTCAACGAATTGAAGTTTATAGAAATGAATTCCAACAACGAGATCAAAGTACCCGAGGACGAAATAGTATACGCCGATGAGAAGCATATTCTTACGAGAAAGTGGGTATGGCGCCAAAGCAACACAAGTAAAACAACAGAAGAGACAAAGAATATTTTTATTCCAATAGACAACACCGGTAATAAATCTGATAAAGAAATAAAGAAAATTGCCATCGAAATTAAATCCCTCATAAGTAAATTCCTTGGCACCAAAAACCCCCAATTTACATTTTCGATTGCAGACTCGACCAAACCCAGCCTGGATTTAGATAATTTGCCGGAACTCAAGCGAACAGCCTCAATCAAAGTTAAGACTTATCCTATCAAAAAGGACTCACAGATTATAAAAGAGATAACAACAAGAGCTGTAGAGACGATAGTCCCATCAGCAGAAATGCTCGAGAAAATGCTCAATAGCGGAAGAAGGCTAAATGTTTACCAGGGGTTTGATCCGACAGCTCCTACACTTCACATCGGTCATACCGCTGGAATGAGAAAACTCAAGTATTTCCAGCAACTTGGCCATAGAGTCATATTCCTAATTGGAGATTTTACCGCTCGGATCGGAGACCCCACAGATAAATCGGCGGCCAGACAAAAATTAACTAAAGAGCAAGTGAAAAAGAATCTCAAGCTCTACCAAAAGCAGGCTAGTAGGATACTCGACTTCAAAAACAAGAAAAATCCGGTAGAAATAATGTACAACTCACAGTGGCTTGACAAAATGAATTTTCAGGATGTTATCGAGCTTGCTTCAGAATTCACAGTACAGCAAATGATAAAACGGGATATGTTTCAGAAGCGTATTAATGAGGATCGACCAATATTTATTCATGAATTTATGTACCCTCTAATGCAGGGCTACGACTCAGTTCGAATGAATATTGACGTCGAAGTCGGAGGTAACGACCAAGTTTTCAATATGATTTGCGGACGGGATCTTGTACTTAAGCATCTAAACAAAGAGAAAGTTGTCCTTCCAAACAAACTTCTTACGGATTCTTCAGGAAAGAAGATGAGTAAGACCGGAGGTAACATGATAACTCTAGATGACTCCCCAGAGGACATGTACGGAAAAGTCATGGCATTCACCGACGAGTTGATTTGCCCAGCCTTTGAAATATTGACTGATGTACCCATAGAGAAGATAGAAAAGATGAAAACTGACATGAAAAACGACAAAGTAAATCCGATGGACCTAAAGAAACAGCTTGCCCTAGAAATCACAACCGAACACAAAGGAGAAGCTGTGGCTAAAAAGGCTCAGGAGTACTTCGAGAAGGTATTTCAGAAACAGGGTGAAACCACATCATCAGACATTCCTGTCACCACTGTAGATCAAAAAAAATGTTCCATCATAGATCTTCTTACAATACACACACATTTCACCGACAGCAACAGTCAGGCAAAAAGACTTATAGAGCAGGGAGCCGTAACTGTAGACGACAAAAAAATCTCCGACAAAATAGCCATAATATCAATTCCAAAAGATGGTCTCATCCTTAGAGCAGGAAAAAAGATAACTAAAATACAATCAATAAAACAATGAAAAAACCAACAATTCTGAAGAGACATGTTCTACTCAAAATATTCACATACATTCTTGCCATTGTAATAATTGGAGGAATAGTACTTGTGCCTATTCTCGAGATTTTCTAAATCCCCTGAATAACACATTTGCGATATAATTACTCTCAATGAGTATTTCTTATTCAGGTACAGACCCAGTTACAAATCTCCCTTTAGTCGGCCCTAGATATGAGGAAAAACTTAGACGTCTCGGAATAGAAACCCTACATGATCTTCTCCATCATTTCCCATTCCGATATTCTGACACAAGCGATATTATTTCAATCACCGAGCTAATAGTGAAAGGCGAGGGGACAATTATGGCCACAATCGAAAGTATAACCAACTCTCGAACTCGCTCAAGAAAATGGCTTACCAAGGCGACCTTATCTGATCACTCCGGCAGAATTACAGCAGTCTGGTTCAATCAGCCGTTTCTAACCAAAACCCTCAAGAGAGGTGAAACATTTCTTTTTAATGGGAAACTCAGCACCAAATGGGGAAGAAATCTTTCGAATCCACAATACGAAAAGGCCTCAGACGAAACTACTCATCTGGGAAAACTTACCCCAATTTATCCAGAGACATACGGGGTGTCATCAAAATGGCTAAGAGCAAGGATAAAACCTCTACAAAATCATATTCCAGACATTGTGGAAGACTTTATACCATTTCAGATACAAAAAAAGGAAAAGGTTATTCCTCTTTCATCTGCAATAGAGAAGATACATTTCCCTGAATCAGAAAAAGACATAAAAGACGCTCAGGAAAGGCTCGGATTAAACGAGCTCATTAATATCCAAATACAAGCACAGAAGTTCTTCGAAAAAAAGAACAAATACGACGCAATA
Organism: Candidatus Dojkabacteria bacterium; assembly: GCA_016932785.1. GTDB lineage: Bacteria > Patescibacteriota > Dojkabacteria > SC72 > JAFGCJ01 > JAFGCJ01. Next base: position 108,526 of record JAFGCJ010000001.1, on the reverse strand, counting down.
AAGATAAAATCCGACATCAATTCTCTTCTTGTAAGGAAATTACTTGATTCTCTAGAATTTGAGCTTACAGGATCACAAGAGAACGCCATCAATGAAATCCTCAACGACTTTAACGAGGAAAAACCCATGCATCGCCTTCTTAATGGAGATGTCGGATCAGGAAAAACAATTGTTGGATTAGCAGCAGCCGTTGCAACGTACGACCAAGGCTTTTCAACAGTAATAATGGCTCCAACTACGATCTTGGCTCAGCAGCACTACCAGACCATTTCAAAAACTCTCAATGATGGTGATATTACTATCCCCATACAGCTATTAACATCCGACTCAAAAGGTGAGGTCGGCAATTCACCACAAATAATTATCGGAACACATGCGTTAATTTACAAGCAAGAGCTTCCTATCAACACTGCATTCATAATAATTGACGAACAACACAGATTCGGAGTAGAGCAGAGAGAAACCCTCGAGAAACTGGGCCAGACAAATGGCAACAGGTCACCCCACTATTTGACAATGACAGCAACTCCAATCCCAAGAAGCCTAACTCTGGTCCTTTACGGACAAACAAATGTCTCCATTCTTGATGAAATGCCAAAGGGAAGAAAACCGATAAAAACATACCTGATACCTCAGGATAAACGACAGGACTCATACAAATGGATAAAAGACAGAATCGAAAAGGAAGACGACCAGGCATTTATTATTTGTCCTTTGGTAGAAGACTCTGAAAAGGTTGAGGCCAAAGCCGCCAAGGAGGAATACAAAAGACTCAGTAAAGATGTTTTCCCAGATTTACGTCTAGGACTGGTTCACGGACAGCTGAAGGAGGAGGAAAAGAATACCATTTTAAACCAATTTAAAGACAAGAAATTCGATATACTCGTGGCAACTCCGGTAGTGGAGGTTGGGATTGATGTTCCAAACGCGACAATAATGATAATTGAAAATGCCGAAAGATTCGGGCTCGCTCAGCTCCATCAGTTCAGGGGCCGAATAGGTCGAGGTGATCAACAGTCGTATTGTTTCCTTTTTACAGATGCTACTGACAAAACAAGAATAGACCGATTAAAATACTTTTGCAAAAACAACAGCGGCTTCAAGGTAGCAGAATATGACCTCAAAAACAGAGGTCCAGGAGAGGTGTACGGAATTAAACAATCGGGTATACTACAATTAAGATTCGCTGATATCACCAACATGAAACAGATAAAAAGAGCCCAAAATATAGCAGAAAAAATTAATGGATAACTATCAAAAACTTATTCAAAGGCTCATAAAGGAAGGCTATCTCATAACGCCTGAGATAATCAATGCCTTCAAAGACACACCAAGGATTGGATTTCTACCAGAAAGACACAAATCGTACGACTCATTGAATGCACCGTTACCATTGCAACATGGTCAAACGACCTCACAGCCACTTACCATCGCCTTTATGATAGAGCTCCTAAAACCACGGGCGGGAAACAAGATACTCGAAATAGGCTACGGTTCCGGCTGGCAAACCGCAATTCTTGCCAAAATTGCATGCCCAAATCCAAAATCCTCAAACAAGAGCTGTGGAAAAGTATATGCATATGAAATAGTCCCACAAATAGCTGACTTTGGAGAGAGAAAACTTGAAGAAAATCTTCCAGCCGATCTTCGTAAAAAAATCCATCTATACAAGCATGATTTTTCCAAGAATCTAGATGAAAACAAGCTGTATGACAGAATCATTTCTGGTGCCGCTTTCAAAGAGCGCCCCACCGATCTTATCAAGTCATTATCTATTGGCGGAATTATGGTTTTTCCTTCTCAGGCAAGAGACATCAGAAGAGTAGAGAGGACAGGTGAAGATGAATATATTGAAGAGACATACCCAGGATTTGTTTTTGTACCGGTAACACACTAAATAGAACTATTTTGAACTCTTAAACAGCTTCTTTCTCATCCATGCTATGATCTCGCTTTCTTCTGTTATCTGAGCATATTCACTTTCAAATCCTTCACGGTCTTTTGCGTCGATATAACCGAGAATCCTTTCAAATTGATTCTGCAGGCACTCCAATACCTTCTCGGTCTTTGATTCATCAACAACCAATCTGTCATTAATTATATTCAAATAGCCAGTTTTCTCACAGGTCTTATATACGTTCACTGCACTGTTTCTGTAGGGAAGCATAACCTCGCTATCCCAGAATACAAATCTTCTCATATCAAATGCGACTGCTGAAAAAAGAGCTCTTTGAATCTCCTTTTCTTTACTTCTACCAGATCTCAGATACATGTTCATAACTGAATAACCACATAGATCAGCTCTTGTTTCCTCACTCAAACTAATCATCTGACTATCAACTACGCCCTTGAGAAGTTCTGTGTGATAAATAGAGTGACCCAACTCATGTCCAGAGACAAGATATATCATAAACATTAGGCTATCAACCTTTTTCTTGTATCTGTCAATGAGAGAACTATCGACAACTTTCTCCATTGCATCATAAACCTGTTTTTTCCTCTGATCCATTGTCACAGGATCAAAGTAGATCTTGGTTCCTTTCTTGAACTTTACCTCCGTACGATTCGGTATGCTTTGACCTGCTGATCTAAACTGAATCCTGGAGCTCGATTGAAAGGGAACATAATACATAGCCGCCCAGGAATTTTCGAAAGCTTTAATTGACTTTTGGGTTATGTCGGTCTTTCTTTTTTTGAAATAATCCACCAGCATCTTCTGGATTTCTTTTATCTTTTGATTTTCTTCAATATACTTATCATCAAGAAACCTAATGGTATAGGCAGGAATTACTTTGACACGAAGAGGATCGCCATAGTCATATTCAATATCATGAATAACCTGAAGGGGATACTTCACATCCATCCAAATCTCATCTAATTTCTTCCATTCGGGTTCAAGCAAGGATTTATCTTTTAAAGAAAGGCATTTCCTATACTGTCTAAGATAAACAATTACTCGCTCCTGCTGTTCAGTGATACCAGGAACACTCTCCAAACGATCACACATCTGATCGAACAGTCCTAAAATAGGCACCAGCTCATCTTTGAAATATACCCCGTAGGGTATGTCACAAAGGTCATTACTGTAATCAAAATCGATAATAGTATATCTGCTGTCTAGCTTTTTTGTCTCAATTTCATTCTTAAGAGAACCTTCCTGGTCAATGAGCCGTCTTTCAATCTCCTTTGCAGCCTCTGAGTTTCTTACCGCTTTAAGCCAAGCAACATAGTACTTGTCATAGGCCTCACTAATCCTTGCAGAATATATTATCAGGGTTTTGTCGAAATCAGAAAAACCGTGGTCCAGTTTTTCCAATGCAATACAGACAAGTTCTTCAACGAAATGCTGATACCTGGATGCAATTTCATAGTACTTATAGAACTCATCCGTATACTCTTTAATTCCTTTCCAATCACTATCAAGAGCAACCCTAAGAATCTTGTCCACAGCTTCTTCTTTACCGAAAGAATTTCTGTCATCAGAAAATATATCGTTATTCTTGAATTGATTCTTGGCAAAATTTTCAATTGTTCTAAAAAGGTTTAACCTCTTCTTTCCCTTGAATTGGTCAATACCCTCATTAAATAATTTCTCATACATTTCATTATTTCTCATGAATAAACTTCCTCCAGAGTGTATCACAATTCCCGTTACATCGGCAAAATCAGGTATAATATAAACCATGGCATTCAGAAACTATAACCCACGAAAATCCCCCGCAAGTTTTACACAGTATAGAACTCCGCGCTGGTTCAAGACTACCTCGTCACTGAAGCAAAACCCAATTTCACAAAGGAAAAAATCCTCTTTGACTAAAGGAAAAAAAGACTGATACAATACCCATCATGAAGAAAAAAACTATATCTTCATCACGTCATCAGGCAATATCTATAGCATCCTCTCCAAATACTGAAAGTGATGATATAAGGACGGCGCTCAAACTCCTGTTTTCACCATGGAGATGGGGAGTCAAGTGGAACAACAACGACGTCAGCAGAATCCAGAAGGCCTTCGCAAAATACTTTCATGTTAGTAATTCCTACACATACAATTCAGGACGAGGAGCAATATATTCCGTCCTGAAGGCGATAGGGACAACAGACAAACACGAGGTAATAACTCAGGCCTACACATGCGCAGCTGTTCCCACGGGAATAATCTGGTCCGGAGCAACTCCTATCTACGTCGACATTAAAGCAAAATCATACAACACAACCGCGACTCTTATAAAAAAAGCCATTACTCCAAATACAAAAGCTGTAATTATTCAACACACATTTGGTCAACCGGCAGAAATCGATCAGATCTGTGAGATGTTGAAAAAAATAAATAGTAAACGACAACCAAAAGACAAAGTCTTTTTGATTGAGGACTGTGCACACAGTCTCGGGGCAAAGTACAAAGGCAAGAAAATAGGTGAGTGGGGTGATGCCGCCATACTCAGTTTTGGACAGGATAAAGTAATTTCGTGCACATATGGTGGAATGGCACTGTCAAAGGATTCCGAAATATCCAAGATATTACAGAAAAATTACAACGACTTACAAGGAGAATCCATCTTTAACATTTTTAGGGCGATCGTTCACCCGATTCTGTGGACAATTATAAACCGAACATATTACCTTCCCAATATAAAAACAAAAAGCGGGAGACCCTCAAAACTATCTATGGGAAAGGGTTTTATCATGTTACTTAGGCTTTTCAGAATACTTCAGCACACAGCGGACCCTTCGAAAATTAACCTAGATAAACCATATGTCAGACGTCTATCAAACGCCCAGGCTATAATGCTGAGAGTCCAGTTTCGCAAACTTGCAAGATACAACCGTCATAGCAGAATAATCGCTCAAATCTACAACAGAATACTGCCAGAAAAACTTCAAATAATTTCGCCCAACCACATATTTCTAAGATTTCCTCTAAAAGTAAACAATCCAGAAGAAATTTCAAACGAATTCAAGAAAAACAAAATCATACTTGGAAACTGGTACAACAATGCTATTCATTTAGCAGATCAAACACCTGAGAAATTCAAATATATCAAAGGATCCTGCCCGATAGCAGAGAGAACCGCCCAAAAAAGTCTTAACCTTCCTACAGCTATCAATGTCTCAGAACAAGATGCTGTTCGTGTTGGCAAACTATTGAATAATTCACTATAATCATTCCATAAAAACATTAATAGAAAAGGTTTGTCATGGCTAATTACACCATCAAAGAGATATCAGACAGGAACATCTGGGAGGACTTTATGACAAAGCAATCTCCGTCCGTATTCATGCAGTCATGGAACTGGGGTAATTTTCACAGATCTTTAGGAAGAAAAGTCTGGAACCTTGGAATTTTCAAGGACAACGAACTAACGGGAGGATGCCTGTGCCACGTACTTCCGACAAAAATGCGCACTCATATTTACACCTCAAACGGGCCTGTAATTAATTGGGAGGAATATGCCGATATCATGCCGTTATTACTCGATTATCTTTCAAATCTTGGCCGGAAGAACAACGCCTTATTCGTACGCATGGACCCTTTGGTCCTTGACGAACCAGAAAACAACAAGATATTTCAAAGTCTAGGAATGATCAAATCCTCGACACATTCACAGGCACAGCACAAGTGGATTCTCGACATCACGCCAGATGAAGAAGACCTACTTTCCGGAATGAAAAAGAATACCCGCTACGCAATAAGACGTTCTGCAAAAGAGGGCATCAAAGTAGAATCCAGTATAGATCCTTCTGACTTCGATAAATTCTGGGATTTATTTATGGAAACAGTAGAAAGACAAAGCTTCGTTCCACATGAAAAAGACTACTATATTAAGCAAATGAAGGCTTTCGCGGAGGATCGACAATACAGGATTTACTGGTCACACTTGAATGGAAAGGTTCTTGCAACAGCACTCATACCTTTTTACGGAGATACGGCAAATTACCTTCATGCCGCATCCACCAACGAGATAAAAAATACTTTTCCTGCTCACGCTCTAATTTGGCAAATCATAAGAGACGCAAAGGCAGAAGGTCTGTCATATTTCGATTTTTGGGGAATTGCCCCGACAGACGATCCCAAACATCCTTGGTCAGGATTCACATTCTTCAAAAAGAGTTTCGGGGGGTTCAGACAAGATGTAATAAAAGGGTACGACCTCCCGCTTTCTGCGAAATACAGGATAGTAAGAGGACTAGAAAAGACACGAGGTTTATGGGCAAGAAAATATTTTAATATAAAGAAAAAATTAGCTCGGTAAATCTTTTTTACAGAAATTCCAAGCAATGGAGAAAATCTGTTTTGACATAAATCTAAAGCAAGATCTGCTAAAAAAGGTCAGCGTAACATTCCTCGGCAAAAAACTGGAATATTATACCTATCCAGGGGTGTCAAGCTATAAAAAGACACACAAGGGAATCCTATACCTAGCCCAAAAACTCCCAGACGACCTCAAACCCAACAAAATATTGAATGTTGGCTGTGGAAACGGAATCCTTTCCATTTTGGCATCCATTAAATATCCCGAATCCGAGATACACGCTGTAGATATCGACCCGAGGGCAGTCGCTCTCTCGATCATGAATCTTTCATCAAATTCAAGAGTAACTGCATGGGGAAGTCATAACCTAGATCAAATCGTGGATTATGACTACAGTATGATACTCATTACCATATCATCAAATTGCCCGGAAGAGATTAAGGAGATACTAACTCAAGCCTACAATCATACAAGGCCTGAAGGAGTAATTTACATTTTTGCAGAAAACCTGACCCTCAAATCATTGCAAAAGCCACTCCAGAATATCTACGGAAATGCAGAAACGGAGAAAAGACATAAGGATTATATAATCCTATCAGCAAGGAAATAACATCCCGCAGCATCCTTCCATACCAATCAGATCAATATTTACCTGCCACTATAGACATAATCCTTAATAATACTCATAACACCATTGAGTCCACTTTCCGTTCCAGTATTGTACGAATCAAACTTTAAAACGTCATTTACATCAAGAGACTCGCCATAAGAATCAACTAAAACAGAATAAGAAGTTCCTTTGTATTCGAATATTGCAACATAAATACTATATTCAGAATCCCACACATCTTCCTCACCTGAAGAGTCATTATCAGCAGAGTTTTCCACTTCAACGATTGTCTCAAGCTCAACTTCATATATACTTGCATCAAGCTCCTTACCGTCAACAACAACTTCATAGCCGCTAACTTCCTCATATCCCGAATCACCTATGTATATATCCAGTAATTCATCCTCTGATAATCCGTCAAAATACGCCGCCACATTAACAGAAGTCTCTTTATAATCAGTCGAGTAATAAAACTCCATGTCAGGTAAAGAGACCATATTATCCTCATGTTGACGAGTAAACTCCCCGTATAAATCATCACCTATCTTTCCTTCAGGGTAAAAGTCCCGGTCATAGTAATATTCAACTCCTGAGATTACCCTATCTATGCTTTGTGAACCGGCACGTACCATTTCAAGATTCGAGGAGACTAAGACATAAGATCCAACATCCTCAAGGTAAGCACGCATTTCATCGAGATATAGACTGTTATCGGATATTCTGCCAAAGAAATCAATCTCTCGAACTTCGACGTCATAGTCAAAAGAAAACTTATCCTTCACTTCATCAAAATCTAAATCTTCCGCCTCAATTTCGTACACGGTTCTAACCAGAAGGTTGGATTCTTTCTCGCTGCCAATATACTCTTCTTCTTTAATCACCTGAAATGTATCAGGATCAATCCATGATTTAACAACAAATGTATCACTAGAGGAATCCTCATCATATCGCTTATACAGTACAGGTTCGGAGCCACCAGATCCACAGTTTCCTTCATATTTCCATGTAGCAATGTAATACTTGGTTTCACCGTCCTCAACAACCTTCTCCAGATCAGTATCATTACCAAAATATGAAATAGCATAGTCACTACTATCCTCATATTTAGGCTCCTGAGGTAAAGTGACCATATCCTCAGTCAAAGCCTCTGAACCTTCATCAGAATCCTCGTATGTACCCTCATTTACCTCCTGTACTTCAACTAAATCGATATCTATATCACCCAGAAGTACTTCTTCACTTTCATAAAGAGTCTTGACTGCATACTTCCCACCCATATATTCGAGAGAGTAATCACTTCCGGCAATATATAAAGACAGAAGATTACCATCTTTATCCTCTGTAATAGTTTTGTTCCAGTAGACAGAAGAATCATCAGGATCTGAGAAATCATAATACTCCGTAGTCCCTTCATCTATATCTTCATAGAACGAGCATTTTTTTGCTCCATCACCCAGTTCAGTTTTCTGCCTGGTATAGCTGTAACTTTTGGATTGATATCCCGGAATGGTCTGTGGAAGCTCAGCAAATTCGCTCATATCACCTCTGGCAACACCACTGAATGAAAGAGGCTTATCGCCAATTCCATATTCTGTCTCTATTACAGACAAAGGATTGTTTTCCACCACCTGTCCCAATATTCTGCTTCTTTCCGAGCCAGAAAGAGTCTCCACATAATTTCGGGCTTTATCCCACCTTATATAAAGGAAATAGCCACCCCCAAAAAGTAAAACAAAAAGCAAGACACCGGCAATAACAATTATCCATTTTTTCATTAGAGACACCTAACAATTTAGATTCAATCTTGGGCAAAATTACCTACGAAGAAGACTAAACCTTTCTGCTATACGCTTGCCATTTTCAGGATCAGGCCATCTGGATTTATCCCGCTGGAATTCACCGATTACGTTAAGAGCTTTTTTCCAGTCCAGGTTATCATCATTATGAGGAACAATATGAACATGTGCATGCAGGACAAGCCTGCCAAACGTCAATGTGTCGACATAGTTGAATCCCAAATCCCGATAGTGATTTCCAATCTTCTGGACGACCTTGAAGTATTCATCCACATATGGAACATCCCATATAACCTCGAAATGCTTCTTAGGGATAACAATTGTATGCCCCTCCACAAACTGTGAAATATCAAGAAAACCCAAGAACAATTCATCTTCATAAACCATATAGCTGGGAACATCTCCTTTAACAATCTTGCAAAAAATACAGTCTTGGTCAGAAAAAGACCTGCCAGATTTTCTACCCATATGAAAATCCAGAAAAATTAAAACTCTTCTTAATTAATAATACCAAAATTATCAAAATTTTGGCAAAATAGACTTATGCGGGAAAAAAATAAAAAAGTACAAGTCATAGCCGGATCAGCAAAGGGAAGAAAACTAAAAGTACCTCATAAATCAAGACCAATAACAAACAGGGCCAAAGCCTCACTTTTCTCTATACTTGGATCTGACATAAAGAATAAAAGAATCCTTGACCTCTTCGCCGGATCAGGAGCATTGGGAATAGAGGCGCTATCACGGGGTGCAAAGAGCTGCACATTCGTAGATAAAAATAAATTTACTATTTCTGATATAAAGGCAAATCTTGAGAAAACCGGATTCGCAGATATCTCAGTAACAATAAGGCAAGGTATATTTTATTTCCTTGATGAGACCCCATATGAGTCCTATGACATTATATTTGTTGACCCTCCATTTGGCTTCTTTGATTCACCATCGAAAGTAAAAAGGATAATGACAATAACATCACAGATACTTACCGAGAAGGGCGGGCTCATATTCAAACACCCAAAATCTTTTTCTTTTCCCGAAATTAAAACCCTTATTGAGGCAGACAGTAGAAATTTCGGCGCAAGTACAGTAACCATTTGGGTAAAAAAGACCAAATAGGGAAGCTCTGAACTTTCGCTGTATCAAATTTCCATATAAAACAAGAAATTAGCGGTGTCAGACATCAAATCTTGTGCTACAATCTAGTATGCCCGAGCAAACTGCCATAGAACAGAAAACCTCTTTAGCAGAGCCTGTTGTTATTACAACGCAGACTGTTATAGATGAGATAATTGCCTTCTTCGGTTGGTGGTATATTGAGATGCCAATCTGGTACATTGGGCTGATCCAAAGAATCGCAACTATATGTGATGACACACTTTCAATTTCCCTTCTCTTAAAGACATTCTTCGTTCCATGGCACAGAGATCGGACGTGGGTGGGATATTTTATAGGTATTATGGCCAGAATCATCTATCTCCCAATTGCAATAGTAATAACACTAACAATCTTGACTCTCTTAATTCTAGTAGCAACTGCCTGGGCCCTTTTACCGCCAGTAACGATATTCTTTATCTTGAAAACGCCATTTACATAACCTAAAAAAATAAGACTGCAACATTAACAAAGAGTAATTACCATGAAATCAATACTAGGTTACCATGACAAAAGCAAAGGAACATACTCGCTAATACAGGAAAAAATGCCCCTACTTGTCGACGAGAGGTACGAACCTTTTCTTATGAGCACAAAGCAGTTCTTTACCGTCCCCATAAAAGAAATTCAGAATGTAATTAAAAGAGTTCCCATCCAAAAAACAATTAAACGATTTAAAAACACTGTCGCAACGATACTCATAGTTCCCGGGACAATCTCGGCGGTAATCTACTGTGTAGATTTCATTACGGCAATCTCACATTCAGATCCGATTCCATTAACATTGCCCTCCTGGCTAACAAATCTAACCTTCTGGCTTGCCGTCATGGGAGCAATGGTTCTCTGGCATGAAAGCTATAGAACTGTACAAGTAAAAGACAGAATAAAGGAAGGATCAAACTTCTCCGATCATGAGATAAAAACCATCCAAAAAGGGGACCTGGGATTATCAAAGCTTAAACTTGCATCCCCCCTGAAGATTCTTACAAAAGACACCCTGGATATATTGCTTAGTGTCATAAACAAGAATGAAATTGACACATTGAAGCTCCTTAAGGCTCTTATACCCGAGCAAAACTGCAAAATAATTATTGAGAAACTCGATATTCAAAACTTTGCTGATTCCCTTGAAAAAAACGGAATAAACCAAAAATCTCTTCCCAAGTATCCAATGTCTGCAGTCAGAAGCCTACTAATTTATGCCACAGAAGAGGCATTGCTCACTGATAGTGATCAGATCAGACCGGAGCACGTCTTTATTTCATTGTTCAGAGTCTTCCCGGCCCTAGATCTGTTTCTAAAAAAGCAAACGCAAAACACCGAACTAATGAGATATGTATCAAAATGGATCTCAATAAAAGAAAGGGCACTAAAGTTCGGCAGGACATTCGATCCCAATGTCCCATACTACAGAACAGGAGGGATTGCCAACGCCTGGATTTATGGATATACATACGTTCTAAGCCACTTCAGCAAGGATCTAACTCAACGTCAGGCCAAGTCAGGAGGCCATTACGGAATCGGCCATGACAGAGAAGTAGAGGAGGTACTATCAATTTTGGGTAAGGTATCCAAAAATAACGTCCTTCTAATAGGGGAAAGCGGAACTGGAAAAACCAGCGTAGCCAAAGGAATAGCTGAAAGAATAAATAAAGGAACAATACCCGGAAATCTCAAAGATATGAGACTAATCCAGCTTGATGTTAACGGTCTTATCGCAGCAGCACCCCAATTTGGAAACGTCGAGGCCCTTGTTCAACAAAGCATGGATGAACTACAAAGAGCTGGGAACACAATACTTTTCATAGATGAAATTCAAGAAATCGTTCCTGCGAAAGGCCAGGAAAGCCAACACTCTCTCGCAGGAATCCTCCTACCTTACGTCCTTGAAAGTAAATTTCCCATAATAGGAACCATCACCTATGCTGACTACAAAAAATTCTTTTACTCCAGAGAATCATTAAGACAGAGCTTTCAAAGTGTAGAAATAAAAGAAGTTACTCCAGAAGCAGCCTTCGAGATCCTCCTCACAAGGCTGGAAGAATTACAACAGACTTATGACCTAGAGATAACGTTTCCAGCAATTCTAGCCTCGATAGAGCTTGCCCAGCGCTATGTTTATGATCGAAAACTTCCAGATAGTGCTGTTAATCTAATGGAATCGGCATGCGCGGCTATGCAAAACAGCGGTAAAAAGAAACTTACTGCAACAGATATTGCTAGAACAATATCCACTCAAACAGAGATACCAGTAGAGGAGGTGACAACAGATGAGGCAACGAAACTCCTCGATCTTGAGAAAAAGATGAAGGAAATAGTCATAGGGCAAGATGAAGCGGTTCATCAAGTTGTAGAGGCACTAAAACGCTCCAGAACTGGTGTGAGAGACCCAAACAAACCAATTGGGACATTCCTTTTCCTCGGTCCGACTGGAGTAGGAAAGACATACCTAGCTAAAACACTAAGCAAGGAATATTTCGGAGAGCAAAAAGAAATCATCCGGGTGGACATGTCAGAACTTAAAGAAGTTTCAGGAATACAAAGGCTGCTTGGTTCCTCAGAAATGTCTGAAACAGCACAAAGCTCTACGACACTTCTAGACCAAGTAAAACTCCAACCTTTCTCAGTTATTCTGTTTGACGAGATAGAAAAAGCACATCCGCAAGTACTGGACTTGCTACTTCAATTGCTAGATGAAGGTAGGCTCACAAGCACCTCCGGAGAGACAGTAAACTTCAATAACACAATAATAATATGCACAAGTAATATCGGCAGTAAAAAATTATTGGATGCTCTGGAACAAGACATGGCCATGTTTGAAGAGGCGAAAGAAAGAGTACTACTAGAATTAAGACAAAAAGTCCGAGTAGAGTTTCTCAACAGATTCGATAGAATAATCGTTTTTGCGCCTCACCCAATAGAAAACCTTACAGAAATCTCAGAATTGCTGCTTAAAGAGCTTAAGGCTAGATTGCTTGAAAAAGAGATTACTCTTGAGTGGGATGATAATTTACCTAGATTCATAGCTCAAAACGCTCAAGAACCGGGCCTTGGGGCAAGACCATTAAGACGCTATATTCAGGAAAAGATTGAAGGTGTAGTGGCCACAAAACTTCTCCAGAATGAGATAAAACCGGGCGACACCTTCAAGGTGACAACAGAAATGCTTTCAGATACGAAAGTGTAGAATCTTAGAGGATTTTAGGAAAAATAAGTCTTTTATAAATTAATTGCAAAACTTACATTTGCGTTGACTAACCAGCGTTTCATGATATAATCCACAAAGCTATGGGAGCAGTACCAAAAAGAAAAATTTCAAAAGGAAGAAAAAATAGGCGTAGATCACAGGATTTGCTTAAGAAACCTGCAACATCAATCTGCCCTAAGTGCAAACAGCCCAAAAGGCCACATTTTAAGTGTCCAAACTGTGGACATTATGGTAAACTGGAAAGCACAAAGAAATCAGATAAATCTGCCACAAAAAAGAAATAGCCCAAAAATGAAAAAGAAGAATGATCCTAGACATCTAGCACGAATAATCTCCCTTCAGAAACTTTTTTCAAACCACTTCAATGTCCAAAATGAATCTATTCTTCCTACAGAGGAGGCAGACATTGCCAGTACAGACGAGATAAGCAACTATGACGAAGAACTTGCAAAGAAAATTGTTGAGGGAGTCGAAAATAACATTGAAAACATAAACGAAATAATAGCGAAATACGCCCCCCAGTGGCCTGTAGATCAGATCCAAAAAGCGGATCTCGAAATAATAAGAATAGCCATATGGGAGGGTTTCATAGGGGAACAGACCCCTCCAAAAGTAGCAATAGATGAGGCTATCGAAATAGCAAAGGAGTTTGGAGGAGAAACCAGTGGAAAATTCGTTAACGGAGTACTTGGAGCAATATTTGAAGATAAAAAGAAAGATGATAAAACTGTTTGAAAAAGCAGAAAAAAAGATAGGTGTCGAATTCAAGAACAAAAAATTTCTAGAAACAGCACTTACTCACCGGTCATATCTAAATGAGAACCAACAAATAGACAAACATAATGAGAGATTGGAATATCTCGGTGACGCAGTACTTGAATTCCTTGTTTCAAAGTACCTTTTCAAGAACTACCCCAAAAAACCCGAAGGCGAACTTACAAGCTTCAGATCTGCCACAGTAAAAACAACAACCCTCGCTGATACATCCAGAGAATTGGACTTTGGAAAATACCTAAGAATGAGCAAAGGAGAAGAAAACACTGGAGGACGCGACAAAGACTATCTTCTTGCTAATACTTTCGAGGCCGTTCTAGGTGCAATATACCTCGACCAAGGAATAAAGGCAGCCGAGAGCTACCTCAAAAGAGTCCTATTTCACAAAATATCTGATATAGTAGAAAACAGGCTTGATATTGATCCGAAAACCAAATTCCAGGAGCTTGCACAAGAATTACACAAGGTTACTCCTTCTTACGAGCTCATTTCCGAAGTAGGGCCAGACCACGAAAAAGAATTTACAATGGCAGTCTATCTCGGCTCAAGAAAATATGGCACAGGCATCGGAGCAAGCAAGCAGAAAGCAGAGGAGAGTGCTGCCGAAGCTGCATTGGAAAAAATCCAAAAGGAATTAAAAAAGAAAAAAAGTGCTTTAAGTGCTTGACAGAATTAATCTTTTTGTTAGAATCCACTAAACATGGTAAAGATAAGACTGACACGAACAGGAAAAAAACATGAACCTCACTACAGGATTGTGGCAATCGATTCACATAAGCCTCGTGATGGTAGATACATAGAGCAAATAGGGTATTATAACCCTAGAACAAAACCTCCTACACTCAAGTATGATAAAGAGACTCTTCAAAAATGGATCAACTACGGAGCTCAAATGACAGATACAATTCATGATATTTTTGTAAAAGAAGGTATAATAAAACAGACAAAGAAACGCACTAAAAGAATCGAAGTAATGATTGAGGCGTCAAAGAAGGCAAAAGAAGAGGCTACGGAGAAAAAGCAGGAAGACCAGAAACCTGAAAAGAAAGCAGAGGAAAAACAGGAAACACCAGAGGCCCAAGAACCCAAAACTGATGATACAAAAGAACAAAAAGATACAGAAAAGGATCAGGTTCCTGAAAAAGGCAGCAAACCTAAAGACAAAACAGAGAAATCCGAGGAAAAAACAGACAAGAAAGAACCAGAGAAGACCGAGAAAAAACAGAACCAAAAGAAAAATAATTAACTAAAATAAATATATCAAACAAATGAAAGATCTTTTAGTTATGATTTTGAAGCAGATTGTAAATTATCCCGACGAAATAGAAGTCGAAGAGCAGGTAGACGAGAATGACCCGACATTTGTGAAATTTCTAATCAACGCAAACAACGAAGACAGGGGTATCATTATAGGCAAGAAAGGGCATACTATAGCTGCTCTCAGAGATGTGTTAAGCATCAAAGCCGTAAGAGAAAACAAGAAGGTAAGACTGGAAATCGTAGACTAAGTACTAGACTACTGAGACTCTTCCAGATCACGGATAAACTCTTCCACCTCATCCTGAGATGATTCATCATTCGTCTCCTCCTCAGGTGTTTGTTCTTCTTCCTCAGAAGATTCATCGTCAACAGATTTTCCTATATTTGCACGTTCCTTAATCTCATCAAAAAGATCACTGTCAAACCCAGTTTTTATGGGATCGGAGATATTAGCCTTGGTCACAGGTTGTGTCGTGTACCCATAAATATTTATATCAACACTCCAAAGAACCTTGGAGGTTTCTTCATCAACACTATAAATTGTTAAATTAACAGCGTCATAGAAAAGTGTCGTCGGACTTTCTTCCCGAAGCTCCTCAAGGAATCTTACTACGTCATCAAACTCCCCATAGAAAGAAAAAGGTCCACTGATAGACTCGGCAAAAGAGGGGACACTTGTTTCATCTGAGACAAACTCCATACCCCTTCCACCCATAATATCTGAAAGAGATAGTTCCTTGGATTTTAGATTATTTGAAATAGCTATTCGTTCTACTTCTGATGCAAGCTCTGAGACGTCCATCTCATCCAAAACAACCCTTGAGACAATCGAAAGGTTTTCATCAAGTTCCTCAAGATTTATGCCCTGAAGAACAGCCGCCTTATCATTATTTCGTGCTGCCTCATCGAGAATAGATAAAGATTCCTGACGAGTCTTCAGCGCCTCGGAACCATACGGAATGTAAACAAACATAAGCAAAAGCATGAAGACGATTACCCCCATAATTGGGACCAAATACTGACCCAATTTCTTGGAAAGATTTTCCTCAGGTTCCTCAGACTTAATTATTTCACGTTTTTTCTTGAGCTTAGGAGATTTATCCTTTCCTACGAGCTTTTCTATTGCTCCTTTAGTTTTTTCTGGTGACTGAGGAGGGACAGCAACTCCAGCGGATGCCACAGATCCCACAGACGACCCCCCTGTACCCACCGCTGGCTGTTGACTTGATATATTCTGTTTTGATGCGTCCTGTTCTGCAGTCATAATTTTGTATTATCACATACTGTCCACACTATCCCTTCTCATCTTCCCTGTAAAACTGAAAAAAATCTGACCCTCACTTGATGTTCTGGCATATTCAAGGTTTACATATTCAAAAATCTCTTCTTTACTAGCAAGATCATGCCAAAGGCGTGATACATTTGAGTAGCTTCCGGCATACCCTGATACTTCAAATTCAAGGTTATCGTCTACAAAAAGCGAATCAACTGTTGATAGCCCCTCTGAAACACTCATAAAGTATTCCAGAACAACCTCAGCTCTAAATTCCCTGCTGTTTACGGTTGAGAAAGTCGCGATTTTGTTATTTAGAGTATTTTGCTTAAGTTCGACATATTGAAGTTCCTTAACATTGGCCTCAGATTCAGATCTTTTCTTAATACTATTGTTGTGATCCATTTTTGCAAGGAGATTTCCTACAAGAACAACAATAGAAACTACAATGATTACCAATACAAAAAAGACTCCGAAGAGATTTATTCTTCCCTTCTTTTCGATCGTTTGAATTTCCTCCTCAGTTACTTTTGGAAGAAGATCAATGGATTTAGGTGCCTGCATTTATTTTCAAAAAAATGTTACTCAGCCTTAAGGGCAAGACCAACAGCAACAGCATAGGCTGATCTACCCTTTGATAAAATTGCCTCTTGCTTTTTATCTATCTTTATCCCATTCCAAGGATCAGCAAGCTGTACATTGGCCATCAGTTCCTGTGATAAATAAACAACAAGTCCAGGCAATAAAGATCCATCACCTATCAAAAGAAACTGATCAGGAGCTGATTTCAATGTCCTCGTTTTGAAAAACTCTATTCCTCGCCGGATTTCTGCTATAACAGAGTCAACAACAGGTTTTAGCACTTGGTATATCTTTCCTTCAAGCTGAGAAGGGTCAATACCATAGTTTCTTTTATATTCTTCAGCCTGGTTATATTCGAAAGAGAACTCACTAGCAATTGCCCTGGTTAGCGAATCAGATCCTACAGCTATACTCTGCGAAAAAAGAAGCTCTCCACCAACCATTATGCCCATGTCTGTACTTTGGGAACCTAAATCAAGAATCACAGCATCACTAACATTTGCTGACCTGTAAACTGATCGACCCGCAGCTATAGCTTCAGTTTCTATAGCAACTAGATCCAACTTGGCCATCTGGACAATCTTCACATATAAATCTATCAGCTTCCTCGGCGCAGCAACTAGAAGAACTCTATAGGCATTTTTGGATTCATCCCTACCAAGCAAAATCCAACTCATCTGAATCTCAGACATGGGAATTGGTACCACTTGTTTAGCCTGCCAGTGAATCGCATCTTCAAGCTCACTTTCTTTCACTCCTGGAAACTCAAGAAACCTCGTAAATATCGAGAATTCTGGAAGCGCTGCTACAACATTTCTTGTCCTGAAACCACCATCTTCGTACAAAACCCTAAGAGCATCGGCGAGCTGAGCCTGATGAGACTCATCCTCACTGTTGATAACTCCAATTGGAGTAGGCTGACTTGCAAATGCTACAAGAGAAGGATTTCTTGATATATCCCTCAACTGCACAGCTTTAACACTATGATTTCCAAAATCAAGACCTATATGATCGGGCAGACTCGCCATAAGGGCAGCAGAATAAATTATTATAAGTAGTATCATGATAAGTCAGAGAGCAAGACAATGTCAAATATCCCATAGGATAAGTATTTATGACGATTGTGGAAAAAACTTTATAAGGGGCGGATCAGACTCAGACGCTGACTAATCCCAACCCTCACAAGTCGGTGAATCTTTCACAGTACCGCATTTAAATTCTTCAAAAGGTCTTCTGCCAAGCATATCTCTAAGTAAATAAAGAATTCGGGGATCGTATACAATCAGCTCAGAAGGGTAGAGCAAATTATCTTCAAAAACAAGATCCCGATCAAAGCTTACAGTATCGGCAACAACTAAACCGCGAATTCTCAACCTGTCATGATTATTGTCATTGACAGTCTCAAAATTACCATCGGCCACTAGACCTGCCTCAAGAACATCTTCATTATCGGATCCTCCAGCATTAGAACCAGACAACACTCTAATACTACCTCTAGAAACAAACAGACAAGCCGAATCTTTGCCTGACAGTTTTATATCCGGTTCAATATCAAGGTTTATGTCTCCAACCAACAATATTTTTCGGCTACTGCAGCTGCCCGTACTCGAAAAAACAGTAAGATCATCGCTACCGGTATACTCCCAAACACCGTCAGAATCGAGAGTATCAAGATCAAGGCGTCCACCTTCGGGTATTGTATTTATCACCTCAATATCGTGGGACCTGAGCCACATAGATGATCTTACTAGCCTCTTAAGCATATCCGCCCATTCAAACACCCTATTATTATCATCATATGGCTTGACGGTCCAAGCATTACCGCTAAGAACAGAATCCCCCGGAAACCAGTATTTTTCTGCGACACCATCATCATATATTCCCGTTGTTACATAGGAATTCATATATTGACCCTCAATCACAGGGTTACTATACCCCAAAGCCGAGTAAACAGAACCAAATTTTGTCTGCATCCATTCCCGTCCTGCTTCAACCCAGTTATGACTGTCATCAACAATCGACTTGTTACAGGCAAAATCCTCAAATGATACCCACGCATTAACAATATCCCCGCCCGTTAATCCACAAGGGGGTGTTATGGCACCAGTAATTTCAGGTCCCCATTCACTTTCTCCTGATAAAGGAAGATCACCGCCGTAACTATAGTACGAATCCTCATCGGGAAATATCTCCTCATTCCGGTCAATATTGTACCGCCTAAGAAAAACCCTTTTTAACCCCGAAGTAACATCACCGGGATCTTCACCAGTCTGCTCAAATCTTATTTCATCTGCAGGATCACCTGGCTGATGAAAAGGATTTACAAATCCGACAGGAAGCGTAAGATCAACATTCCAAGGATTACCCTCGTCCCAACAGCCAGATCTACTAGGATCTCCGTTACAACTCATAACCCCAGACTCATCTTCGGCAAGACCAAAAAACTTAAACTCACCGCCAGGGAAGTCTCCTTTCAGACGAATGACATACCTATATTCAACTTCTTCACTAGACAATGATGTCGAGGTAATTTCTTCTACCAAGATCCTTGAATTTTCACCATCACCTGAATCAAGCCACGGACATCCCGAAGAAGGTTTATTATCATCAGTGATAGTTACCGTGTTATCCTCATAGTAAAGCCCGAAAGAATCGCATAAATCCCTCTCCCAGGATCCACAGCCAATACTACCCATATCATCAACTTCATCGGCAGCCATTGCAACAAACACTCTATCTATATCCCTATATCCATCAGGATCTCTATACACGGCTCTAATAGTCAATGGATTATTTGCACCGTTCTCGAAGACACCCGACCAACTATCGCTACAGGAGGTATCAACGGCGTGAATAGATACAACAGAAGGCCTGCAGTCTGTTTTAAAAGTCCAAACCGGCCCCTCAGCGGCTTCGCAGCCGTTATACGCACGCGTCTGCCACTCATAACTCGAACATTCTGATAATCCACCAGCATTATACTGAAAATGCCCATCAACCACCGATGGGGTATACCATGACGTCCAGGAGCCGCCAGAAGGCCTATACCTAACCTGAATAACATCATTACCACTCGAACTACATCCTCCACAACCAGATCCTTTACCCTTTGTTCCTGACCCTTTATCATCACCCCAATCAGCCACCACAGCATCAAAAACCAAACTTACATTGATATTTCCGGTACTGCTGCTTCCTGTTCCAGCCTTGGTACTACCGTCACCAGGCGACACTAGAGAAGAAGAAAAACCTGAAGGAGTCTCACAGGAACAGGACTTGCATGATGGCGTACTTGCATTACAATGACAGTGACATTTCCCTTCAAAATTCCAGCTACAAGATGTGGTCCCCGGAAAACAACTACCCATAAAAGATGTCTCACAGTATTTGCCGCCTCCAGTACAGCTGCTTCCACTTGCTGAGCAACCGGTGCAACCCACACAGGCGAGGGTATCCGTTCGAAATAAGAAAATCTCAATACTAGCCATCAAAAAAACCAGCACAGCCGTCAAAGTAAATTTCAATATCTGCGATCTAGTCATAGTAGTTTCTAAATATTTCAAAACAAACAGGTAGAAATTCCCCGTCATAGGAAATTCCTGGAGTCATCTTATTACAATACGACGAAAGAAAATTGTAATCTGTAACTTCCTCGGATGTTACAAACAGGGTAGGGCGATCATCACTTGAAAGCTTTGCTAACATCTGAAATGTTATTTTGTCGTTTTCATAAATTTCTTTATACCAATCAACATCAAGAGAATCCGACTCCATTATGTCTCCTTCTTCATCGGCGTAAAACACTCCCGATACATCCTCATCTTCGATTTTTACAGACGATGATATTGAAATAACCTGAAGATTAAGTTGAGAACAATTTTCACATTTTCCATTATAATTTTCCCGAGGAAAAGAGAAGGCGACCCGACCAAATATCCCTATGCTTATTAACGATATTATCCCGGCCACTTGTAGTATTTTAAACAGTATTTTTTTCATTCAAAATTTCCAGACAAATAATAATCCTCAGTCTTTTCGTCAATATCCTCAACACGATAAACCCAAACCAGGTCACCAATCGTAAGATCTTCAACAGAGCCCTCATGGCAAAAAGGCATATTCTTCTGACACAGAATGTATTTACCGTCCTCAGCCTTTGGAATTTCAACCTCGAAATCCTCTTTATTTTGAGAATTTAGAATTAAAACTATCTTTTCACCCTCAATATTGACCTTGTTGAGATAACCTGAATAGGCATCAACTTTTATTGAATGGTGTGAAATATTGAGGGAAGGATCAAAAATGAATGCACCCTCGTTATAATTTTTTTGTCCAAATAGACGCCAAATACCGGACTCTTGAACAAAATTGTCAAAACTGCTTGAAAGACGGGAGGTTTGATACCCCCACAGCAACGAAAGATAAATAACTAGAAGATTAACAACTATAAGAATTACCCAGAACAGGGGCTTGTTAAAAACATCTAGAAGCTTAGCTTTCTTTATAGCCATAGAGGATAAACGCCAAATTACTACACTATTACAAAATATCATACCTACGAAGCACTATTCAAGGTCAAAAGGGGAGCCCAAAAATAGACACTAGGTTACTCCCACCCTTCACATGCAGGAGTATCCTTCACAGTACCACATTTAAACTGCTCATACGGTCTACTTCCAAGCATATCCCTCAAAAGATGGAGCAGTCTTGAGTCATACACTATCAACTCTGCAGGGTAGAGTAGGTTATCTTCAAACACAAGGTCCCTGTTGAAATTCGTGTCATTCGCAATCACAAGACCCCTGATTCTTAATTTATCAAATGCATTATCAGGACCAGACGTGAAGCTGTCAGCAAATATTCCGGCATGAATAATATCCTCATTATCAGCGTTTCCAGCATCAGCTCCCGGAGCAATATTTACATCGTTTCTTACCACAAACAAACATGCGGAATTATCATTTGCTAGCAATATATCGGGTTCTATTGCGACATTTCCGGCATCGACAAATAGTATCTTCCTCCCCGAACACTGACCGCTGGAAGAAAACACGGTTACATCATCTGAGCCATTATATTCATAGATCCCATCTTCACTCATATTATCCAGGTCAATTCTTCCACCACTCACGGTAGGTGTAAGAATATCATGAGATCTTAACCACTCAGATTTACGAGCAAGTCGCTTCAGCATCTCATACCACCCAAGGCCTCTATGCATGTCATTGTACGGATTTGTTGCCCAGCTTCTCTGGCTTAGAATATCGTCGGCAGGATTCCAGAACCAATCTTCATCGGTGTCGTAAACTCCAGTAGTCACAAAAGAGTTCATGAACTGACCGGAAATTACAGGATTATCAAATCCAAGAGCCGCATACACTGCACCATATTTTGTCTGCATCCATTCAGCTCCGGCCTGCATAAGATTACTCGTTGCTGAAGAGACATTACATACCATATCTTCCGCATAAGTCGACCCTGTAACCTCATCACCACCGGTAAATCCTGTCACAACAGTCGGAGGAGGATCCCATGTTCCAGCTGCACCAGCCCCAACATCAGGACCGATACTACCTGACCTTGTTTCTCCTGCATTAGTAACATTATAGACTCGGTCATATATTCTTCGTAAACCCGTATCAAAACTATCATTATCTGATGCTGACTCATCGAAATCTATACTATCCGACGGCCTTCCTGGAAGATTATTATGAGAAATACTAATGCTAACCTCAGGCGCTCTTAGATCCAGGAACCAATCGCCAATATCAACCCATCCGCTTGCCTGACCAACAAAATCGCTTGTCCAACCATATATATCCAGATCATTACCTATATTTCCAAAATACCAGACCTTCCAGTCAACAATAAGATCATTCCCGCTTTCCGTGATATTTGTAAGTGCAATTCCCACATCGGAGCCTTCACAACCGCCAGCATCCGACGTACAAGCAGAATTGCCCCTTCCTGGGGCAGGCATGTATAACTGAGGCTCACTGCCATCACTCACTCCAAGACCACCAGAAGGGACATTCCAGGCATAGTTTCTATAATCGCTGGTATCAGGGAAAACAGTCGACCCAGCATAATCAAAATACGAATTACCACAATTAAGCTCCTCTGATTCTAGATAATGCCCAGGTTCAGGATCACAGCGATTCTCATACCATTTCCCAACAGAGCGCGTAGTAGGCGCTTCAGACTCATAGTTGACACCATTAATTACCAATTTATCTACCCAAAGCCAGCTGTTATGATTCCCAGGTGCTGGCATCCAGCAATGATTGGCCTGTCTGACTTTAATTCTGTCTGCACTGACCGACCCGTTATACGTAAAAGAATAATACTTATAATCACTGCCGCTGTTTCCAACATCTACATCAAAGGTCCTTACCGAAACATCATCAATCAAAATCTCGGCTTTAGGGATATTTCCTGGCAGTGCACAATCACCAATAACCTTCGCATAGGCCCACACACCAATCTCAACTCCTGAACTTAGACCAAGTCCATTAAGAACCCAACCTCCCCCCTGCCTGCTTATTGATGCCTGAACCGAGCTCTGGACATTGGAAACATGAGGTATTGCATCATCAATCCAGAGCGCTGCAAAATTGATATGTCCCGTTCCATCAAGGTCTCGATAGGTTATCGAATATGTCTGGGGATTATGGTCATCACAAGAGCTCGACGGCTCCTCATCTGGTTCATTTCCCGAAATACCAGTACTGGGCGAAGATGATATTACTCTGGGTAAATGATTAATTTTGAAATAGCCATCAATTCTCCCACTTAATTTAATATCATCATCACACCTGTCAAGAGTTCCCGCCCACGCCCAGGTGTGATAGGAGGCTCCTTCTACAATTCCGATCCGATCTCGAAGATTGATAGTATAGTTCTCTGCGCGTTGGTCACCACAATGATCATAAGTTTGCGAAGGTCCAGATCCACAATTTACCCAAGAGTTTGATTCGTTATCAACTCTAAAGATATATCTGACACCACGAGTGTTACTGCCAGATGGTACGGGGACAGTATTCACTGCTATATAAACAGGAGTTCCAGCACTTGGCATTGTTACTATGGTATGAACGCTTGCATTCTGGGAAATCTCTGTACAATTAGAAGCGGCTACACCTCCAACACAGTAGTATATATGCTGAAGATTTTCCGGAGCATAATTGGTCTCCGGTAAATAACAGTCATCACCGTGGTGAGTATGACGATCTCCACAACCATCTGTACAGGAACAGCTCTCACGCCCTGCATCACAGTAGGGTCCAGAATACGTAGTACTTTCACCTGAATCACAATGGGGAGAACATGAACATCCCGGTGTACAAGGCGGGGGATTGTCACAACTGTAATTACCACAGCCATAACAGTCGCAGCATCCACCCCCACAATTTGCAGCACGATAGGCATTTGAATGGCTACAACAATCTCCACAACCACCGCAGGTTGAAAATCCCGAATCGCAACCGGAACAACCTGAGGTACAGGAACAACTGCTACAACCAGCTTCAGCGCTTCCATACAGAAAATCGCCTGTAAGAACAATGAATGTTCCAAAAAACAGAACAGGGAGAACCACACGGGTCACAAAATGTAACAACCTAATTCTTATTTTTCCATCCGTTCTGCTAATTCCCACTATCCTCAATCAACCCCAAGTTAAATAACACTCTCAATGTATTAAAAACCTGGCCATATGCCTCTTCCTCGTCCCCCAAATCCTGAAATACCAGAAGATACTCTCCATCTGTTTCTTCGCAAGATTTCTCCACTATCATTGCCCTCATATACTCACTGTAAGGACATGCAGCATCTGTCTGCTCATATGCGTCCGGAACATGAAATCTCAGAATCTCATCCTCGAGACAGAGCTCAAGTGACGCGATATCCGTGTATCCATTTTTTCTCCAGTCACCACGCTCGTATAAATCATCAAGGTTATCTTTTAAATATGAGTAAATATCTTTCAAAAGATTATTCTCTGCAGAGCTAAGATTCTCTGAATTAATAATATATTTCAGTGAGTTAAGAAGACTGATTGTTGAATCCTGAGGGAGGTAACCACCGAACTGCTTACCTCTGGTATAAATAAATGATAAAGACTCAGAAAGATCTCTGTACATTCTCTCATAAAGACAGGCACTAAGGTTGTCCTTGTCAGTAACAGTTTCTGCAAACTCTTGAGACCACTCGTTTTTACCAAAATTGTCATTTTCCTTCTTTAATTCATCAATTTCCGTCTGACCATAATCGGTAAGATCAGATAGATATTCTGGTTTCTGAAGAATCACATAATCGACTATTTTGTCTGATAAATCAATAACATAGGGCTTATCAATTTTTTCTTCAAATCCATTCTCCTTCATAAAACCAATGACACCATCTTCATCATCGGCCTTAATCATAGAAAAAAGATCTTCTAAATCACCAGAAGTAAAATCCTCCTGGACACATGGAGAAACAAGCCTATCAGCATCATGGTTCTGAGTAAGACATATTTCTTCAACAAACTGCTTAAATTCATCATCAAGAAGATCCTCGTTCTTAAGAGGATAACAGATGGAGTAGGGAGTAACACTTATATATTTAGCATCTTCTCTCGAGGCGAAAGGCCTTACTTTATTATAGAAAAAATCCTTCACATCTTCAGCATAGTCCAGATAAGTCTCATCGTTCTTCTTGAGACCCCAATATTCACTGAAATACATAAAGTCTATAGTCCTCCCGACGTAGAAATCCTGCGCGCTTGACTCAACACCATCACCATTGCCTGTTACAACTATACTTTCCGAAAAGGCCTTTATCGGATCCTCACGAAAAGCCTCATCATTAGCATAATTATAGAGAATTGAAATATATGACTCGTCAATCAGAAAATCCATTTCCACATCTTCTGGATTTTCTTCACAGAAAGTATGCTCAAATTCTATCTTCTTTACCTCATCGTCCTCCCGATTCAACCAGAAAGTAACATACCAATAGAAAAATACTGCACCCAAAACAACGACACCCGACAAGATACCTAGTACAATCTTCCAGTTAATTTTTTGCAACAAATCCCTTAAACTCATAAGGCAGTCCCTCGTTACGCATAGAAAATATTAAACCTACTTTTTTAATCCAAGAGCAATTTCTATTTCTCCGACGATCTGATCCGGCTCCAATTCTGTCTTCATAAGATATCCATTTGCGCCTCTCTCAAACGCCTCCTTAATAACTCTTTCGCTGGAGAGATTGGTTAAAACAATAATCGGAAGATCGCCATATTTTGCCTTATCATCACGGACCTGCTTTAGAACATCCAGCCCATCAAGTCCCGGCATCATGAGGTCAAGAAGCACCATATCTATAACCCCTTTATTTGCCTCAAGAGAGTCTAGTCCCTTATAGCCATCCTGAGCTTTCATTGCGACAAACCCGGCGTCTTCTATTATTTCAGCATACGAATCAAGAAGGGCCGCCTCATCTTCTACAATAAGTACAACATGCTTATTATTCTTCATACCAAGTTTTTTTAATAAATTATCCGGCAGTGGATCAAGACTATTTTATCACAGCGTCGTCTCCACTAAACAACACATAATCAAAAATCGACGGAAGAAAAGGATTAACTGTAATCTTTCTTACCAATTCTTGATAAACCTCACCACCATCGGTAGCTGTTGTGTAACAATAACCATGAAGACTAGCTGTTTGTGGAGGTAAATCATCCGGCAGATTGGAAAGAGTAATTCTCGCATTTCCCCCGACAGGTCTTATCCGTATAACTTCAACATCCTCACTAAAATCGAAATTACCACAACTACCGCCTGAAATCTGAACAAGACCACTGTTCCCCCATGAATCTGGATTCGAATAGGTAAATCCTCTTACTCTTTCAACACAATTTGTCGCATGATAGACAGTTCCTCCCATTGTCATCTGGTACTCAACGCGACATTCGTCCTGATGAAGATAAGAGCTCAAAGTTACATAATCTGCAACATTTCCTGTACCTTGATCCCAGCTAATACAAAGAGACCCGGCACCAACGTCTTCGAGGTTTAACTCAAATACGTCATCCTTTTCGATAAGAAAATCTTGAACTCCATCGTCTGGTCTTAGCTTCACTCCAGCATCCTCACACTCTACGTCAGTACCAAGAAGATTATTTAAATCTTCCATCTCAAGTTCGCAGACCTGACCTATAGCCCAATATTCACCACAGTTATAGATAACTTCATCAAAAACTACAGGACTTGAAACAACATCTAGCATCGACTCTACTTGAGTCGCAGCGTCTTTTGAGGCCTTTTCCTCACCCGTTCTCCTAATATCCTGGATAGTTCGAAAAGATATTGCAACAGCAATAATTGCAGCTATAACTAACAGAAGTAATACCACGACAAGAGCTTGACCTGAATCATCTTTTAAATAATGCCTTCCGGAATGCTCTTTTAGTAATCTTTTCATAATATCAGAATAGATTATTGAAGGGGAATTGTCAAACACAAAGGACATCTAAAAGCAGACAGTTTCAACTATAATTCCTGACCCCTGGTAATTATAGTTGCCTGCTTGTAGAAGTCTTCAACAATCGGATCACCACCAGATCGGAGCTTACTGGAATCCGCCTGGACAATAATAATAATTTCAACTGTACCAGTTACATCGTTCCTGTTTGAACTAAACATCACACTTTTTACATCAATGTCTTCAAGAGAGGTAAGATTGATGTACTGATTACTCGAAGTCCAAGTTGCCCTCAAGCGACCTTTACCTTGTTCTTCGATTCTAGAAAAAACAATTTCAGCACCTTCCTCAGCAAGACTCATATGAAGCTCACAATCCTGAGGATTATCATGTGTTGTAGTACACTCAACCACGTCAGAACCCGCATTTTTCAGTCTTATGGTTGCAGGACTGGCACTTTTAATATTGTTCCTAATAACCTCAAGAGAAAATTCGACTCCCTGCCGAACTTTCATCCTCGCGTCAGTATCATAACTAACACGAATCAAGGATATAAGGATGACATTAACAAGAAGAAGTATCATACCCATAATAAAAATCGTTAACAGAACTTCAATTAGTGTATATCCTTCCTCCTTTGTTTCCGGGTTTCTTCCTGGTAACAAAAAATGATTCGTAACAAATTAAATCCTAATGCTCACAAACACACAATCGAGAAAATTCATAATCCACAAGTATCTTCAATGGGGGACGATCTATCACATCATTTCCTAGATTCCGATATGTAGAACATCCGCTGTATGCACCAGAAGATAATTTATAACAGACGGTTCTCTTCTTAACACCCTCAAGAGAGCACAAGGTAGATGGCAAATCTATCGGATCATCAATAGATATGTTACGGAAATATCTGTCTATCGGTTCCCTAATTTCAGCCCCGGTAGAACAGTAATAAATCTTCTGTGTCTCTTTTACTATACCTGGACAATTTGGAAAGGTAGAGCTATTTATCGTGCAGCCTGAATATCCGAACGCAGAGAACAGGCCATCCTTTGCATTCCAGTGATGACTGGCGTCCGGAGGATTTACACAACTGGAGCCAGCAACACTGCAAACACTATTACAACTTGCACTGCCGACATACCAACATGCTTTACCTCCCTGTCCGGCACACCCTCCACACCCATCATCGAAAAGAACACCGTCACACGTAACACATTCCCCATCAACACATCTTTTGTTTTCTCCCTCACAGTCATATAGATTCTCTCCCCAACCTGTTGTTCTTGCTGTACCATCACTATGACAAAGAGACTCTTCCGGAGTATAGTCCCTTAAACCTCCGATGTGTCCTACAATGCTGGATTCACTCTTTGTTGAGGACGGACGTCTTAATTCACCGACCAATACCTCAAACTTAACAGATCCACTATCAGCATCCTCAATATATATTTCACGATAAAAGAATTCAGACCCGGTAGAGAGGGGAAGCCTTCCACATTCTCCAGATCCATCATTATTCTCCGAGCATCTCTCACCCTCAATCAATTTTAGATAACCTTCACCATCGCACCCGTCATCATCAGTAAGACAGTAGTAACCGGGCCCGGGAATGTCATCTACTTCGGCGATCCAACGAACCTTTTCCATACCCTCTACAGCATATTGAGTTCTGGCATCCCTAATCTCATTCCTCTTGGCTTCTCTCACAACTGCCGCAGATATCGATAATAGAGCAACGGACGCAACACCTACAATTAGTATTGCAATCAGGCTTTCCACAAATCCTACCGCTTCTTCCGAATCAACTATTTTTTTCAAGTATGTGACCTTCATTTGCCCTAGTCCTCAAACTCAAAATTAAGAAGTAGCCCTACATCTCCTGCCTTCTCTACGTAAACTCCATTAGTTCGATTTCTTATGTTTAATAAAAGTTCATACTCAACATCACTCGGCTCAGAAATATATCCACCTCCCTCATCAAAAAAATGGGGGATCCCGGTAACCGACTCAAAAACTATAAAAGCAAGCGCGTCTGCATCTCTATCTGTTGAATCGCTGAGACCATCTCTCCCTTTCCTAAACCCCATGCCTGAACTCGAGACCAAAATATTTTTCTTGTTTGGAAGTACAACAAGCTCATTCGAGCCAGTTATACAAGCATCACTCCCAGTGTTATAGTCTTCGGGGAAATTAGGGATGTTGTCCTCAAAATCAACATAGTTGGGACTGCTACTACACCACTTAAATAATGTATATCTCAAATCATCATCATTGTTATACATATCACGCAGATCAATTCCGATTCCACTCACCCAATTCTCCCCAACATCACGCTTAAGAAGCATGGCTGCGCGTTGTGCATATACAATATCGGATTTCATATTCTCTGAAGCTTGCCTAAGCCTCATTGTCGTGTTCAAACCATAAAAACCAGCCCAAGAAACAAGGAATAGCGCTGAAATTATAGCCATAACAACAAGGAGCTCAATAAGAGTATAGCCATCATTATTTTTCCCAAGAATTTTTGTTTTTTTCGAAAGGGCAGTTGCCACCCGATAATAGCTTCAAATTAGAAAATAGCTCATTAGAACATCCCATATCTCTTCGTACCAGACAAGAGCTATAAAAGAACCCAAAGAAAGAAATGGAGCAAAAGGGATTTTGGTGCCCCTCTTACTACCTGATAACATCAGTATAGCACCAATCACACCCCCTGCAAATATTGCTAGAGAAAGAGAGATTGTCGAACCACGAAATCCAAGCAAAAGACCTAGAAATATGGCAAATTTAGAATCTCCCCATCCAAATCCTTTGGATCCTTTCTTGACTCCAGGAAATAAACCCGTAACCGTCAGCACATTTATTAGAAAGAAAAACGAGAAGTAGAGTAGCGCGCCCCCAAAGTACTCAGGAATCATACTCCAATTCGTAAATCTTATGATAGCCGCAACTATTATTAAAGGGAAAATAAACACATTAGGAATCTTCCTCCTAAAGACATCGTAAACAGCGATAAAATAGAGACCGAGCGTAACACAAGAGAACAAAACAAGACTAAGCGGCTGATCCAAGTAATTTAGGTACAGAATAACAAAGGCTCCTCCAAGCAATAACTCGCTGACAGGATGAAAAGTTGAGATTCTTTCTTTACATACACTGCATTTTCCTTGTAGAAATAACCAGCCAAATACTGGAATAAGCTCCCAATGATGCAGACTTTTTCCACACTTCTCACAAACAGAGCTTCTCCTGCTGATATTTTTCCAGATTGACCCCTTACTTGACGCTGCTACATTTATGAAGCTGGCAAAGCTGGCACCAATCATACCCGACAGAAAACAGGAAATAACAGTTATTAATGTTGAAACATTCATACAAAATCTATGTGTCAGTGGGGTAGGATAGAAATCCTACCCCCATAATTCGTTCTTACGGACAGCTTGCACTGATTCCTACCCAAGTATCATCTCCACACCACTTATTACTTATCATTTGGGTAACTCCAGACAATGGAACATTATCATAGTTAGCTTCGCTACTAGTACTTCCTATCTGTCCCATGCCAGGACCAGTACAATAATAGTCATAGTTATTCGCTGTGTTTGTCTCCTGATTCACACATATCACAAACAAAAGAATGTCATTCGTTGTAGCATAGTAATACTCAGTATTCGGAGGACCTGGATCCCAGCTACCTTCAAGTTGATCCTTCAAGGTCGACTGAGCAAGTGTATTAACATTACCTACATTGGTAGGATTAGGATAGGTTTCACTATCAGCATAGTATGCGGATAGCGCCCTCTCGATATTAGCCACAGCTGATTCCCTAGCAATATTTCTAGACCTTCTCATAGCAAAACCCAATCCTGCAACCGAAATTGCTATAAGTACAGCAATAATAGCCATAACAACAAGTAACTCCACTAACGTGAAACCTTCTTCACGTCGAAATTTCCTTAGAGTCTTAATCATAGTTTAATTAAATTTAATAATTTAATATTTTCAATCTAACATTACTGAACAACGTTTGCAAGGGAGAAGAGCGGCATGTACACAGCAACAGCAATGAAACCAATCACAACTGCCATAATGATGAGCATTAGCGGCTCCATTATATTTGCGAGATTGTTTGCCATAATGTTAACTTCTGTGTTGTAGTACTCAGACATCTTTTCCAAAACATCATCCAGTTTACCGGTTTCTTCACCGACCCCAATCATCTGACTTACAATCAAGGGAAATACATCAGACCGGGAAATAGGTAATGCCAAAGAACTTCCCTTTTCCACCTCCTTGGCAGCCTGCGAGATGGCATCCCTGAACCAAGAGTTACTCAACGAATTTGCTACAAGATCAAGAGCATCCAAAATAGGCAAACCACTGGTAATTAACAAATGAAAGGTTTGAGTAAACTGTGCGAGTTGCGTCTTGGTAGTCAAATCACCAAATATTGGGATTTTGAGAACAAAATTATCAAAAACTTTCCTTCCTCCAGGACTATCAATATAGTACTTAATTCCAGCAGCTAAGCCTGCAAGAACTATCAGCACAATCCACCAGTACTCCCGAACAAAGTCACTGATTGAAACAAGCACCTTTGTAATCGGTGGTAGATCTCCTCCAAACTCACCATAAATATCCGAAACGTTGGGAATCATGAATACCATAACTAAACCAACAACAATGACAATAACAACCAATATAACTATTGGATAAATCATTGCAGACTTAACTTTATTCTGAAAATCCCTTTTATGTTCAAGTTCATCGGCAAGCTTCAGAAAAATCTCCTCCAACTTACCACTGTCTTCACCGGCTTTAATAAGATTCAACACAACATCATCGAAAACTCCCTTATGCTTTTTAAACGAATTTGCAAGAGAGCTTCCACCCTCAACATCATTCAAGACCGCTTTTAGAACTTTTTTGAATTTAGGATTCTTTGCCTGAACCGATAAAATCTCAAGTGACTGGGTAAGCGGAAGCCCCGAAGAGACCATTGTAGCCAGCTGGCGCATAAAAATAACCTTCTCATCAATAGGAACACCACCTACATTTATTTCACTAAGCGAACCTATCATGGAGACCTTTTCACTGACATTGACAACTATTAGATCTCTTTCCTGGAGAAGTCGAACCACTTTTGTCCTCGAATCTGACTCTATCTCACCACGTTGAATGGCACCAGCAGGAGTTCTTGCCGAATACTCGAATTTTTTCATTAATTCTAGGACCTAAAATTAATCTTCTATCAAGGTATCTTCACTACTTAAGAAGCCTTACAACCTCTTCAGGATGAACAGCAAACGCCTCAGCATCTTCCATTGTAATCACACCCTCTCTGACCAAGTCAACAAGCGAATGTTCAAGTGACTTCATACCAACATCCACACTAGTTCTAATGACGTTATCGATCTGATGGGATTTACCTTCTCTTATAAGACTCCTGACGGCAGGTGTAGCAAGCAAAACCTCAGACACTGCTCTTCTTCCTCCACCAATTATTGGTATAAGCCTCTGAGATATTACGGCCTCAAGAATATTTGACAACTGAGTTCTTACCTGTGCCTGTTGGTGCTCAGGAAAAACGTCAACAACACGATCTATTGTCTGAGCAGCATTATTTGTATGAAGAGTAGCAAACACCAGATGTCCTGTTTCTGCAAGCGTTATTGCCGAAGCTATAGTCTCGAAATCTCTCATTTCTCCAACAAGAACAACATCAGGGTCCTGCCTCATCGCACTTCTAAGCGCTATCTCCCATGAATGTGTATCTTCATGCATCTCTCTCTGGTCAATAAGAGCCTTAGACGGAGGATATATATACTCTATTGGATCTTCAATTGTTATTATATGCTTTGGAAGTGTTGTATTTATCTCCTGAATAATTGCCGCAAGCGTTGTGCTCTTTCCATGGCCTGTAGGACCGGTTACAAGAACAAGTCCCTGGGGAAGATTAACAAATTGATGGTAAACTCCAGGAAGTTTTAGCTCCTCAATAGATCTTATTCTACTCGGAATAAGTCTAAGCGCTGCAGCAGGATTATCTCTTTCATAATAGGCATTAACCCTAAACCTTGCGACATCCTTATAAGCATAAGATAAATCTACTTCTCTATTAACCTCAAGCAATTCCCGCTTATTTTCAGGAAGTAGAGGAGCAATCAAATTCATAGCATCTTCTTCGGTAATGATTTCCTGAACAATAGGAGTAAGCAGACCATCAATCCTCATCATTGGGGGATAGCCAACGGTAATATGAAGATCTGAGGAATCTTTATCAACAATGGTTTGTAGCAGTTGATCCATGGTCATTGCCATCTTTCCAGTACTGGAGCTTTTAGGAATCTCCTCCTGAACAACCGGCTTTTGAGCCTCGCTAGCTATCTGTTTAGGCAATGTATTCACAGATTGTTGAGAACCTCCCATCTCTTTACCTTTAGGCATTACGGCCGTTGGCTCTTTGGAACCGGTTTCAGCTTTACCTACCGGTGGTTGAGAAGTACTTCCAACCGCAGGAGCAGGAGTCACTGCTGGAGTAGGGGATTGGGTTCCTGGTAGATCAGCCTCTGCATTTTTCGTTCCTACAACTGGAGAATCTACTGATTGTGGTCTTGATTGAGCTCTTTTATCATCTTGTCCCTTCTTTGAATCACCTGACATAAAATCATCTTTCCAGTTCGACAATTTTTTTGCAAGATCGGCCAGGCTCTTTCCAGATGCTCCAGATACTGGTTGAACCTGGGAACCAGACTTAACACCTCCTTCAGTTTTCATGGGTTCCGAAGATTTAGTGGGTTCCGCAGGTACTTGAATGGAAGAACCTGTTCCTTTAGATTGATAATCCTCAGAAGCTGACTTCAGCTGTGGTTCTGATTGAGAAGTACCTTCCGACAAATCTGTGTCATCCTGTTTTAAAGAAGATTCAGTGGATTCAGCAAAACTAGCAGCATTATTGATCGCATCAGGATATGAAAGATCAAGAGAATCAGTCGATTCGGTCTGACCATCTGAAGTGCCCGACCCAGATTCATTACTTACCTTTGTAGTGACACTCGCTTCCGAAGATTTATCACTTTCCGACGGCTGTTCTCCCGATTCTAAAGCCTTAAGATCCTCTAAAGCCTTTTCCAAATCCTTTTCAGCAACATCGTCCTGTTGTCCCTTCTGGGAAGTCTGATCAGACATCCCAGCTTGATCAGAGGACACTGGCTGATCTGAAGGAGTCTGTTGACCCACAACGGAAGAAGCTCCGGAAGTAGACTGACCTACAGGCATTCCTGCATTTGGCTTGGGAACCTGCACTGCCGGATTAACAGAATCAGTAGGTCCAACAGGAGGCAAACCAACCGATGCTGGATCAGCAGATGAAACACCTCCACTCATCGCCCCTTTGCTATTGTCCGACATTGAACTACCAGCTCCATTAGTCGGTGAACCTGACTGATTATTCCTATTAGCCATATTTCATTATATAGAATTTATTCTCTGCTGACCCGCAGAACTTCTTCGATAGTCGTAATACCCTCAAGCGCCTTCAGAAACCCATCCTGAACCATTGTTATCATTCCGTCCTTGACGGCTACATGCTCGATTTCATCAGACGATCGCCTTTCCATAATCATTCTTCCAATCTTTTCAGATATTTTCAGCACCTCAAAGATACCTATTCTTCCTGAAAACCCTGTATGTCCGCACTCATCACATCCCTTGCCTCTGTACAAATATATATCATACTGCCCACCACCTTTCTCAACAGGACATTTTACATCGGAC
The DNA here is from genome assembly GCA_016932785.1 of Candidatus Dojkabacteria bacterium. Classification (GTDB taxonomy): domain Bacteria; phylum Patescibacteriota; class Dojkabacteria; order SC72; family JAFGCJ01; genus JAFGCJ01. The sequence continues at coordinate 73,371 of JAFGCJ010000001.1, read as the reverse complement.
AGTCCCTCCTTGGGGGTCCCATCCTGATTCTGACATTTACTCAGAAGATAATTCACGGCATTGAAATCATGAATTGTGCTCAATTTTTTATTAATGTCGTCAATAACCTCCTGACTTGCAACGTATGGCTCTTTGCAATGATTACAGATTCTTCGCGGAAGACGCTGCGCAACTGTCATATTCATAACCGCGGCCAAAAGATACGGCTCAATTTGCATGTCAAGCAATCGGGGCAAAGCAGACGAAGCGCTATTCGTATGCAAAGTAGACAAGACCAGATGTCCTGTAAGTGCAGCCTGAACAGCAAGTCTTGCAGTCTCCTCATCACGAATCTCACCGACCATAATAATATCAGGGTCCTGACGAAGAATAGAGCGCAGCCCCGAAGCAAAAGTAAGCCCTGCATCAGGATTTATCTGAACCTGGTTAACACCCGGAATCCTGATTTCAACAGGATCCTCAACAGTAATTATGTTCACTTCTGGCTTATTTATCTTCGAAATAGTACCCGCAAGAGTAGTTGATTTACCACAACCAGTGGGACCAGTAATTAAAATGATACCGGTAGTAGCCTTTATTTCATCAATATATGTCTTGTATGCATTTCCCCTAAGCCCAGAATCTTCAATTGGTTGAACTCCACGAGTTCTCTCAAGAAGCCTCATAACGATCTTTTCACCAAAAACAGTCGGGAGAGAGGAGACACGAAGATCTATCCGCCTTTCTCCAATCTTAATTGGAAATCGACCATCCTGAGGGACACGCTTTTCATCGATTTTCATTTTGGAAAGAATTTTTATTCTTGCAACAATGGCTGAATGAACAGACTTGGGCAACTTAAGCTTTTCTGACATAACACCGTTTACCCTATACCTTACACGAACAAGTTTCTCCATCGGTTCAATATGAATATCTGAGCTGTTAATTTTGGCACCATACTGGAGAATAGAATTCACAATCCTTGCAACAGGAGCATTCTGAAGCGCAACAGCCGCTTGAGATATATCAACATCCTCATCGGTAATCTCTGTAACAGGCTGTTCAACATCCTCAAGCGCCTCGCTGACCTCAGAGGTAATCGCCTGTCCAACCCGCTTATCTATAAACTCTTTTACTTGAGATGGGGCGGCAATATAAACCCGAAGCTTTTTTCCATCAGAAATTGACCTCTGCAAAGCTTGAATCGCAGGAATATCAAAAGGGTCTACCATAGCGACCTTCAATCCTGCTGGAGAATCTTGATATGGAAAAGCCCTATGGGCTTTAAGTAGATCAGGATTGACGAGGTTCACCGCCTCGTTTTGTATCTCCTCGGTATTCAGATCGACAAAGGGAATATTGAATTCCTCACCCTTAGCTTTGGCTATCTGGACCTCACTCGCGTAATTGAGCTCAAGAAGGATTTGCTCAATTGGCTTTTTAGTCTTGGTATTTATTACTTTTACTTCATCGGACTTTGCTTCGTCAATAACGCCATCTTTGACGAGTATGTCCAAGAGCTTGAAGCTCATCGGGCAGAAAGGCAGTCAAATAATTTTCCGTTACCGGCTAAAAACATTATCTAACACTGGTTTTGTCAAGTCAACGTAGCCTGTAGTTGGGGGTCTGACCCCCGTTAGGTCTGTCCCCAATTTTAATACCATCTTCATTTTTTCAAGTTAATATCTGTTTATGCCAAGAAATGTACGACCACCCTTTATTCAGAATGCTTATTATCATGTATATGACCGTGGTAACAGAAAAAACCGGATATTTAACTTTCCAACCGACAACAAATTCTTTATTCAAAAGCTCAGAGAAATTGAAAGAATGACATCAGTAGAAGTGGTTTCTTATTGCTTAATGGACAACCATTACCATCTAGTATTAAAACAGGGAATCGGCCCCCAAATATCAAAATTCATGCAACGAGTAAAAACTTCCTACAGTCAGTATTACAACACAAGATACAGATTAGTCGGACATACGTTTCAGGGAAGATATAACACACGCCTTATTAAAGGGATAAGTGGTCTACACAATATAATTCATTACGTGATAGACAATCCCGTCAAAGCCCAATATGTTTCAAACCCATTTTACTACAAATGGCTGTTTGTTAAGGATTCGTATCTACACTTGATCGAGGATAACGACCTAACGGGGGTCAGACCCCAAACTCATGGTAAAATATACTAGCCAATGACAACCCTAATAATCCACCCTAAAATTTCTATCCAAAGAAACACCGCCCTAAGCATCGCCCAGGACTATCTAGAAAAACCAATCGACATAAAAAAACTCCCCCCAGACCTCCACATCATCGATGGCGCTGTAGGAACAAGCATCGGAATAGATGATGTAAAAACGCTAATCAAAGAACTACAATATCAACCCTATGAAGCAAAATACCAAATAGGACTTATCTTTAGATCAGACCGGCTTACAACAGAAGCCCAGAATGCACTTCTTAAATCGCTCGAAGAACCTGGAGAACAGACTATATTCATATTAACAACAACGCACGAACAGTTTCTCTTACCAACAATTGTATCGAGAGCTAGAAAAGTATATGTGCGAGAGAATCTCGATCAAGAAGTCCCCACGCAGGAATTAGAAGACTGCATCAAGGAATTACCTCAATCACCAGCTATCGGCCAATTTCTCGAAAGAGACATCGTGGATAAATTTCTTGAGATTGAGGAACTTGTTAAGAAAGAAAAAGACTCGCCAGGAGTAGTGCAAGACTTTCTCCATGAGCTGCAAAGGTATTTCAGAATCCAATTGATAGAGGCCACAGAAGAGAAAGATATAACAGAAATAAAACATCTCTTATCCATTACCAAAAAAATCAGTAAAACTTTATTTTTCATATCCAAAAACGCCAACAAACGACTGGCTCTTGAGAATTTGATCTTGCAATTGGAAGAAAGTATAATGTAACCTGGAAAAAGGGATTATTGGTTTAAATATCCCTTGTTTTTTGTTTTAAAAGGGAGTAAATTGGTGTAACAGAATCCAGACCTTTTATCGTGTTTAACTCTTGTAGTTTAAACGAATAGGTAGAGATTCCCGATATACCAATCAACTAGTATATGACATCAACTGGCTCGAGTTGAATAGTGATATTTCTCGATCCATGCTGACATCATCAGAACGTTTATATCATCAACCGGGGAAATAAAAATTACAGATGGCTGAAAAGAAAAAAACAAAACAAGAGCAAACAGATAAATATGATGCCTCAAAGATTCGTGTTCTCAAAGGACTTGAGGCAGTACGAAAGAGACCCGCTATGTACATCGGTTCAACCGATGAGAAGGGTCTGCACCATATTGTCTACGAGGCCGTTGACAACTCAATCGACGAGGCTATGGCCGGCTTCTGTGACAGAATAGATATCGCCATACATAAAGACGGCTCAATTTCTATAGAAGATAACGGCAGAGGTATTCCAGTCGACAAGCATCCTGATACAGGAAAGTCAGCTCTTGAAACAGCAATGACCAATCTCCATGCAGGAGGAAAATTCGAAAAGGGTGCCTACAAGGTATCCGGAGGACTTCATGGTGTTGGAGTAAAGTGTACTAACGCCTTATCTGAATGGATGGAAACGGAAGTTTTTAAAGACGGGAAAATATACTTTCAAAAGTACAAAAAAGGAAAAGCAGTATCAGAAGTCAAAGTAAAGGGAAAGACTGATAAGGAGCACGGAACAAGGCATACATTTTTCCCTGATCCAGAAATTTTTGAAGTAACTGATTTCAATTTCAACATAATTGTTAAGAGAAGTCGCCAGCAGGCATACCTAACAGCCGGAGTAAGATTCCATTTAGTCGATGAGAGAGGGGACAAACCCAAAGTTCACAATTTATACTTCGAGGGGGGAATAAAATCCTATGTTAGAGCGTTAGATCTCGACAAAAAAGCGATCTCCTCAGTATTCTATGTGAATAACACGATGGACGATGTTCTCGTCGAAGTGGCCCTCCAGTATACTGACTCAATCAAGTCCAGCATGCTGGCTTTTACCAACAATATTGAAAACACCGAAGGCGGTACACATGAAGTTGGTTTCAAAATGGCACTAACAAAAGCCTTCAATACATATTTAAGCAAATTAGACAACGGCAATTCGAAGAAGAACGGCAAGAAAGATAAAATGCCATCTCTTTCAGGAGATGACGTACGTGAGGGTCTGACAGCAGTAATTTCAGTAAAAGTCCCCGACCCGCAATTTGAGGGTCAGACCAAAATGAAACTAAACAATCCAGAGGTTAAGGGAATCGTTGCAAAGGTTGTAAAAGAAGGACTAGACCTATTTCTAGCAGAGAATCCAGACGATGCCAACAAAGTTATGGAGAAAGCAATCTTAGCCTTCCGGGCCCGCGCTGCTGCAAAAGCTGCAAGAGAAGCCGTTATTAGAAAAGGTGCACTTGATGGAGCAGCACTACCTGGAACACTTGCAGACTGTTCTTCTAAGGATCCAGCAGAATCCGAGCTATACATAGTCGAGGGTGAAAGTGCAGGAGGATCAGCAAAGCAGGGGAGAGACAGAACTACTCAGGCAGTCTTGCCACTAAGGGGTAAGCCAATAAACAGTGAAAAATACAGAATCGATCGTGTCCTCAAGAACGACAGATTTACTGAGATGGTTACAGCGTTGGGCTGCGGAATAGGCGAGTCTCTAGATTTGAGTAAACTGCGATATCACAAGGTGATACTGATGAACGATGCCGATGTCGACGGTGCACACATAACAACACTTGTTCTGACATTTCTATATAGGCATATGCCAGAACTTATCGAGGAAGGATACGTTTATGTTGCCCAATCTCCTCTTTACCGCGCAGTAATAGGCAAGAATAAGTACTACTTAATCGATGAAGATGCCAAAGAGGAATTTGTAAAAGATATAATCAAGAAAGGAAAAAGTGAACCAAAGGTCTCACGATTCAAAGGACTAGGAGAGATGAATCCTACAGAGCTTTGGGAGACTACGATGGATCCCGAAACCAGAGTCTTGAAACTGATTACCATTGAAGACGCGGAAGACGCCGATCGTACATTTGAAATGCTTATGGGAACGGAGGTCCCCCCAAGACGCAGATTTATTCAGTCACACGCCAAATCTGCAAACCTCGACATCTAGATTGTCTCAGTCTTATTTTTTCTTAATAAGGCACTTTCTGTGCTAGAATGAGATCATGAAGAAATTTATTCTCCCTATCCTGTCAATTCTTCCAATTGTCGCCAATTTTTTTCTCCCATACAGCAGGGAGGTAGTTTTAAAAGCCCAAGATGTCTCTCCGAATATTGTCGAAAAGAAATATGTTTTCGCCCACAATTATCTGGAATCCCTCAACCACAAGGAAAAAGCCGGACAAACAATGATAATTAATATCTCCGGAACAACTTTAACCGAACCGACGAAAGAATTCCTAAACGAAATAAAACCAGGAGGAATTATTCTATACACAACCAATATTCAATCTTCACAACAGACCAAGAAGCTAACCGCAGATCTTCAAAACTGGGCAAAAGACTCAGGTCTGCCTCCACTTTTCATAGCTATCGATGAAGAAGGTGGGGTAGTTGAGAGACTTAGTTTTGCACCAGCGCAATACTCCCAACCCCAACTAGGCCAAATCGATTCTGAGGAACAAACAAGAAAAACCGCACATGAAATTGCCTCAACACTAGAAGATCTTGGAATAAATATGAACTTTGCCCCAGTTGCTGATATCGCATTCTCAACAAGCTCCTTCCTGGCCCTCAGAGCTTTCGGCAACAATCCAGATTTAGTATCAAAGCATGTCGGATGGACCGTAGATGAATACAATAAAACTAACGTACTCACGATAGTAAAGCATTTTCCCGGCCACGGAAGAACCTCAGGGGACAGCCATTTCATAACTCCATCTATACCTATCGACCTTGAAACCTGGAGAGATGCTGAGGAGAAACCATTTCAAACGGCCATAGAAAACAATGCAGATGGAATGATGACTGGACATACTCTTTATCCATACATCGACGATGAGATAGGAAGCAAATCAAAATTCTGGATAGACGAGACACTAAAGAAAGAACTTAAATTTGAGGGTTTAATTATTACCGACAATATAACAATGCTGGGAACAGGACGAGATGTTTTCCAAAGTTCAACAACAGCCCTAAAGGCTGGAAACCACATGATTCTTTGCACCTCGACGACAGGAACGACTGAGGGCATCCTAGAGTCTCTATACACAGACATAGAAGAAGAATATCTCAATAATACAGTACTCAAAATCCTGGAAAAAAAATACGCAACAGAAGAACACGACACAATCCCATAGCAAGACCCTATTTGACACCCGGGCTATTTATTAATTAGTATGGTTTTATATAAAATTATTATCAACGACAATGGCAGCTGAGATCCCCGCAAATGACGTACCGCAAGGAATGCCCGACGACACTTCAGACACCGTACCTTTAGGGCAACCCGTACAAGAAAATCATCAATACCACAAAGCCTTACTCGATAAAAATGGTGCTCTGGAAATCATGCCCCCAAATGAGACTGATGGAGAAACAATATGGAACCAAGCGGTCGTAAGCCTCCAGGGAGACAAGAATATTTCTGGAAGAAGAGTGATAATCGGCGGCCGTGAGTACAAAGCAGCAAGCTCAGCCGACTTAATGCTCACACGAAAATCAATAGAGCCTGACTCCGAAAAAGACGCGGGAAAATTTGAAGATTATGTACCAAAGGAAAATCTTGACCTCAGATTATCTCATAATAAAACGGCCACACTTCGAGTTGCTACCGCGCTCAACGACACAGAGAAAAGACATAAAAGAACCTGGGCCTTAGCCATTGCAAAGATCGATGAGGGAGTGGAACCCGGTGAAGAGGGCCGAGTAACATGGGAACTTGAGTCCTTTTCATCTCTTGGTCCGGGATCAAGTTCGGGAGAAACGGAATTCGATCTCAAAAATTCAATCGCATACGTATTCCCCGCTGGAGAAGAACAGATACGGCAGATGTCGAGAGATCTTAAACAAGATCCGACTGGATTCAGACAAAAATACCTTACCCCAAGAGAATCAACCGTTCCTATTTTCAGAATTGACGGAGCTATTTCGAAAACGAACACGAGAGCTCTGAGTTCGGTTACTATAACGAGAATCAACTAGAAATAACGTTAACTCTATTTGAGCAGACGAGTCATTAGACCCCTTAGACATCCGACCGAATTTGCGCTATTATATTTTGTCCCCTCGTCGCAGGGGCTTTTGCTACTATAAGAATTAAAGAAACCCAAATTCACTTATGGCTAAGAAAGAAAAGAAAACAGAAAAGCCGACACAAAAGGCTCGAACAGCAGGTAGAGAGACTAACGAGGCAGCAATTCAAGGGGGTAAAATTGTAGAACGGTCAATCGTTGAAGAGATGAAAGATAGCTACATAGATTATTCTATGAGCGTTATTGTTGCACGTGCACTCCCAGATGTCAGAGATGGCCTTAAGCCTTCACAAAGAAGGATTCTGGTCGTAATGAATGACCTAGGTCTCACGCCTTCGGCGGGATACAGAAAATCAGCCAAGGTAGCTGGAGACACTACCGGTAACTACCATCCGCATGGTGAATCTATAGTCTACCCAACAATGGTGAAAATGGCTCAAGATTTCAATATGAGATACACGCTTGTAGATGGCCAGGGAAACTTTGGTTCAATCGACGGTGATCCGCCTGCGGCTATGCGTTACACAGAGGCAAGAATGACAAAGATTACTCATGAAATGCTTAATGATATTAATAAAGGAACCGTAATATATGCGCCAAATTATGATGGAACAAGACTTGAGCCTACTGTACTTCCGTCAGCAATCCCAAATCTCATCTGCAACGGAGCAGACGGTATCGCTGTAGGAATGGCGACCAAGATACCTCCTCATAATCTTGGAGAGATCATAGACGCAATTGATGAAATGATAAATAAGGGCAACCAGTGGGAAGGAACTGCTATCTACAATACCCTGCGTCAGGACAGAGAGAAAACAGAGAAGATTCCGAAAACACTTACCGAAACCCCAGAGCACTATCTAGATTCATATTCAAACCCGGAGAACGAAAAACTAGAGAAAAAACTCGACGAATTAAGGGAAAAACTAAGCCTCAATCAGCAGAATCAGGAGGAGGACATTCCAGAAAAAGAGGGACCGGTCACCCTGTATCCGCAATTCGAAACAGATATAACAGTAGAGGAATTAATAGAAATAATTCCAGGACCGGACTTTCCAACCGGAGGACTTGTTTACGATCAAAGTGAGATTATGAATGCCTACGCCAATGGTAGGGGAAGAATTTTATGTAGAGCAAAGGCCTCAATTTCCGAAACAAAAAGCGGAAAATTCCAAATAATAATCACAGAAATACCATACCAGGTAAACAAGGCCCACATGATTACCAAGATCGCAGATCTTGTAAAAAACAAGAGAATTGAAGGTATTTCAGATATACGCGACGAGTCAAACAGGGAAGGGATCAGGGTTGTTATCGACCTTAAGAAGGCTTCACAACCCAAAACCGTTCTTAACAAGCTCTACAAATATACAGAAATGCAAAAGTCCTACAACGCGAACATGATCGCGCTTGTGGACGGGCAACCGCAAACACTTAATCTCAAACAAATACTCGAACACTTTATCACTCATCGAATCGAAGTAATAATCAGAAGAAATGAGTTTGAACTGGCAAATGCCAAATACAGGGCACATATTTTGGAGGGTCTAAAGATCGCACTGGACAACCTTGACGAGGTCATAAAAACCATTAGAAATTCCAAAACTCAGGAAGAGGCAAAAGACAATTTGATCAAAAAATTTGAACTGACAGAAGTGCAGGCCCAAGCCATTCTTGACATGCAGCTTCGCAGGCTCGCTGCTCTTGAACGACAGAAGATAGAAGAGGAATATAAAAATGTACTCAAGTCCATAGACGACTACGAAGCCCTACTCGGAGCACCATCCAAGATCATCAAGGTCGTACAGAATGAACTCAAAGAACTTAAAGAAAAGTACGCCGATGAAAGAAGAACCAAGATATATAAAGGAAAAGTCGACGAAATAGAGGAAGAGGACCTTGTTGCGGCCGAAGAAACACTTGTTACACTAAGTCACGGTGGCTATATCAAAAGGATGGCACCTTCAAACTATAAAGTACAAAAACGCGGAGGTAAAGGCATTATTGGTGCAACTACAAAAGAAGGTGATTTCATTGAGCACGCCATTATGTGCAATACCCATGATCACATAGTATTCTTCACGAATAAGGGTAGAGCATTCCAGACAAGAGTATTTGAAATACCCGAATTTAGTCGTACCGCAAAAGGAATTCCTGCAGTAAATCTTATACAGCTTGAGCAGGATGAAAGAATTACAGCTATCCTGACACGTAGCAAAGAGGGTATTGTCGACGAAGATCAGACCCAGGAGGGACAGGCCGAGCAGAACGAACTATTGCCTGCTAACAAGTATCAGTACCTCTTCATGGCGACAAAAAACGGCACCGTAAAGAAGACTGATATATCTGAATTTGACAAAATAAGAACAAGCGGTCTCATAGCAATTAAACTCGAGAGCGGAGATGAGCTGAAATGGGTCAAACCTTCGAAGGGTGACGACATCATTATCCTCGTAACAAAGAATGGAAGAAGCATAAAGTTTAAGGAAGAGGACGTACGCCCGACCGGAAGAAATACCATGGGTGTTAGGGGAATAAAGTTTAGAAGTGAGAATGACGAAGTTATTGCCATGGATATTGTAAGAGCCGATGAACACATGCTTCTTACAATCTCTGAAAAAGGTTACGGCAAAAGAACTGAGCTTAAGAACTACCCGCTTCAGGGCAGATCAGGACAAGGTGTTTTCACCTTCAGAGTCAACGAAAAGACAGGAGAACTTGTTGTCGCAAGAATCCTCGATACGCCAGATAGAGAACTGGTTCTCATATCAAAACACGGCCAGGTCATACGCTCTGAAATCGGGCAGATAGCCAAGCTTGGCAGACAGACATCAGGAGTGCGAGTAATGAAACTCAATACCGGAGATTCTGTTGGAGCAATGGCCCTAGTTTATGGCGAAGATGACAAAGAAGCAAAAGACAAATCAACTACCAAGAAAGACGACAAAGGTAAAGATTAGATCTATATTGGTCGTTTTTCTTGCATCTGCAATCATATATCTCCTGATTATCGCAACAGGAGTATTAATCGTTTTAAGTGATTACAACAAGCTTGGTTACAATTATAGCAAGATCGACACATCAGCAATATTTCCAGATACTGACAACAACTCAGATACAACTTCACCTTCTGACATTGCCGAAAAGGTCTTCAAATCAGAGACTCTGGAAAACATCCTCAAAGAAATTGACGACAAAAGACAGACAGACGAATCATCTTCCGGAAGCTCGACTGGCAACACTACTTCAACCGGCGGATACCCCTCAACAATACTTTCTTGTACAAGAAGTGGGAATGACCTTTTGGTACTTGTAAATAAACAATACAAGCTTCCATCCAGTTATGCTCCTTCAGACCTTGTCCCAATAAGTAATTCTGGAATAAGAACAACTAAATCCGGCTTATATGTCAGAAATATCATGATCTCAGACCTAAAAAACATGGCCGATACCATGAAGTCAGCAGGAATAGATGTAGCAGCACTTTCAGCTTATCGAAGCTATTCAACACAGCAGGCAACATACGATTACTGGGTAGCATACAACGGAGGAGATACCGCAGCAGCGGACACTATCTCAGCCCGTCCGGGACACAGCCAGCATCAACTGGGAACAGCTGTAGATTTCACATCAAACGAAATAAGTGATCAGCTCGGACAACAGTTTGGAAACACTTCAGCCGGGCAGTGGCTTGCACAACATTCTTGGAAATACGGATTTGTTTTATCTTTCCCATCAGGATGGGAACAAGAGACAGGATTCAGCTACGAGCCCTGGCACTACCGGTACATCGGGAAAGATAACGCTTCAGAGTGGCACGCCAGCGGAATGATTCTAGAGCTGTGGCTTAGAACAAAGAATTAGGTTATCATTTATTGGAAATACTTAATCAACCTCAATGACTAAAAAATCAAAGCTGCTGAACAAAATTCTAAACATTTATACTCTAATCGGATTCGCTCTGATTGCTCTGTCTCTTGTATTTCTGCTTACACCTTCGCTACCTTACTTGTGGTACCTTGTTAACAAAGGCGCAACTGACCAGGAGATCGATTCTCTTGTGGGTCCAGTACAGCCTAGAGCAGACCCGGAGATCTCTTTTGAAGATATTATAAAAAAATACGAGGAGAACTACGCAAACGAGGACAAGGTCAAACTACCAGAACTGGATAAGTCACTAACAAAGAAAAACACACTGATAATTCCAAATATCGGCGTAAACGGAGAAATCCATGAAGGAACAAACGCTGAGAAGACTCTCGAAAAAGGTATCTGGCGTGTAAACGATTACGGTACTCCAGAGGACAAAGTCCCAATAATTCTGGCTGCACATAGGTTCGGATATATTACCTGGAGCTGGGATTTTAGGAAGAAAGACTCGTTTTATTACCTTCCTAAAACCAAGGTAGGTGACAAAGTAGAGATAATCTGGAAACAGAGAAAGTACAAATACGAGATCTACAAGGCTGAAGAAAACACGCAGATTAAGGATTATAATGCCGATTTAATCCTCTATACATGCAAACTTTTTAACTCTCCCGTACGAGTTTTCAGATATGCAAAACGGGTAAACTGATAACCCTATAAACTCACTCTTTTTATGCCAACCATAAGGTCCTATAGTGTTTGACTTTCAGGCTCAATTTTTGTTATAATCACTTATCAACATTTATCTTACTGTCTATATTTTTATGAAGATAAAAAGACTACTCTACAAAACAATAGGCTTTGCAGTATCAGTCATAACCTGTATGGCTATTCTCGGAGTCAAGTATGCCTTCGAAGCTTTAGCTGCAGGAGGATCGGATAACCCATACAATGGACACGAACCTGAGGAAACTGGTCTTATAACCAGTTCCTTTTACGTCTTCTCCGGTATCGCATTTGCAGTCGGTACTGCAATCCTTGCAACAGTCAAGGCTATCAGATCAAAACTCGCCCAATAAATCAGTTTTGTACTGCTCTAGATGAAACTTTCGTTAATCATTCCAGCATACAAAAAAGAAAAGGTCATTGGTACTCAGCTCACTCGAATCTATAATTTTCTAGAAAAGAGAGAGCCTGATTTCGAATTGCTAGTAGTTGTCGATGGCCATGTGGATAATACTCTTGAAGTCGTTAAAGATCTCGTTGACAGTCAGGGACTGAATAAAATACGAATTTACGACTACAAGACTAACAGAGGTAAGGGATACGCAATCAGATATGGCATGAAGAGAGCTAAAGGAGAAATCATAGGATTCACAGATGCTGACACCGACATCAAATTGAAATCACTGGACGTCGCATTGGAGAAAATGGGGGACAACGACACCAAGGCCGTCATCCCATCCAAGCTGCATCCTAAATCAAAAGTAAACGTTCCTCTCTACAGAAAAATCTTCACACTCGGGCTTGTCTTGATTACCAAGACAGTACTCGACCTTCCAGCTGGAGTCAACGATGTGTTGTGCGGCTTGAAACTTTTTCGAAAAGAAGTTGTTGAAGAAATGCTTCCTATGCTTAAGATCGATAGATTCGCAACAGATATAGAAATTCTTTATTCTTTGAAAGTACTAGGCTATAGGGTGGCCGTCGTTCCATTCTTCGCACAAATTAAAAGTGGCAGCACTATTACTAATATAAAGCAGATGATGCTCATTCTACGAGATATCCTAATTATATATTCCAAGGCATGGGGTAGGAGAGTGAAATACCTTTACAAGGCTATTTCGAAGGTTAAACTTTTGCCGTCAATTAAGTAGAATCGCTCTTTTAGGTTCTTGATTTACCCGCTATCCTATAGTATAATATAAGTAGAGAGTTCACAAAAGTTCATTATCGAATTTTTGTGAGTTCTTTAGATTAATTCTTAGAACTCGGATCTTTAAAAGACTGTAACTTTGGTTGATCCCGCTAACTTATAGTTATCGGTGTTACCGTTTTAGTTGCAGTAAATAGGCATAGGACTAAAAAGTGTTAGAGAAACAAGTGGTTTTCCTCCTTTAATCCGGTTTCTCCGGCCACCACAGAGATATCAAGTAATTGATGTTTGTGTGGTGGTTCGGAGGCGAAAAACGGATAAAACAAAAACATGCCCTAAATGGGCAAGGAGGAAGCAAAATGAAATGGTATACATGGGTATTGGCAATTCTTGCCGCACTTCTCCTGATTCTTCTCGTCGTCACGAACTTTGACGAGATTGCAGCCGTGCTGGGCTACGTCCCGGCCGTATGCTGTGACGGAACAGGAAATCCCGACCGCTGCGGCGGCCGGTGCCAGGGCGGAGACAGTGGGAGCCCTGCGTGCAACTGTACCCTGGGGGATGGTATCCCTCAGTGCGAAAGTTGCGCCGGGCAAGAGGACGAACGCGAGACGGGGGACGGAGATGCACAGTTCTCACTCCAGATCTTCCACAACGGGGAACCCTGGAACATGGGATCAGTTTCTGAACCCATGTACATCTTTATAGGTTCCCGCTGGGAGCATCCTCTGGTTATCAAGGAACTGCTGCAGGACCCCGACGAAGAGATCGTTTGCCTCATAACTCCCCTCAACGGATACGATGTGTTCTGGAATGACGGGGGATACAACGGCGAGCGCCTACCATACGGCAAAACGTACACTAGGGTCGCCCGCCATACCCAAGCATCCTCGGGATTCGCAGTAATCGGGTTCGGTGCCGTCACAGAATCAGACTGCACCATCTGGGTGCCCAACGAGTACAAAGACGGCATCTGCCCGACCGAGTAACACCCTCCAACCACCAGTTTCAAGATTCTCTAGGCCCACCGCCGGTGGACCCGGAAAATACAACCTAACACAGTCCTATGCCTAGAGAATCTAGAGCTTAATTTGCTCTACTGACGAGTCCTTAAGGACGAAATTCTACCTCACAAATCTCCTAAATACCTCAAACAAAGTCATACCTACCTTAGCCGGTAACAAACCAATTACCCTAATCCCAGCCCTCTGAAGCCACCACCAAAACCTCACCCAAAATCCAACTTCATAACTCAATTCACTAACAGCCCATTTCCGAACCTCATCTACGCGTCTGAACTGATCAACAATATTCTCCAACGACCATGACCCCTCAACAACCCTGTATCTCAGTACAACCTCAGGAACGTTCGCAAATTTCCCTTTCTTCCCAATAATGAACCATAATTTAATATCTTCAACACGTTTTACATCTTCAGGGTATAGGCCAACCGATTCCAGAACATCTTTCCGAAGTATAACAGCAGGGTGGGCGAAAGGGCTGTACAGAAACATATTCTTCTTCAACATTCCATCGTCAAGAGCATAATTTCGGATTCCGGTAGCAACACCGTCGGAATCAATCAGCTCGACCTGTCCTCCAACCGCAACTACATCAGGATTCTCCTCCATAAATTTCACCTGTCTCTCAAGTCTCCCTGGTAACATAACATCGTCATGATCCATACGGGCAATATATTTACCAGAGCTCATCCGAATTCCAATGTTCAGAACTTTTCCAAGCTGGCCTTGTCTCTCAACAATTTTTACCTTAATTCGGTCATCTCGTTCTGCAAATTCAGCCAGAACCGCAGGAGTATCATCGTCACTGCCGTCATCGACTACAATAAGCTCAAGCTTGGCGTATGTCTGACATAGCACACTCTCGATCGCTTCCTTAAGGTATTTCTCTCCATTATGCACAGGCATAATAACAGACACCAAAGGGCTACTATGGTCTTGTTTACTTTGCTGATTTTCCAACAGTTTTCTTTTTATAAATATAAATAGCAACACACAGTCCAACCAGAACCACTAGAGAAGTCAGACCTCCTGCGTAGGCATAAAGATTCGGTTTATAAATCACAACAACATCCTTATTCCCATTCTCTATCTCAGAGGAGGGGACAATCCAGCCCTGTTTCCAACCCCTAAGAGTAACATCCGAAGAGTCCGGAAGTTTGCTGCCAATAACAACAAAAACAAAGCTTCTTATCTGCTCCGGAAGCCACCTCATTACGTCAGCATTCTCAACAGCATAAGCCGTCCAGCCCTCAGATGTTGCCTGAGGAATACTTAAAACTTTGGCTGGATCGACATCCTTAGCTGCGTACACAGCAGAGTAGGGGGAATCAGATATTGACTCAGCCTCACACTCGCCATATTCGCTAGTGCCGTCTACAGAAAATACATAATCAACCCATCCATCCGGTACAGACTGCACCACCATATCCTTGAGAATATTCTCAGTCAGAGTATCAAAACCCGTGGTTTCCATTGTTGAACTAAGATTTTTGGCTTTGCGATTCGTCTTGAAAAACAATCTGTCGCCCACCAGCTCACCGTCAGCAAACACTTCTTCAACCCATTTTCTCTCATCATTATCATACGAGAGATTTAAATAAGCAGGGACCGCTACATCGTTTTCACCATACCAATACCACATCATGTTTTGATTTATAGGATTACGGTAGATAGATGACCATTGGGTTAAACTGCACTCATACGTTTTCTGGTGCATACCAAGCGGATCAGACCAGTATTCGCATCCAGTTAAATTCAATTCCTCATCACCAGACTCATAGACGGGTTCCCAGATAAAACCATCCACTGATCCTAGTCTGTATGACGACCTCCCACGGACAACCGGTATCTCAACATCAATATTTTGCCCATTCTCAACATAGAGACTCACCGATCCAAAAGCATTACTTTTATCCAACAACAGTAATGCATCAAGTTTTTCATTTTGTAGTACCTCAACCCGGTCAAATACCGCACTATGCGTATTACTGTCTTTTGCAAAAACATAAAGAATTACAGACATCGCCTCGTTAGGATCAACAACAGACGGAAGAATCATTTCAACATAGTTCTCTCCTTCATTGGAGTAGAGAAACTTGTCGTTATTTAGGCATGTCTCACGCTTCTCCGACCACAAACAAAATCCTACAAGAGTACCCTCATCTGCACTCCAACCTATCTGAACTTTCGCAACAGATGTGCCAGTTTTTTTAGGAAGCTGTGCTGCCACACACCCGATTCCGTCATGGGCAGTGAGTGTCAGTTCATAATCCTCGAACTCAACCTCAGCAATATCTTTCAGATCTTCACCAGAACAGTCGACAGGATCTGCATCCTTAAGATTTCTCCGATAATCTTTCCCTGTAAAATCGGCATCCTTCAGACCGTAAACAGCACTAATATCTCCATACGAAGTATCAACAGAAATTTCATCTCCGATAATACTAGAAATGGCAATTACCTGATCTCCAACGACAAGATTTTCGTACTTGTTGCTTAAAGGATACTCCATATAGGGCACTATAGAACTCACACCACCAATACTGGGAAGAGAAGGCTCAACCACAACTCTCGACTCATCAACATAAACCCTGGTCGGAAGCTGAGAAATATCCATTCTATCAAGATTATCCGACATCACTGCATCTTTGCCTTCATACATAAAGGATCCCCTTAGCAAACCGCCCTCCGGCTCCAATCCGCTAAGATCAACCAAGGCAGGATAGATCGCCCCATATTCAGGCTCTGCTTTAACATAATAGTCCTTGTCGCTAAGATACATATCGTGACCGGGATGCAGCTCCGTGTACATCCTTTCTTTGGAGCTCTGAGGCACTTCGTAGAGCTCTAAATCACCAGAAGCCCAGACCTTCGTCATTGAGCCCAAAGCCGGTTCTACAAGATCCCAATCGATTTCATAGCCATATCGGCCTTTTATCAAACTTCGATCTACTAATACGTAACCGACATCATAGTTCTCAAGCCTCGTGCGAAAGTCCACAGGATCGGCAAAATAATCCAGAGTCAGCTCATCCATGGCTTTTTCACTTTCATCAGAACCAAGAGCCATGGCCAAATCAGCTATTGGATTTGGAACTATATAATGCAAAAACCCTGACCCAATAAAGTTCCAGTCATATTCCCTGAAGTAACCAGTGTTAGACGGAGGCATTATGTAGAGTCTTTTGTCCGGATTATTTGCAACAAGATAATCACGAAGTTCATAGTAGGATTCAGGAATATCTGCCCAAGCCCTATCTGGTACCAGATTTCCGTCAAACACAAATGCCCCGAAAACCAGTTGAAGCCCAATTGTTATCGCCACAAGTACGCTGAAGATTAAATTTGCTCCTTTCTTGAAAAACGATGACATAAATTCAAATAAATATGCAGCTCCGATACTTGCTGTGAAGGCAAAACCGATTAGATAAATACCTCCAAACTTCGATGTAGGCCACCGGAAAATCTGCCTGAATATTGCAAAATTATCCTGAAGCCATGCATAAAACTCACCAAATGGCGGATTCAGATTCTTAATCAAGAACCAAGCCGCAATTGCCAATACCCAAAAGAACAACAGGCCAAATTTCTTCTTAAATAAGACAAATATTAACCCCACAACTGAAAAAAATAAGGGCAAATAACTAATTACATTAAGAAACTCTATTTCCCTATAATCATCTGAGGGAGCAAACATCTTCTCATCCCCATAGTTCGAATCAGGAACCTCAAGAAGTCTGGTATAAAGTCGCGCCGAGTCCCACCCGTCCATAGAGGCCTTCTCAAGCTCAATTGTTGATGCTGTTATAGAGCGATTTGTATACGACTCGACAACATCGGACTGGGTTGAACTCACATAATGGAAAAACGGAACAAGCCAGAAAAGCTGTGTAGAAACGAATACAATGATAGTAAGAAAAGCCTTAGTGACAAAAAGATAAATCTTGCGAGTTGACACAAACGACCAGAAAAGCGCGAATATACAGACAACTCCTAACTGAACGATGAAAACAGTCGCAATAAGGCTCGAAGCGCTAATAAGAAAACCTGCCAGCATAAGAACAAGCGCATTAACGACATCCGATTTTTTAATGAAGTTGTAACACGCAAGAAGCAGAAATGGAAGAAACCCAAATTGGGTAATATAAACCATTATGTCATAGCTATAAACCCACGCCGTCCACAGCGTAGTCAGATAAACCACCCCAGCCAGTAGATAAACATGCTTGGCGATTTTCTCGTCTCCATAGTCTTTAGTTATTTTTTCAGCCAATTTGCCGAAAAAGAGTGCCCCGAGGGCAAGACAGAAAAACGCATATAGCTGACCCAAGGCCCACTTTGGAAGGAGTATATGCCAGGCATAGTACATGCCTGACCTGAATAAATCGGACTGCTCGCTGTCCGACGGAACGCCAAGAGCCCTATAACCCCTCCATGCCGGCGAAATCAGGCTCCTGCCAATGGTAACTGAAGGCTCCAGTTCAGGAGAATAATTGTCATTGGAAATACAAAATTTACCCCAATTTATATTCAATCCAATGGCGGCAAGCAGAATTAGCAAAAGAAAAATCTTTTGCCAGTTATTCTTTAGAAATGTTATGAAAGCGGGCTTTTTACTCACCGTGATTTAATGATTACTTAATTACTTCTTAATTAGTCTAGCATAAATTGTCATAAAACCATCTTTTTCAAATTCGCTATCTGTCCACTCGTAAACTTTCTTGCTGAAAATAGGCCTTCTTCTAAGCACCCACTTGGAAAAATACATATCCAGTGACCAGAGAATAGTACCCCAGCCACCGATAATTCTGAGTTCATCAACCTTAAAGCCTGTCATTTCTGCCATTGATTTAATGAAATCGACAGAATAGTGCCTATGGCCAATCAGCCACCAGGCCGGGTCGAGAATATTGCTAAAAAGACTCAATCTCGGAGTCGAGAGGTAAAAAACACTTTTTCCTTTAAGTACGCGGTTAACCTCAGTAAACATTTTTTGTTCAGTTCCCCTCGGCAAGTGCTCCAAAACCTCCCACGCAACAACAGTATCAAATTCTTCATTCGAATAGGGAAGATCGAGCGCACTACCAGCTTGCAACCGAAATTTGTGATCAGTAAGATATTTCCTCGCCGTTTCAAGATCTTTCTCCGTCACCTCTATTGACGAAATCTTTGAAGCTCCACGTCTATCGGCTTCAGCCTCAAACCAGCCAAACCCGCATCCGATGTCCAGAATATTCTTATTTTTGACGTCAGATTTCTTAATAAACCTGGAAGCATGTAGGTATCTCGCATGCAGGGGATCAGTCGGTTTTTCATTAAGAATATTCTTCATTATTTTATAATAACACTATTTGACGCGAAAAATCACCTCCGGTGTCAGGCATAGGCTATGCCTGACACCAAGTTTTTTTAATAATGTGGATAACTTCTTGACATAAATGTAACAAAAAGGTTTACTTTATAATGTAACAGCATTGCAAACAAAGGCCTATAGCGATATAATTGCGGGTGCTGTGATAATTTATCGACTGATATAAAAATGCAGCTTTACAAGTTCTCCAAAAGTGATGATTCATCAATTCTCGCGTATGACCTGTTTAAACTTCTCGGAATGTCGGCAGTCGACCAGAAAGAAAAAGACGAGTACATGGAACTTCTCGAAAAGTTGGTACTTGAATATTATCTGCAGGAGAAAGTCGGTAGAAGCCTCAAACCAAAACAGCTCGAAGATTTAATGGAAAAATATCCGCCTACGAATACCAAAAACGTTGAAGCACTCCTTGAGGAAATAGGGGAGGCCCTGCCAAATGCCGAAGATTTATTTGTTGACGCAAACCGCGAGGTAAAGGCTCGCGTGGTAAAAGAACAGTACGAAGCAAAAAGGCTGAAATACATGAGACTGATGAAGGAGGCCAGGAACGTCGACCAGATGAAAGACTATCAGAGCAGGATTTCAAATTGCACCAAAACCCTACAAAACATAGACGAAGAAAAATGGAATCTTGTAGGTGAATACGTAACAACCTAAAATTTAACAAAATTTGAAAATGTCAGCAGAAACAAGAGGAGGACCAGGAGAAGGTGATTTAGATACTTCAGAAGGAACCGGACAAGGTACTGGAGATGCACCTGACCCCGTAGGTAGCCAAGAAGAACAGATTGCAAATGCTGCACAGGCATATTATCGAAACGAGGCACCAACACTCGAAAAGGTCGGTGAAAAATGGGGACAAGGTGGAGAAGGAGATTCAAAAGTTGATACAGAAATAGGACCCGGAGAGAAAGGCGCTGGCAATACTGAAGATAGTAGTCCCAAACCTGGAGTAGGTCCTTTGTACGACCCAACTCCAACAAGTCCTCCTAATGATGCAGAACCTCCCGCTCCACAGCCCGCACCACAGGAGGTTGCTGCAACAAAAGCTGGCACACCGGTAGAACCTACAGGACAGCCTGAGCTTCCAGCTCCCGCGGTTGGTGGTATCCAAGGAGCAGCACCGGATGAAGACTCTCTTCCTCCAACCCCTCCCGAAGAATCTCAATCTAGGGAAGCCCCACCAGATTTCGAAGTACAGGGCACTCTAGAACCAGAAACCTACACACCACCACCAGAGATACCTGAAGAATTTCAAGACCAAATAGAACCATTGATTCGGGCCATAAGAGAAACTGGAACTCCAGATGGCTTTAGACAAGCACTCGAGGCTTTATTCCTCGAGCAAACAAGAATACTTGGAACACGCCCTAACCTAGAATTACTGGCACAACTAAATGAAGCTCTAGGGGTTATATTGCAAAGATATGTGGCTACATTGCCTGAAATATATCAGGAGATATTTGTTCGCACCAACAGTCCAGAAGGTCGAGCGGCTATTCTTCGGAAGCAGCAAGAGAAAGGGCCTCAGACTGAAGTACAAGCCAAAGAACCGGAACAACCCGCTGAACCTGAACCGCGTCCCATACCCGATCAGTATACCGAAACATTTGAACCTCTCGTTGAAGAACTTGAACGGGCAGAAACAGCAGAAGAATTCCAAAGAGCACTTGAGTCTATTTATATAGAGGAGATTAGAGCTGGAGTCGAGCCCGCAAATATCGTTACAGGAGCAACCAACCAAGACCGGCCACAAGATCTTCTTGCTAGGGCTATATCTAAAAGAGTATATGCATGTTTCCAGGAATATCCACAGTTTTTGGAAATTCCATCGTACATCACACGTTATCGAATGGAAGACCTTATCGAACAAGCCGGTGGATTACCTGTCCCAGAAGCTGAGGACGAGGACGAAGCCGAAGCCATTGATCCCGATAATTTTCCTGAAAACATAAGGACAATCATCAGCGAAAGAGAAGACCTTCAAGAACTACTAAGAATAGCTAATTTGCTAATAGAATTAGGACCGGAGACAGAGGAAAGATCAGCTTTTGAGACAACAGCACATGAATATTTCCGGCAATTACGGGCATTAAGGTCGGCTGTACCGGCCCAAGGACAAAGCCCCAGAGACATACTCACTGCAACTACTAGTATCGATCAAGCACTTACTGATACTCAAACAGGAGAGCAAAGAGAGATCATGACACGGGCATATAGTGAGGTTTATAATGAATCTAAACCAGGACCAGAAACCGGTACTACCCCCAAAGAAGGAATAGACATCAGTGATCTTTCACCAGAAGACAGAGAGTTCTTAGCAAGAAGAGAAGATCTAGACAATCTCATTCGAATAGCAAATGGCCTCATTTTTACTAATCAAGAGAATTTAGAAAGTTTCAGGGAACAGGCTTTTGCATATTTCCGCCAAATGCGGGAATTAAGACCTGCAGAAACCGAAGAAGATATACAAGCATTTGGAAGAGTCAATTCACTGATCAACAATGCCGTCGAAGACTCGTTAACAGATGAGCAACGGCAGATCATGGAGCAAGTGCGCGACATAGTTAAGGAAGAACCGGTACAAGAGGTCAAGACCGGTACTCCTCCATCTGATCGCGAACACACAGTACAAGTTGAAGACCTCTCCCCAGAAGCACAAGAACTGATTGCAAAATCAGAGGCTCTTAAGGAAGTCGTACTTCAAACCAATGTTGTCATTACGACATCATTAGACGGAGATCTTGACGCATTTAGGGTTGCAGCAAGACATTTTATTGAAGCAGGCCATCGTGCTGAAGAGGAGACTGCGGATGAAGAGGCTGAAATAATTAATGAGATTGCAAGAGCTTTAAATGATGCTATCGAAGCCGTCATTTCAGAAGATGAAAGAGAAATTCTAATGCAGGAAGCTGCCTCAGTCCCTGAAGTCGCACAGGGATTAGTAGACAGTGCCAAGGAGACAGTCAAAGCCAATTTAGAGGCTTCAAACCAATTGGTTGATGAACAACTTAAACTCATGCAGCTTCAGGATAAACTACAGGATGATCCAGAAAACACCGAACTTCAAGAAGCAATCAGAGATCAAGAGGAAGTTATTGCTTTAGTAGAAGGGATAATAGCAGTTACCGACCAAAATCTAGATATGCTAGAAACCGCGGGAGTTGATATAGGAGAGGTTACTGATGAGTACTGGGCAGAAGTTATTGCACAAAGAGAGGCTGAAGGATCTCATCAGGCTGCGGGAACCGGAGCCGGAACTCAACCCGGAACTGCTACACAACCCAGAGCAGAAGACACGACCACAGCAGCTCAACAACCCCCAAGAATAGACCTCGGGGGCATACCCGCAGAGCTCATTCCCGCATACGAAGAGCTAGGGCGGGTTATAGAACGGCTAGAGCAGGCACAAGCAGAACTAGTACGAAGAGAGGCCGAACTTGCCGAAATAGATGCCCTAGTTGAAGGCGCTCCCGTCCCAGAGCCAGGAGAACCAGCCGAAAATCCCGAAGCTGAAGCAGAAGAAGCTGCAGCCCTAGCAAGAGAAAACGCACAAAGACTACGTGAACAAATACAAGTTGAAGAAAAAGAGCCAGTCAAGGGCTGGAAGAAATTTGCCAGAGGAGTTGTGGAATTTGTAACAAACATTGCAGGAGCATGGGGAGTCAAGACAATTGTTACTGGAGCTATCGCGGCTTTGGCCGCCGGAACAGTTCTTGCTACAGGAGGCGGAGCATTACTAGTTGCAACCTTAGCCGGAGTAGCCGGTGGTCTGCTGGGTGGAGTTATCAACTCAAAAGTACATCATTTGTTCCACCCGGGTGAACATGTTACATGGGCTGAAAACTGTGTTGTTTCAAAGTTTCTTGGAGGCATTCTGTCATTCAAAAATAGACTTAGAAACAGACTCATCGATATTTTCCAGATACCTCAGCGAATGGGAGATCTTGCAACAGTTTACCATGCCGTCCGAGATATCGATCTCGCCCAGAATCCAAACCTGACACTCCAGAATATTGAGGGCCTAACCGACCAACAGCTGCTTACTGCATACAGACAATTAATTGTATTAAGACGGACAACAGAATTCAGAGCACTTAATGCCATCGAACTCGAAAACGGCTTTACGAACGCAGAAGGAAATGCTGTCCAGAATATGGAAGCAATAAATCATTTGATCCAGGTAATCCCTGAGATAATCTCGGCAAATAACATTGATACTGCAGAAATTACTCAAGCGGCTAATGCAGAAATTACCGAGGCAGTTGCTCAAGCAAGAAGAGCAGAGATGCTGAACAAGATGTTCAAAGGCGCCGTTGTAGGCGGTATCTTTGGTGCAGTCTCCAAGGTCGTTCAAAACCTTATCTCCACAGGCGACTTTCTTGGAAGAATTAGAGGCGAAACTTTTGCTGGTGTTCCAAAGTTCGAGGACGCACTCCAAGACATTGAGGCTGTCCAGCAGGACTATCACCAGATACAAGTCGACATATTAAAAGACAATGGCGTAGACCAAAGGGTAATAAATAGAATATTCGAAACCATTGACGATGGAGACGGAGTATTACGAGGTGAAGAGCTGGCAAAAGTCCAGGCTCTTCTCGGTGACGATGTCATAAAGACCGTAACCGAACGAACAGGTGAGGTTGTGAAGGTTCCTTCAACAGGCTTCAGCTCCTACGATGAACTCCACCTCGATAACTGGGATAACCCGGATCTTATGAAAGAACTAGACTGGGGTTACGGCGGAAAAATTCATGGATTAAACGTAGGCACCGGAGAACCCGGACAATTCGGGGGTGGTATGGCAATTGAGGATACATTTGAGAAACTACATGACGCTGGCGTAACGCTGGAATCGCTCAACCAGGCCGATGGAGATGGCGCAAGAGCTTTCAACGCAATCCTTACAGGACAAATGTCTGTTGAAGATGCAATTGCAAATCCCGCATTTGATCTAGAAGTCGCAGGAGAGGTAACCAAAACCGCGGGAACAATGACAGTCGAAGCATTTAACAACACAATGTTTGGCCTTGCACAGGAGGGATATAACTGTTCCACCGAGCTTGATGCTCTAGCACAGGCAATGGCAGAAGCTCAGAGAGAGGCTGCCCTTATAGCGGCACAAAGATCATTCCTTCTTGCAAGTTCCCAGGGTTCAGGTAACTTTTACGCTGCCTTAATGAGAACAGGAAATAACATTGTTAAAGGTGCATTCGCCGCAACGGCCGCAGTTGCAGGACAGGCTGTTTACGCCCCTGACGACACTAAAGATGGAGACGGCAGAACGCAAGGCAGAGTAGGAACAAGAGCACGAGCAGTTGCAAGGGCCGCAAGGGGAGATTTTGACCAGCAAGTTAGAGGTCAGGCAGAAGAAAGAGAAGGAGAGGCCAGGCCTGGTATTGGACAACGAGCGAGAGAAGCAGCCCGAGAGGCAGGAACAAGAGTACGAAACGCTGGAAGAGCCTTAGCAGGTAGAGCCGTAGTAGAGGAAACTGCTGAACCGGGAGCCCCTGTGGTACCGGTAATACCATTGGGTGCCGTTGGGAACGCTACAATGGCTAGAGTAGCCACTCATGCCGGCCAAAGAGCAACTCGATTTACAGAAGGTGAAGGCGACGATGAACAAACTGGATTCGGATTCAGAACAAGAAGACAAGCTGCAAGATTTGCACAAAGATTAGTCGAGGCCGGTATCGTAGAATTAGATAATCCAGAAACGCTAGTACAGGACTCTGGAAATCCAGCAGAAGGACTCGATCGAGCAGCTCGCCGAGAGCATAACGACAGAAGATATCGGGTAATGTTTCGAAGAGGCGAGGCAACGGTAGAACCGGAGGAACCTGCTGAACCAGCCCCCCCCGCGGAACCGGCAGCACCTCGCCCTCAAGCTGGGGGTACTAGAACCAGAAGACCTGGTGCAACAGCAGAAATGACACAAGATCTCAGAGATCGAATTGCAAACTTACAGACACAAATAGATGAAGGAAGAGAGCAGGCAGGAAGAGCTACAGCCCAGTTACGAGAGCAAGCTGCAAGGGCAGCCAGAGCTAGAACAACAGGAGCTGGAACAGTACCTGTCGGAGAAACTATGAGACGAGTCGGACGCCAACCTCTGACAACTGCACCGGTGCGACCCACCACGGGAACAAGAGAACCCGCTGGAACAGAACCTGCAACAAGACCACCTGCAAGACCAGCGGCACCTGTACCGACCGCGACAACAACACCACAACCAACAACAACTGCCGCGGCAAGAGAGACCGCACAACGTGAAGCCCCTACGGCACAACGCCCAGAACACCCGCTAGAAGCCCAAATACGAGCAAGCCTTAGAGAATTTAATGAAAAGCAGACAAGATGGCCTGACAGGGGATATACAATAGGAAGGGACAGAAGAACCAGCGAAGGCGAAATAGTCGGCTTTAGAAGTGCTGAAGCCGCACAGGCATTCGAGACTTATCTAAGAGAAAAGGGAGTTATAGAGGAAGGAGCCCAAACAAGAGTTGAAGATATGGGAGAACCAGATAAGAGAGAGGTACCCGACCCAGCAACAAGAGAGAAAACGCGACAGAGAAGATATAGACTTGTCGTAGAAGAAGTCGCCACCGCGGAAGAACCTGGAACAGAAACTGCAGAGCGAGAGCTTCCAAACCCAAACCTGCCAAGGATTGTCGTTACAGAAAATAAAGAATGGAGAGAGCGTTTCACCAAGGGCGATATCAGAGAAACTATTGAGAGTTATAACGGTAATATAGCAAGAGGTAACTATAATGGAGAAAACCTTGCGGGAGGAGGATTCCAAACAAGGGAGGACGCAGTGAGATTTGCACAGCACTTAGTCGACACCGGAGCAGCGGAAGGTGAACCATCCGATTGGGTAAATGATCTTGGACCAAATGTAGGAGATGAAAGAGTAAGGTATCAGGTCCTCTACATGAAGGTTATATCCGGAGAACGCCCCACCAGGCCGGTAGTGAGTGAAGTAACAAAAAGGGAAATACCAGAATACCGAGAAGAAAAGCAGCCCAAAGCTGAAGCCGAAGAGAAACAGGAGATCCCCGAGGACCTCTTCCCCGAGGGTGAGGCACTATTAAAGGCAATAGAGAATGCTGAGACTGAAGAGGAGGCCGAAGCAGCATACACAGCTTTCTACCGTGAATATATACCACTTAGCAAGAGGCTCGATTATAATGATGCAGACACATTGAATGCAATCACAGAGCTACGACTGGAGTTCGTACATGAAAAGCACCCGGAATTCAGAAAAATAGGAATCCGCGTTTATAGAGAAGTAGATACGGAATTCCGTACAACATTCAATGGTTCGCCCTTAGACGCAGATGAGAATCGATCTGAAGCTCAGGCAGCTCCAGAAGAACCCCCAGCAGAACCTTCTGAACCCGAAGCACCTCCAGAAGAAGCATCACCCTTTGATGTTGCGCCTGAAGCCACACAAGCTGTATAGTAGAAATATATAAAAACTACTATACTGAAATATGTCTTCTGAACAAGACGCTAAAACAGCAGAGAGAACCCCGCAAGAAGCCCCAAAAACAGCCGAAACTACTAGGGCCAGAGAAATTTCAACAGAACTCCTCGATTTACTACCTAAAAATGTAATCCAGACCTACAATTGTGCCGAAGCTGGACAGGGAACAGCGCCAGAAGCCCCCTGGGCCGCCCAGTTATCATCAGTTGAGCTACCAACAGGACAACGCGCTCTTGTTCTAGAAATTAATGCAGGTACCCTAGAGAGCAATAGCTTTGACCTACAGTTAGGCGGTAAGGAAGCAGAATGGCCTCCTGCAGAACAGCAGGGAAATCATACTACCCAAGAACAGGTCTCACAGACAGAGCCCGATATGCACCTTAATGGTCAGCAAATTTATCTTCACAGTGATAAAAAAAGTGAACGAGTACTAATGTTCTCCACCGGGACATCAGCGGTAACAGACAAACCACACCCCGGATTCCCACACGGACAGGTAACTCCAGCACAGTGCTGTTTAGAACTAGGAAAAAGATCTGAACATCCAGAATGGGATCTTGTTAAGGTTGGGAACACGATGGTATATATTCATGTTATAGAACGGCCAAACCAGGCCAGAGAAAAGACGGTACAAGAGAAATTAGAGAATGGGGAGCCGGTCCTTATTAGGCCGGGACAATCACTAGAGTTGCCTCTTGGTTCAGAAGATGAGGAAGTGGATTACCATGTTCTAACAGAATATGGCCATCAATATCTCCTCAGATACGATCCAGACATTCGAGGAATTCTTCCTATCATTTCATTCTCAGGAGAGAGAAGTACACAAACCAGACCATTTTCCAGAGAAAACAGCGGTCTTTCACGAGTATCACTTATTGAAGGGCCTAATCGGCAAATAGCTATTGATGTCCACAGAAATCTACTAATCACTCGCATCAGCTCAGAAAAAGGGCCTCTATCTGGTGCTGAGATCCGACAGCAAAGACCAGGAAGATACACGTGTACAGAAGGCCTTCACATCGGAGAAGTAAGACCATCACAAGAAGACAATAACAACGCAACAATGCTTCCCGTTGTAGTCGAGCTAGTAGAAGATCCCGAAGCAGAAATGTCTTTTGTCCTTGACACACCTCTTGAAGGTCCAACACTTGTAATCGATGCCGACGGAATGGGAGGACACGAGAAAGGCGACGTCGCATCAAGAATGGTTGTTAACGCTGTTACTAGAGAGGTAACTAACACTCTTGCAAAGCTCGGCAATGAGCTCGCGATGAAGGTCTCCAGAATTTGTACTGGAAAGACAACAGAACAACTATCTGATGAAGAGGCATCTTTAATACGTGATCTCTTCGTTACAACAATCACCAACACAAGTACAGATATATCAGGATGGTGTCGTCTAGAAGACTCCGGTTCTACATTCTCTGGGGCCCTTCTTATAGGTGAGACAGCAATAGTCGCAAATGTCGGCGATACCCGGGTATACCTAGTTAACACTGACGGTACACTAACACAACTCTCAGAAGACCACACTTCGGAAAAACATAGACATGCCCTCACCCAGGCAGTGGGAAACCCAAAAGTTAAACCATCCTCATCAATTGTCAGACTCGAACCGGGTCAAAGATTACTGCTATGTTCTGACGGACTTTACGGAGATTTGAATAGCCCTGATGACATAAAGCAGAGAGAGCAAATGATTGGTACTATATTAAGCCAGCAATCAGGCACTGCAGCAGCCGATTCGCTTATTTCTTTGGCTAACACTATCGACGGATCAGATAATTGCTCCGTCTCACTGGTAGAACCAGACGGCTACCATTACCCAGCTGAATCAATTTCCGAAGAAGAACTTCTGCAAATTGTTTCTGATGTAACAGGACAAGCACTTGAAGCTCAGGCTGATGATCTAGAACCCAGAATATTTACGGTGGGACCGCTTCCATTCGGGAAAGAAGTATATATTGGTAGAGAAGATCCAACGGTTTCTGGCGATCTCACCGAGCAAGGAAAGTATCTTGACGTTGCATGGGCAACAGATGACACGACTAATAGTATTTCTAGACTCCACGCAAAAGTTTATGGAACAGATATTGGAATTTTCATTGAAGACAACGGTAGTACAAATGGAACAATGGTAAATGGTGTCAAGCTTGAGCTGGGCGAAATTGCCGCACTAGAGAAAGGATCAACCGTTACTCTTGGAGAAGTAACATATGTAGTAGGGCCAGGAACCAACCACTCCGATGAACATCAATCGTTCTCTTTACAACTGGTACGGCAAACTTAGTTACTATCCTAAATCCTCAATCCTCCCATCTGTCAGACAACGATCAAAATACTGGAGTCACCACCGAAACCCCATCGTAACGGCACTTTCACACAATTTCCCCCGTCAGAATTGAATCCAGATCACATCAAGCTGAAAGACTCCAGGCATACTATCATCCTCAATAGTAAATTCAACTAGAAAGAGAAATGTGCCAGCCAAAACATGAGTTAACACAAGATGGAATCAAACAACTAAAGCTAAAAAAAGACCAGCTTCAGGTTAAGGTAAATCGGCTTACAAACCAACTTGAAGAAAATGCCGAAGGGGAAAGTACACTCGAGAACACAGAATATCACGAGCTTGTTCGAGAGCGTATGTTTCTTAAATCAAGAATTAATGAAATCTCTGAAATTCTTGAAAACACTAAAAAAATAACTCAACACAAGCATAACAGAGTAACTACCGGTTGCGTAGTGAAGCTATCAAACCACACACTATGCAGAGTCCTGCAGATAGTAGAATCAGTCGAAGCCAACCCGAGGGAAGGCAAGATTTCAACAGACTCACCGATAGGGAAAGTTATAGTTGGTAAAAAAGAAGGAGAAAAAGTAGAGGTTCCAACACCCTCAGGAAAGACAGAATATAAGATAATCGAAATATATTAAAATTGCATTGGCCCCAATTTTAAGAGGGACCAAAGTAGCACAAAAAACCCTTAAACCGCAGGAATCCAATGAATAAAACACTTCCAAGCATGGAAAGTATAAAAGAACTTGCCCCGTCAAAGGTGGCATTCTTTGCAGGATCTTTCAACCCGCCTCATATGGGACATCTGCGAATTGCTGAGAAAATTCTGGCAGAATATACAGATTACTTTGTTTTCTGCCCACATTCATTTAATCCAAGAAAAAAGAACAGATTAGCTCCGCTCGAACACAGAAGAAATCTTCTTTCTCTCTTATCGGAGGACTCTCCGCTTTCTGAGAAAATACTTTTGTGCCCCGAAAATTATGACTTAGGAGTCCAAAGTATTGAGTTTGCAAAGATATCAGAAGATCTGGAAAGTTCAAAAATAAGTACCTTCATCGTTTGCGGCTCTGACTCATTCGATTATGGTTATAACACAGATATTGGCCATATTTCACATATCATAGTACAGAGAAATTCAACATCCGGTAACTATCCCATGTACCTAACCGGCAACTACAAAATAATTCCCGAGATTTCACGAGACTCCTCCGTCTTTATCAGGGCCATACTGTCACAGGGTGGCAAACATCCTGTACCCAAGGTCGACGAGTATATAAAAGAACAGAATTTATACTAAGAACTGCTCAGTATTGTTGCCTCTAAGAATTTCCTTTTCTAACAACATTATCTTAACATATCCACCCCCTTGACTTGAAACTGACATCAACTTGACCACGACCTGATAAAACAGTATAATATTTGCTACAAGTAAAGAAAATTTACTACAGCTATGGAAGACAAACGAATAGAGAGAAACATAGTCAATCTGAAAAACTCCTTTGAAGACCATATCTCGAGAGGGGACAGCATAAATGTATGGGGATTACCTCTTGCAGGTACATCAACTTCACTGAGAAGTTTTAGCGCAAAAAAGGATATTTTGATAATATATCTTGATTCCCAAAGCCTCACCGATCAATCTTCTGAAAGCTTCTACGAACTCCTTTCAAGCGAATTAATGCTTCACGTAAAAGATATCGATAAGGACAGCCTTCCCGCAAAGCCTTTTCTTAAAGTCAGACAACTAATTCATAAAATAACAGAAAACAACCAGAAAGTATGCATTATTGTTGATACGTTAAGAGATCTGACATTCCTTGATGAATCTTTTCTCTCTACATTTAGAGCACTTAGAGACAGATTTCTAGGAAAACTTTGCTTCATTTTCGTTTCGGATAGACCTCTGCACGAAGACCCACATTACAAGGAATTTCCTAACTTCATCGATTTCGCATGTCACATCGAGTATGTTTCCCAACCATCAGAGGAGGGGGACACCGACATCATAAAAGACCTGGCACTTTCTTATTCAGACGAACTTGCCAAGGAAGAAAACCTCAAAAAACTTCTGGAATTAAGCGGAGGAATCTTCGGCCTTATAACCTCATCTCTTCGGTATCTGAGCTCAGAAGGAGAAATAGACTTTTCACCCAAAAGTCTACTAGAAGGCACAGTACTTAGACAAAGGGTTCAATACATCGTCCAATCTTTTACTCAAGATGAGATTGAAACCCTAGCTGAAATCGCTAGAAAAAAGGCCCCTGACAAATCAAAGATTTCCAACTACATTTCAAAGTCAGGCATATTAACTCCAAAGGGTGAAATCCGAAGTAAACTAATAGAATACTATTTACTTAATATATACAGCAAAGAGAAAAAGTCCAAAACACCAGAGAAACCCGCTGATAAAGGTGAAGATACAGCAGTCAATGATCAAAAGCTCCGTATTGATGCCGCTTCTGGAGAAATTTACATAAATGGCAAGAGACATTCTCAAATTTTGTCTGAAACCGAGCTAAAAATCATAGATTACATGAAGAAAAATGATCAAAATGTAACAACCCGTGACGAAATTGCAAAGCTTATATGGGGAAATGCCTATCTTGAAAATTACTCAGATTGGGCAATAGACAAAACA
This sequence comes from Candidatus Dojkabacteria bacterium, assembly GCA_016932785.1. GTDB lineage: Bacteria > Patescibacteriota > Dojkabacteria > SC72 > JAFGCJ01 > JAFGCJ01. The sequence continues at coordinate 41,592 of JAFGCJ010000001.1, read as the reverse complement.
ATTTCAAGAATAAGAAAGAAAATCAAAGATTCCGCCAAACCCCATAAACACCTCGTAACCATAAAAGGAAAAGGTTTTAAACTTCACATTTCTTAAAACTCTGCCAGAAATAAATGTAACTCACTCAAATTAATGGTAAGTGTAGCTCCTCCTATAGAAGCAACCACTGAAAAGCCACAAAGGTCTCCGTCTTCACCTCAAGCAAAAAACGACGGTACAGTACCAGATGAATTGAGAGGTGACCCTACACAACAAATGAAACCTCCGGGTACATCTCCCCTCGAGAGAGAGGAGGCTGGAAGCCTTCTTGCAAGGGGAAGAACCTCTCTTGTAGAAGGTATACTCAAGGGAAGTTTAGGACCCCAACTTGGCCGAGATACCGATTCAGTATATCCGTTTTTAATTGAGCTACTACAGTTCTTTGAGGTTTCAGAAGAGACAATCCAACAGGTTCTAGCACTATATTTTGGTGAAGCCGATGAAAAAGAAGCCGCCAGGAATTCTCTACTTGAAGAATTTTCACAAGCTCCTGAAAAGAGAAACACCGAGGAAATAACGAAATACCGCTTCAGAGAAGCTTCTGCTTTCAGTCCTTGGCATTCAGTTGCTGGAGCGCCAGAGGTACTACATTTCGGAGGAAAATGGATCTTAAGAGCACACACTGGGGTTCCTGGGCGAGGACTGGCATTTGCCTGGTCGGTAACAGACTCCAGAACAACGCTTGCCCAAAAATTTGCTACCATATGTGACGCTCTAGAAATAGAAGAGGGCACAATATTCAGTCCAGAGAATGACCCAGCGCATACTGAGGAATTTGAAATGGTGTCTTGTCTAAGGATCCGCGAACAAGCTCTACCAGCAGAATACTGGACAACCTTGCAAGTAGCTCAGCATATTGTTATTGAGCTATCGGCATTAGCAGGGACGTTATGTAACAAACCATTAAACCGGATTCTCGACACCACAAACTCCTGGCTGGAACGATATGGTGACAATGCCGATGAGTTATTTAATACTATTATCCAGCTATCCCAGACCATCCAAGACCTTGTTGAAAAACCAGAAGAAAGAAAAAAATCCGAAAACAAAGAATTCAACAGCATTTTGGCATCGCTAAGCAGCTGTGGCAAAACACCAATGTCACTTATGCTACAGAGAACAGTAACCCAAGCATGCGAATTGGCTGGACTAGACCTATATTCCAGAAGAGTCCATGCTGACCTCTTCTCAGCTGACCAGATTGACGCAAGAATATTTACTGATGTTGAAAGAGCAAAAGCATTTCTCAGAGACCCCCAGAAATATTGGAGAACTAGAACCGTACGATTAACCGACATGCCATTACTTGAACCTCCACCTTCATGTCAAACCTGGCTTGGCAAAACCACGGCAGGTCTCCCAACAAATAACTTTAATCTTCTTCACTGGCTAAAAAGTGCATCAAGTGCCACAATACTTAATATTTTCGATTGCGGGGGTTTCTACCCATACAGAGTTGGTGTTAACAGACAAAGATATTCAGGTGGATTTGACCCTGCAATCTTAGGCCTTTCAACTCTCGCAGCAGACGAAATCATGTATATCTGCAGACCCTACGATGACCCAGATACTCAACAAAGAAAGCTCCACTCATTATTCGACCCAACAATAAGAGCAGAAGTCGGTAAAGGGCCAGGAGGATGGACCGTGGTTACAAACGATCAGGAGAGACTTTCAGGCCTTCAGCAGTTCAGAGACTCAAGAGACATCGCTGTTTTTGTTAACCCACTCTGGGGTAACAGATCATTTCTCCCGCCAGCTTTTGCTAGAACAGTACAACTAATGGCTTCCTTACCTCAGGAATATATGCTTAACAGACTAGCTCACACAGTTGTAACACATTGTTTGGAAACACAGAGAAAACAAACAGCGGAAAAGATAGATCTTATACGATCACTATCCAGGCACTTAACGGAAGATCAGCATAATACTCAGAGAGTTGGTATTCCAGAGAACGTACGGTCGGCCTTATCAAGACTCGGAAGATGTTTGGCCGATGCATCAAGAGAAGGGAAGCTTTCAGTAGCACCACCAGGTGCAGAAGAAGTGGAGGGTAACCTGAGTACACTTCAGGAATATCTCGATAGGATAGGAATAATATGGAATCTAAGCAGAGGAGACGGAACGTGCTTCATATATCCAAAACCTAGAACAGCAATTGCAATTCAGCAACTTGCTAGATGGGAACAATCAAAAATACACAGATAGTTCCTCCCTTCACCTCAACGGATGCTTTTTCTCATGAGTCTCCTGTGCAAACCTATCAGATGCATGCACATATCTAGTCGTCGTCTGTAAACTCTCGTGACCAAGCAAAACCTGAATTGCGGCCGGACTAGCACCATTTTCTGCCAGGTACGTAGCAAAACCATGTCTCAGACTGTGCGCTGAAGTAGGTACAACAATCCCAAGTCTTTGCCGGTATTCAGCGATTTTTTCCTGTAAATAATTCGTAGAAATTCTTGATCCGACACTGCCTTCACGGCCCCCGCGGTAGGGGATAAACAACGCTTCACCGGATTTTCGCACAGCGGCAACCCTAGAAAATCCCTTCAGATCGGGCGGAGTAGGGGCCCCTACTCCTTTACTACCTTTAGAATCACCGTCAATACGGCCTTTATCACCACCCTCAGTCAAATCTATGTCTCTAACAGAATCATCAGTTTTTACCTCATCTAAAGCCAAATCCCTTACTCTCAGGTACTCCACCAAATAATGCGTAGCCCTCGGCGTCAGATACACAAAACGCTCTTTTTTCCCTTTTCCCATAATGAAAATCTTACCTTGCTCATTGATCTGATCCATATTCAAACCCACAAGTTCAGAAATTCTCATGCCTGTACTGAACAATAACTCCAGCATAGCGCGGTTTCTTGCAGCTACCCGCGGATCTTTTTCAAATTTCGATGGACATTCAATTAATGCAACTAAATCTTTTAATTCAGCGACTTGCGGTTTTTTTCGTTCTGTTTTTATCAATTTTATTGCCTCGGGCGGAATTGGAACATCCATATCGAAATCCACCCGCCATTTCAGGTATGAACGAACGGATGACAACATCCGATTGATACTTCGACTGCTGAGTCCACCCCCGGACGAACCCGAACTGGACAAAGCTGTCCTTCGCATACCCCCTGGAAGCCCCGGAGCACGATCTGGCCTATTTTTCAACATTTTTAAGGTCTTCTGGATATGTTGTATCTCCTGAAAATAGTTTTCGCGTGTTCTAGACCCTCTAGAGCGATTTTGGCTGTTTTTTGCTATTATATCAGCGTTTTCCGCATTATGCCTCTCCTCGGAGTCGATTTCTTCTTCCGAAACCAATTTCGACACCCTCTCAAGTGCCTCATCCAGCAACTCCTTATCTTTTGGATGCACAGACAGATGCTCTCCGGATTTCAGATATCCCTTATAATAAGTAATCGTCTTCTTATCAACCTTATCAAAATCCACCTCCTGATGATCAAGAAACCTTGCGAAAATGCTTAAATCGCGGTCATAGTTGTATATCGTCCTATTACTGTAGTTGTTATTCTGCAACTCCAGTATGTACTCATCCTGATCTGTTAATTTATAGTAGTTTAAAAGCATTTCCTAAACATCTCTAAAGATAAAAACCACCGATCCAGTCAATAATAACTATCAAAATACGTTGTAATAAAAGCCTTTTCGAGACCATTTGCCCAATTTTCCTTGATAAAGTAGGGCACCTTACCCCCAAAATCATAACAAAACCTTGTTACAAAGCCACAAATTGTCAACATATGCATTCTAGCATATAAAAATAAATAAATCATGAAATAAGTAGGGGTTAAATCATCTGAATTAACTTTTTGAGACGACAAACACTTAGCAAACACCTTCAAAATAACAAAAATTAAAACATGCCAAACAAGGTACTACCCCGCATCACCTCCACACCAAACTGAGTATAAGGGTGATTATACTCGGTTGTTATATATCGAAAATTTAGCATATTTATACCAAAAGGGCAATAAATAAGAATTATGGCTTTAAATAGGAGTAAGCAGATCATAAGCATAGATCAACCTACTACTAAAATACATCTATTTTGCTCAACCGCTATAGTTCACTCGAAAAAACATACTCACAAGGTCTTCTTACGTGTTACCGCATCTTATCCACAAACCACCTCTGAATGTTACGCTTATACACTGTTTCACAACACTGTTTTGCCAGGTACCAAGGTATGCATAACCTTGAAAGGGGAAAAATCAGGCATTCTAGGATTGAAGACTCCTACTTTGTCTTAGTTTTGACGGCATACCTCATCGTTTTTCAAATTATTTAATGAATTGTCATCAAATAATTAATTAAATAATACACCCTATAGTTTTCCACCGCTTACTGTACTATGGGATATTATAATACTATGGGACATGGCCATGTCCGAGCTCCATACTCCCCCACTCTGGGTCTCTATCATAGGATTTCTTTACAACACATATTGGAAAATGTCCGTAAAATAATAAAGTCTTTGGTATTCGATAAGCCTAAACTCACAGAAATACTACTATAAAAAGATATTTACACAGATCTAAATCCTGAAGTAATCTCAAGCCATCTAGAGACTACTTTCCACCTTTCGAGCCATTAGAAAAAGAATCTTTAAGACCAGAAGTATCCCCCTATTCCCCACTTTGCCCTTATTGCAAAAAGTACAAGCACGACACCTATAAGAATTCCAAACTCCCAGCCCAACCTGGAGTTAAGAGTTTTATCAAGTTTATGCATTATTATTCCAAGTCCTACATAGATAACAACCGTCGGTATTAGAGCTACCATCAGGGCACTCAACGGCCAAAAAAGAAAGGCTGAAACCAACATGACTGCGGACAAAGCTATGCCAACAGAATACCAAATCAAATAGCTCCTTATAAGTGGAAAATGGGCCAGATGAAGCCCACAAACAACAAGATAGGTAACTGCAAGGATGGGAATAAGAAACCATACATCTAATCCGCTGGTTATCGCGGAAAAAGAAATAAAGTACGTTATTAAAAGAGAAATTATATAAGATGACGTGTGAGCTACACGAATAAGAGGTATCTTTTTTATTGTAGCAACATTGAGAACATTTGCCGTCAAAAAAGAGGTCACAAGTGAGACAAACAGCGCTAACAATAACAGCCCAAAGATAAGAGACTCATAAATACGCTCAAATTCTTGAAAGAAAAATATCTCAACAAACAAAACAGCGCTAAATGCATACATCGCCGGCTGAGGTAGAACTACCGTGTACCCTCTTCTATTAAGCTGAAACCTAAAGGCCCAGATCAATCCAACATAAGTTAATAATGCGGCACCAACTGCAACATAAACAGCTCCCCAGAAAACCCAATCACTCGAACCCCAAACCCTTATTACAAACAACAATACTGAAATTATAGCGGCGATAGCAATTACTCTCTGACGCTTACCAGGATCCCGTACCTGTGAAGGGACATTTCCTCCAGATAATGATCCGGTAATTACAGACGAAAAATCTGTAAAAACTGACTCCTGCTTACCTGGCGCCTTCTTTTTCCCAGTATCATGAACCGTCTTCTCAATTATATTATTACCTCCATTGCCTCTTTTTACCTGAGGAACAATTTTCTCTTTCTTCTTTTTTCCTAACGATATTCCAAACATCGACAATAGAAATTAGATTAAACTTTGTTGTCCCTTACTCTTATCCTGCTCTTCAGATCCTTTCCATTCCTCTTCAAGTCCTAAATGAGTGTACGCTAGCTCTGTAGCCACCCTGCCGCGTGAAGTTCTCTTTATAAGTCCCTTTTGCATCAAAAATGGTTCATAAACATCAGCTATCGTCTCAAGCTCTTCAGAAACCGCTGCTGCTATAGTAGAAAGACCAACAGGTCCCCCGGAGTATTTCTCAATGATCGCACGAAGAATCTTTCGGTCTAGATCATCGAGTCCGATCTCATCAACTCCCAACTTATCTAAAGCATTACTGGCCATATTCTTATCAATAGTTCCATTTGATCCAACAACCTGACTGTAATCTCTAACTCTTTTGAGCATCCTTTGAGCAACACGTGCCGTTCCCCTAGATCTTCTGGCAATCTCGGCTGCGCCACTCTTATCTATAGAAAGACTCAAGATTCCCGCAGCCCTGATTATCAAGTCGGAAATATCAGAGTCATCAAAGTAATCCAATCTCTGAACAAATCCAAATCGATCCCTAAGAGGGGAACTAATAGATCCAATCTTCGTGGTAGCACCGATTAAGGTAAAATGTGCAAGTTTCAGTCTTACAGACCGCGCAGAGGGCCCCTTCCCTACAATAAAATCAAGCATGAAATCCTCCATGGCCGGATAAAGAATTTCCTCTATACCTCGCTTCAATCTATGGATTTCATCAATAAATAAAACATCATTTGGCTGAAGATTTGTCAAAATGGCAGCAAGATCTCCCTGACGCTCGATAGCCGGACCAGAGGTTACTCTAATCTGAGAGCTCATTTCGTTTGCAACCACATGGGCAAATGTTGTTTTCCCAAGTCCTGGAGGACCATGGAAAAGTATATGATCTACTGCCTCTTTCCGCTGCTTGGCCGCATCAATCAAAATCCTTATAGCCTCACATTCATCCTTCCGTCCAATTATGTCTCCAAAGACCTGAGGCCTAAGAGTAACCTCTTCTTTTTCCTCTTCATCTTGAGGAGTACCGGAAAGCAGTCTATTTTCATCGACGGATTCGTCTTTCTTTGCATTCATCAGTGGATATTGTACCACACCTGAGACAGTAAACAGCCGAATACACCGAAGGGAAAACCCGCTTTATCTACCTGGTGGGATTACTTTGACTAAGAAGATCTTTTAGCACATCCTCCACAGATTTACCATCAACAAAAAGCTCTTGAGCTTCATCAATCATTACATCAATTTCACGTTTATCAAAGCCCAGTCTTACCAATGCCTGGGAAAGAAAAGCCACTTCTTCTGAGCTGCCCACCGGTTTTTTACCAGAAGACCCTTTCTCAAAGCCAAAAACTTTATCTCTAAGATCAACGATAAGCCTTTCAGCCATCTTTTTGCCGATACCAGGGACCTTTGATATACCTGGAACGTCCTCCTCGACTATCATCTGAGCAAGGGCCTTATGCTCAAGATTTGCAAGCAAGGTCGACGCAAGTTTCGGACCGACTCCAGAAACGGTTATTAGCAATTCAAAAAAATTTCGCTCCTCAGGAGATGTGAAGCCAAATAAACCCTGTTCATTCTCACGAAAATACTGACTGGTATATACCTCTACCTCCTGTTCTGATTCAAGACTGACCCAAGGCTCAGATTCAACAGGCACATAAACCTTATACCCTACTCCAGAAGCATCCGAGACAACTAGGTATGACTCACCAATTTCAACGATCTTACCTTTTAGATACGAAATCACGTGTTTACGGAATTCAAATTTATCTTCTGTTCAATTTTAACAGAGTTCGCACAACATATTGCAACAGCCAGGCCATCAGCGGCATCATCTGGTCTAGGAATATCCTTCATATCAAGAAGCGATGCCACCATCTTCTGGACCTGTTGCTTTTCCGCCTTCCCATATCCGCAAACTGCTTCCTTAATTTGAAGAGGAGTAAATTCTTTAATCGGTATATGAGCCTTTGCAATAACCAAAAGCACAACTCCCCTAGCCTCGCCCACAGAAATAGCCGTCTTTAAATTTTTACAAAAAAATAATTGCTCGACAGCTACAATTTCTGGGCTATATTTTTTAACAATGCTCTGTATTTCTTTATAAATAAGCGCCAAGCGATCAGCATGTGGAACGTTTTTATCGGTTCTAACAACTCCAAAGTCAAGCATTTTTAGTCCAGTCGAAGAACCAGAATTTTCTTCAATCACACCCCAGCCTGTAAGAGCAACCCCAGGATCAATCCCCAACACTCTCATCTAAATATCATCACAGAAGAATTTATATATCATCAGCATTAAACCATATATTCTCAACGTCGTCATGATCATCAAGATCCTCAAAAAGTGCCCTCAGCTTCTCTGCGGCAGCATCGTCCACGGACTGAGTGTTATCTGGTATCTTAGCCATTTCAGCACTATCAACAATATATCCTAACTTATCAATATCATTTCTCACCTTAGCGAGTTTCTTCGGTTCAGTAACGACTTCGCAGAATTTAAAATTATCACCTCCTTCTTCATCGTACTCTGAAACATCCTCTATACCGTCAACATCCATAAGTTTCATCATAACCTCGTTTCGCTCTACCGGAACCTCCTTATCTTCTTCGCCATACTTTTCTGACTTCTCAAGCTTTGCACATTTCACAATAAGCTTACCCTTCTCCTTGAACTGCCAAAGCACCGAGCTGGCATCTGAAAGACTACCGCCGTGGCTCTCGAATATCTTCCGCAATTCACTGACTGTCCGGTTCTTATTATCTGTAAAAACGTCAACGGCGACAGCTATTCCTCCAGGTCCATACCCTCCATAAACGGCACGCTCCATTTTAACACCCTCATCACCCTCTCCCGTACCACGATTTATTGCTCTCTCAATGTTATCCTGAGGCATACTTGAACGCTTAGCTGAGTCCACGGCAAGTCTAAGTGCAAAATTCGTTTCAATATCTCCCCCGCCCTCCCTCGCAGCTATCGTTATTGCACGACCAAGTTTGGTGAATATCTTACCCTTCTTCGCGTCCTGAGCGGCCTTCTTATGTTTGATTGTTGACCATTTAGAATGTCCCGACATACCTTACACTTATCAAATTAGTTACACATGATTATAACTCTTTAACTTCATAAACACTATTGAAACTAGGAATTCGGATCTTTGGATCTGGTTTTTCCACCACTAGAAGATCTATTATTGTTGCTACGTTTATTTGAACCTCCAGATTTACTACGATTATCACCTTGGGTCCCTTTTCTTTCTGAATCTCGTCCTTTTTCCCGGTCTTCTCCATCACTCATTACAGATCTATTTCCCTTCTCACTATATGTCTGTCCGGACCAACGATTAATCTTATCCTCAACAACATCTCTAGGTCGTCCATATCTCTCCCGGGAAACCTGAAGTACCGTTTCTCTGTTGCTTCCAGGCTCGTACCTCACATCTAGAGACCTTGCACTAAACGGTATTGATACCATACCATCAATTGACAACTTGAGATACATTGCGTATCGCTCGAGTGACACCATATCCTCTTCATCAAAGACGGGAGCAAACTCCTTGGCAAGAACCATCGCATCAGTTGGACCGACAACAAAGCTCGCCAGTGTTCCAACATTTCCAAATATGGCAGTACGGACATTCTCCGGCAACTGGTCAATATACTGATGGGTAAGATGCAGACATAGCCGATACTTTCGCGCCTCAGACAATATCTTTGCAAAAGAGTCCGTAGCATAGTTTTGAAACTCATCAACAAACATGAAAAAGTCACGCCTTTTCTCCATAGCCGTATCAACCCTCTCCATAGCAGTGGTCTGAAGTCTCGTCACGATCATTCCACCAAGCAAAGCACTACTCTCCTCTCCGAGTCTACCCTGCGACAGGTTTACAAGAAAAATTTTCCCCTCATCCATAATCTCTCTAAGATTGATTGTAGACTTAACCTGACCAACAATATTTCTAATTGTCGCAGAGGCTAGAAACCTCCCAACCTTATTCTGAATAGGCGCAACAGCCTCTGTAATAAGCCGGGAATTTGTCTCCATTTTGGCATATTCGTCATTCCAGAACTTCAAAAGAAGCGGATCTTTTACCTGCTTCAACACAAACTTCCTGAAATTTTTATCAATAAGCATACGCTGAACTGCCAATAACGTCTGTCCTTGAGCCTCCAGAATAGTCAAAATAGCGTTTGTGAGAACATATTGAAGTCTCGGCCCCCAGGAATACTCAAAATGTTTTTTGAAAACCTCAACCACCCCATCCGCAACCATATCCCTCTGATCCTGATCATCAAGCTCCAGGAGATTAAAACCTATTGGATTATCAACATCTGCAGGATCAAAATACACAACATCATTTATTCTATTTGAGGGAATAAAATTAAGGAGATCTTCTACCAGCTCTCCGTGTGGATCAATGACCGCCACACCTTCCCCAGCTAGAATATCCGAGGTTATCATATTCTTAAAAACTGTAGACTTGCCGCTGCCTGTTTTCCCCAACAAATAGAAGTGAAGTCTTCTATCTCCCTTTTTTATACCAAACTGTTGACGCCTCTCCCTAAAGTCAGTCTCAGCAAAAATTGTCGCATCTTCAACAGGAAGATTCATTGGAGGCTCAGACTTCTTTGCTCTTGACCAGCTAATATTGGGAGTCTCAACTGAAATATTAGGAAGATGATATAAGGATGCAAGCTCAGAGATTGTAAGAATATCTGTACAGTCAGCACTCAAATATCTACTACGATACTCATCATACATTTGAGACCCAGTCTTATTAACTTTGGACTGAGTAAATCCGTTCAGATTAGCCGTGGTAAACTGCTTAAACGATGCTATAACATCTCTCAGCAACTGTTCGGACCTACCTGCATCCAATGCCTTTATAATTACTCTAACCGCAACTTCAAAACCGACCCTTGTCATCTTTTCACTAATTTGGGTAAGCTCCTCCTCCTGCCCTGGTAGTAATTTTACTACAGGCTTCTGCTCAGGCCTACCGGATCCATCCGAGGAAGGTCCCATAAACACATCCAGAGCACCCACTATAACACTAAACACCCCCTTAGCCATTGAACCCAACAACCCACCAGACTTTACAGAAGGGTCTTTCCCTTCACGAACGGCTTCAATATACTCTTTAGCCCAATCCTGCCAGTAATTGGCCACAGGACGTATTAAAATCTGAATCATGACTTGTTCTCCATCCTCTACCGCCGAAAGAGCACTTGTGATAGCAGAAAGTGGATCTACATCGAAATCACGAAAGGTCTTTATTGGAAAAATGAAGTCTTTTGCTAACTCTATTTCCCCTGTAGAAATGTACGGACTGTACGTTGACGGATCAGCACCAGAAACCGCAACATCAATATAATCGTTGACCACAGCTATTTCGGCATTTGGATATTGAGCATAGATCTGCCCTTCAACAAATTTCACAAGATACCCCGGAACAACAGCATAGAAATTAACCCCCTGCCCCTTATCTGAAACAATCTCAAAACTTAGAAAATCAGTAGATCTTTTATTATCTCTCAAAATACCATGAAGAGACGCAAACATCTGCTCAGCCGCAAGAGGAGTTTTATCGTTTTGTCTCGGGACAGCAATATGTATAACAACGGGATCCCTTACCTCTTCAAATACAATTTCTTCCTCTTTTTTTCGGAAAAAGATAAGGTATACAAGTATTCCGAGCCCTATTACAAACAATCCAACAAATACTATTTCCATAGTGGTAACAGTATATATTGAGGTGTTGTAAATGTCCAATGGAAGCGGAGAATCCTATAGTTGGGGGTCTGACCCCCAACAGGTCTGACCCCTGTTTATACAGTCTTCGGCCTGTTTTTTAATGAAATTTCTATTAAAAGAATGCAAAAACAAGTTTTTTTAAGGGGACAGACCCAACGGGGGTCAGACCCTAAAAATCTGCACCTAAAATCACGATTATATCCCCTGTAGTAACAAAATCCGGGCGACCCTCCCTTATCTCAACATCCTTCTCCCACAAACTCTGAATCCGATCCATAGTATAATCAAACTCCCCACTCTTGGTAACATATATAACAGATCTATCCCAGTCCCCAGAAGCATTTCCAACTCTTATGACATCAGCTCCAAGATGTTCAAGCCACCTTTTGTATCGAGCTCCAAGCCCCCCAACCCCACTCCCGTTAAATACTTCGACTCTGGCCTGTTCCCGCTCCATTTCGATATCTCGAACATGATTACCCAACGCTTCGTCAAGCTTGGTCTCCGATAAAAAAGTCACCTGGTCTCCCCTCTCATCTATTACCTCAGTAAGGTCTTCAGTCTTCAGATAAACAGATTCTACGTCACTTAGAGAAATATCCTTAAATCCTCTAACAAATCCATACAGGTCAGTTACTTCTAAATTACTTTCAAGTTCTGGTATTTTATCCTTATTGGCCAAAGCCCCAAAGATTGAAAGAGTATTTATAAAATTTATCCAATACTCATTATTTTCCTTTGCCCAGGCTTCATAGGACATATCTGACTTCAATGTATCACCTAAAGCCTCGGCATTCCCAAATCTGTTGAAGTCCTTTGAAAGATCGCCCTTAATTAGGATATATCCATTAAACCTAATGGCCAAAAACTCTTGCAGCTGATGATACGTATACGAAACCGGTCTGGGAGGATCATGAAGATCCCCAACAACAGGAAGATCTCTAACCCTTGATATTTCAACACTTTCATAAGAGCCGCTATACTCATAAAGGTAGAAATAAATATCCGGGTGAAAAGAAAAAACAAAAGCTTCTTGTGAATTTGAATCTATTTGAATAACAACAAAATCATCAACCTTTGTTCTTCCATCATCCTCAAGATCAACCAAAATCAATAAGGTGAAGACTTCGTTTTTATTGTACCCAAGAGGCTCATAATCAAAATCATAGGAATCCTCAAGAGTCTGAGAAAATTCCAGATCATTCAGATCTGATACCCGATGATAAAACCAATAAACAACAGATGAAATAGATGTTATAAGAACAACAACAATCAATATCCTTAGAATCAAAAGGTATTTTGGTTTGTCTAAAAGTCGTGCTTTTAGAGTCCTTTCGGTCCGAAATCTCTTCTTTTGTTTTTTTGATCTTTTTAGAAGGGGCACAGAATATAATAGAAAAAATATAGGTCAAATAGTAAATCGAAAGACCTCATGTTACAATTGTGTTACTTTTACATAAAACAAATTCTTCACTAACAAGGCACTAGTCTATTGTGAGTCATCTTGGTTATTAAATCTGAAACCATCTAATGAACACTCGGATCCGATGATATGTAAAATTTATGATCAAATTTTGTGAACTATTTAAAGATTGCCACAAAGCCGTTTTTATTACCTTCACCAGATTGGAAATATCTCAACTCCACATCAGGTATTTTGTTACGAATAGCCAAGGAATTCTTGTTCAAACATAAGATTTGTCATTTATAGGCTTTAAATACCTTTATTCGTCAATATCATTATAGTTCTTTCTAAAGAGCTACCCTCCATATACTCTACTCTATCAAGGTATCACAAAATTCGCAATACAGATTCTATCAATTTCTATACCTTCTCGGTCAATACTTTTGTATTTCTTAATAAATTTGTCGCATTCTAAGCCCCTTGTAGCTCTTTGTGATACAATTCTCCCATTACAATAAGGCTTTTCATGTATCTTTTTTTCCGCTTTTCCATTAATAGCACCATCATCAACGCTTTTCTTGTCTTTTCCTGCAAGGAGCATGGCTAATTTCCTCTCCTTTATACATTCTTTATATACCCCGGGGGGTATAATGTCAAGAGCAACGCTTCTCAGCGCAATGCCATGCATAGAAATATCATTGTGTCGGTTTTCTTTACCACCATACATTTTGTCACCAACGACAGGAATCCCCAAGCTAGAAAGTTGTGATCGAATCTGATGAGTTCTTCCGGTGATAATTTCAACTTCAATAAGCCATTCTCCCTTGGGTAGCTTCGACACCAGTTTCATGAAACTAAGACAGTATCGGCCCTTATTCGCCGCTCCATTAGCATCATTAGCTCTAGAGCGTGACCCTTTGATACTAGCATCCAAAAATGGCCTTCCTATATTGAATTCACTAACTCGCCTGTCCGCACGAGATCTTCTGATATATCCTTCCACTGTAATTGTGTCCATCTTTGCACCTTTCTTCAACAGCCCTATTGATTCGAGTTGAGAACTTGATTCCGGCTTTATCACAGCCCAATACAATTTCCTGGCTTTCATGGATACATCAATACCAGGGCCTGTAATTCCCACACCGCTAAATTGAGAACTCAGAGCTGAGAGGGAATGGTCATCCTTGGCTATTATAAGAAGCCCACTGACATCTTTATCTATCCTATGAACAAGCCCTACTCGTCTGGGTAGCTGAATTTTATTTCTCTTAAAGTATCCCGCAACTGCGTTCACAAGCGTGCCTGATGGATTTTTGTAAGCAGGATGAACTACCATACCTGCAGGCTTGTTTACCACAATGAATTCATTTTCTTCATATACAATCTCGAGAGGAAGATTTTCAGGCTCAATAGTTTTTTCATCACCATAATACGTGAACTCCTTTGCGTCCCTAGCCTTCTCAACTGTTTTTTTGACCTTCTCAAACACCTTCTGATCAATTAGGACTATGTCCCTGTTTTTGAGACGCTTAGAGCCTTTCCTGACGCTTTCTCCATTCACCTTGACTCCGGAATTCTTTATCAGAAGCGATACATCCTTTCTTGACCAATCATCAAAGACCTGACAAAGCAGCCTATCAACTCTATACCCACGAGCTGAACTGGTAACTTCGTAACCATCTTTCATGAACAATTCATTTATTTTTTTCTCCGAATCTGCCACCAAAAGACCTGTACAAAATTATTAATAATCCAATATCAATATATATATCAGCAAGATTAAAAATAGGTATAAGCTTTAAATCAATCCAGTCCCATACCCCACCCCACATCAACCTTGTTATTATATTACTTAGTCCACCAGAAATAATGATACACAAACCCAACCTCAAATACCGGTCCAAATCTCTTCCTATCAAAATAAGAAGGAGGGCCGCAACTATGAAAACCTGAATTACGAGTAAGACCACAACTCCAACGTCGCTCAATAGGCCCAAAGAAACTCCAGTGTTAAGTGCACCAAAGTCATATCCTCTCGCGACAACTTTGGTAATCTGATCAATCAGTATCAAAATAACTACAATCAGTACTGCGCTCTTCTTATTCGTGACTTTATTCGCTAGATGAAGTTTCTTCATTAGTGTCGACTTCTTTGCTCTTCAGGAATTTAGAGAGGAAGCCTTTTACCTTCTTCCCTCTTGAAGGCTTCTTTGTAAAATCACGATAGGAAAGAGAAAACTTCCTGTAACCAGGATCTGCCTTGGGAAAGACCCTCTTGATACTGGCCCCAAGCTTTCGATATGAAGTCTCAACCGTTGAAACAGGAGAGGATTTTATCTTGCTCATATCTGGAGCTTTTGGTCTTTTGGAAGATTTTACAGAGGATCTACTTGTATCCCCGCGGTAGGTGTCATGTCCAACAATTTGTACATCGACCCTGGATTTAATATTCTGGTCACCAACCTTACCTCCGCTCTGGAGTTTTTCCTCAAGCTTACTAATAATGTCACCATAATATTTGAACAGAACCATTGACACCAAAAGCCAAATACTCATAAAAATAATTCCCAGGTCAAGAAAGATTAACACCCCCTTGTTTGGATAGGCTTCGAAATTCTGCGAAACCAGGATCAATATTGGTGCACTAAGATATGTCACTATTCTCCAAAAGACATCAACCACAGATTTAAGCCAAAGTGGAAAATCAATATTTTTCAGCAAATCAACTACGTACCTAGCTACTCCAGAAATCATTACAAAAATGAAAAATACTATATGCAACGGCCTTCCGGTCACCACAGCGATAAACAATAGGAAACAGCAAAGAACATACCAAAGAAAATTCGTAGTAGGTTCAAAGATTTCTTTCCACTTGAAGCCCAATGCTTTCGATACAAAGATCACGCTGAATAATATTCCAAATACTATACCCTCGATCAAAAAGTCCCTATCCCAGAACCGAAGGAAAAGCCATGGAAAACTCTCCATTATATATACCTGCCCTTCTATTTTCTCGTATGGCAACCAAAACCACCTGGTTCCCGCAAACTCTGAACTTCTATACCAGATATACATAAACCTAGATAAAAAGACGGAAAAGATAAGGCTGAATCCTACATAGTCAAAGAATTTGGAACTAATGCTCTCGGTTTCCGCCTTAATAACCTGGTCCGAGACAATTGATAGCTCAAGTTTCTTCTGAGCCCTTCTCTTAATCTGAAGCCAATAGATAAAATATCCTACGATACCGGAAATAATAATATATAGCCAGACTATCCACCTCGGAATTGATTTGTCGAATGCTGATAAAAAAGATTCTAGCATGCCCAATTTTATAATGTTGAAGAAGAAGCTACAAGGCTAATCCCTAGTAACATCCAACAATAATATAAACCGACTGATATATAAACCAAAGACTTCTTAAGAATTGGTATCTATTTCTTTCTCCTTTTCTTTTTCCTTCTCTTCTTTCGGGTATCCTTTGCTTTCTTAGCACTGCTCTCTTCTTGTTTCTGAGACTTGTCTGCTTGCTTCTGAGACTTATCTGCTTGCTTCGAAGAAGATGAATCACCTGGTTTAGAAGTCTTCTTATTCTGGGATTTCGAGGCAGCAGTGACCTGAGCTTTATTGCCAACTCTCTTACGAAATGAGAACAAAGATCTGATTCTACCTCCTATACCTTTAAAAGGATTCCTTTTCTTTCTCACAATCTTCTTACGGTTCTGAAAGTCGTCTATCTTTTGTGATAAATCAACATTCTTCTGCTTCTCCCCGCAAAATGGACACACATCCCAATTCAATTCTAAATATGATTCACAGGAATTACATTTTACACGTAGTTTTGAGCCACAGTTTGGACAATGAACATAGTTTGGCATGATTTCGAAGCCGCAGTAAGGACAATCTTCAAGCCCATCGGCCTCAAACTTCAAATACCTTCTCTCAAGATCTATCCAATACTCCTCATCTTTGGGGTATTTGGGTCGAATAATGAGATAAATTATAAGGCCAAAGATATTCAAAGTTAGAACAAGAAACGAGGAAATTATCTTGAAAAACAGCGACCCCGACCTTTCAGACGCATCAGTCCACGTCCACCCTACAACAATCAACCAGAATACTCCGAAAATTATTCCAAGGATTTTAACGAAGAAGATAAAATCTAAATCTTCCAGAAAGGACAGTATGTCAAAAAAGAACGATTCCATAACTTAATACTTATCAAATTTAATTAAATTTTAATAGCTCAAAGAACAAAACTATACCCGACAACTCGAATTATGCCCGAGAGACATACTCTCCTGTATCGGTGTTAATTTTAATCCTATCTCCAACTTTTGAAAATAGGGGCACATCTACTTCGAGGCCATTCTGCAGTTTTGCCTTTTTCATAGCATTTGTTGCGGTATTACCCTTAACTGCAGGCTCGGTATATTTAATCTCCATCTCTACTTTCTTGGGTATTTCTATAGAAACGGGTTTGCCCTCAACAAGTAACACGATCACCTTCTCGCCCTCATTGAGATACTTCACTGATTCTCCGACTTCCTCCATAGGAATAGAAAATTGCTCAAATGTCTCAGAGTTCATAAAGTTAGCACTTTCCCCTTCCGAGTAAAGATACTGAACATTTGTTCTTTGTGTATCCACAGACTCTACTTTTTCATTAGCTCTGTAAGATTTTTCCAGAACATTGCCTGTTTTAAGATTACGAATTTTCAGCTTAACAATGGAACTTCCCCGACCCCTAACACTGGAAGCATAATTGAGAACAACAAAAATCTCTCCCCCGTCCTGAAAGACTACTCCACGACGAAGATCCGTGTTTGATAGCACTGCCATATCCCGCTAACTTATAGTTTAAATGTGAACACCCTCACTCTCACGGATTATGGGCGAGGAGGGAATCGAACCCTCACCCTATTGCTAGGACGGGTTTTTGAGACCCGCGTGTCTGCCTATTCCACCACTCGCCCCACCCGCTAACTTATAGTTCGCGGCCATGAGATGAAGACAAAATCGCCCATGTATCGAGTATGTGTTCTAGGCTGAAATATAGCAGATTTTAACGGTTTGGGCAAAAGGAATATTTGATAAAGTTGCTATCCAAATCATTCCCACTAATATTCTTTATATTATGAACTACAGCAACCACCCGATGAGAGACCCCTTACAAAACAGCACCCTAAGAAGTAAGGTCCCTCAATATTCTTCGATGCTCTTTGTTAAAGTCATCGATTTCTCTTGAAATACTACCAACAATCCTTCTTAGCTGAGCACGCTCATCCCTTTGGTATAAAATTTCATTAATTCTTTTTCTCGAAAGGCTCTTCGACAGATATTCGGCCACAGCATTACGCCATTCATTCCAATAATCAATAATTTCCCCACTAACTCCGCCAACGGCGTCACTAAATGCCCTCCTAACTATGTCCTCTACACCTTGATCTCCAGATTCAGACAAAAGCCGATTACGTAATTCAGGTAGCGTACGAAGCCAGCTGAATCTTTTATAAAACGGATCCGATACCTCTGTAATACCCTTCGATAAATACATAGCCCCATAACCTTTTTCATGTTCCCTATCTGCATAATCTCTAAGGTCTCTAGCTTCATACGAAAGCTGTCTTTGCATACCATGTCCGCTAACCCAAACATATACAGCCACGAGGTTTCTCAGCACCTCTGTTAGTCTGTACGCGTCATCGGGCACGGCACTTCTGAGTTCTTCCACTACTTTAGATAAATCTTTCTCCAGCTCTTCTCTTCTTGCAGGAGAAACCACTATGTCGCTAATTACTCTTCCAAGGTCTCTATGACGCGTTAGATTACTTGAAGCATATTGATCACCAGAAAGTACATTATTTCTCCAGCTTGAAAAATCGACTTCTCCTTGCAGAGAGGTTAACCTTACAACAACCTCAGAGAGGAAAAGATGTCTGTTAGCTTTAAATTCAGACTGTAAACTGACACACATTCCTGCCAAACTTTCGTCATCGACAAAAAACCTGCCCTCCCGTGAACTATGAAGATAGCCCATTCTATCTTCCAAGCCTCTCTTAGTCATAAACTCACCTACATTAATAATTCGTCTATCTTCCCTGGCAAACCGGCCAAAGATGCTCTGTAAAGTATTAATAAGTGGGTCTGTTAATCTTCCCTCTAATTGAAGCTTTCTAAGTTGTCCGGAAACACGTGTAAATATTGCTACAGCTGATGCATAGAACTGATCGAAACGGCTTCCCAGCGACACTGATGCCAGATAGGCTCCAGTTGCAGATGAAAGGTCATTTCTCACTGTCCTTCTATTCCCATTTGTCACAGCCCTGACCAAAATTCTATCCATTTCAGCTAATCCCTGTTCAACGCCCACTCTTCGAGCAGCAGCATAGCGCGATACCTCATCGAGTCCAGAGGCTATCTCACTTAAAGCCTTTGTCCTCTCAGTGCTAGGAAGCACAGACATTCTCAAAAACAGAATTACTTCGTCTAATGACTGTGCTCTATCTAAATCGCTCAATGAGGCTCCATCCATCAACCCTAAATCTTCAAAAGGATTTGAAATCCTTCTCAATTCCTCAGCAACAGCGAGGAGATTTGTCTGTCTCTCACCTGGATCAATCTCGAGGAGTCGAACGACAATCTCTATCATTTGAGGATCCATGGGAGTACTCGCAAGGTTTGATCTTATAGCCGCCCGTCTAGCCTCCTCGACCTGGTCTGAATGATCAGAAGTCATCACATTTATAACTCCCGGAATAGGAGGATCTCCAGCCTCATCAACAACACAACCAACGGCAACAGCAAATAAAGTTGCTCCCAATCCATACGCATCAACAGCTTCGGTCACCACCAGACTGGTTTCTCCCTTAAGCTGTAGAACATTTGGTAGCACTTCAGGCGCAACATAACCAGGAGTCCCCATCAGTGCTGTCCTGCCGGCACTTGAACTTGAGTCCAGATCAGATACTGTCATAGTCGAACCCTTATGAACAGAAATCCCAAAGTCTCCAAGCAAAACCTTTTCCATATTTGATCCTACAATCAAGACATTCTGTGGTTTCACATCTCGATGGACAACGTTCAGTCCCTCATGTGCAACTCCTCCCAGCGCATTACAAAGACTTAATCCTATCTTCAGCAACTGATCTCTCGAGGGAGAAGCCTTCAACTGATCACGAAAGTCCGCTAGATCGCCAACCATATTCTCTATCCATGGAAACAATGTCACCAGTATTCGTCTCGATCCACCCTTATCTCCCAATCCTACATGATTCAACGTAGACGCAGCTACCGGCACAACACTTTCCGCCATCCCGGTACCAGCAACAACTCTACCCACAGCAGCCTCTCTACTTGCACGCCTAATTGCGGCCTGCAACTCAGGCTCAAGTACCTGAAGCACAAACTGCTCCACCCCATCAACTAAACTTTGATTAGCATTGCGAAGAACTGCAAAAGGCTCCTCAGAAGCACCATCATAGACAACAGAACTGTATTGATCTAAATCAGCAGACCTAATATGAAGCCTTTGTGCAAGACCATTGGAAGCTGTTCCAAAATACCGCGTTGCTCTAGAATAGTCAGCTCTATAAGCAGAAACAACAATCCTTCTAATATACTCCTGAAGTGAGAGCTCTACCCTTCCAATGGTAAACCTATTATCTAGAAACGAAGATGCATTATGGATATCAAGGTTTTGCAATAAACGCTGAACGGCAATACTCAACTGAAAGATATTTTTATCTAGAAGCTCAGTTCTTCCTTCGGCATCAAGTCTCTCGAAGACACTTTTTGGAACGAAGGTAAACGGAAGATCAGACAGATCTATCAACGACTGTGCAAACGCCTCACCACCAGGAAGAGCAACCGTAGCCTCTTTTAGGAAGAACATATTGGATTCGGGATGTGTCGAACACGCTTGTTGAAATTCTAGCTCACTAAGACTCTGGTCAGCAGCGCCTGCATTAGATCTATAGTACCTAACAACCTGTCCGTCGGTATCCATATAGATATCTGTCCTCCTATCGCCCTTACCTAAAATTACGTACCTTCTGAATCCTGCTGGCGCACCACTCACCTCTGCTGCAAGAGCCGCTTTCCTCGAGGAACTCATCCCACCGCCAGCACCAGCCTCTCCTATTGTAATAGCCACAGTCGTTCCATGCGAAGGGATAAGATCAAACTCAACCACCGCACCACACGCAGGAATAGTCCCTTTATCTTGAATAAATCGACTCTCAAACCTCGTATCCACATAATATTGCTCAGGTTTAGCACCCTCATCCTCACCTTCTGAGAAATCTTCCAGCCCGAGAACTCCTCTAACAACCTCTGGACCTTCTTCCGGAATTTGGTCCCTTTTCAAAACTGCCAAAGAAGTAGTCAGCGCGTCAAGATTTCTTCTCCTCTGAGCCTCAAAACGAGAATAACTGTCACTTCCATCGGCTCTTCCTAGTTCCTCCCGCTCCCCATGAAGCAAAAAATTAACAGGGTTTCCAAAAT
This sequence comes from Candidatus Dojkabacteria bacterium, assembly GCA_016932785.1. Lineage (GTDB taxonomy): Bacteria > Patescibacteriota > Dojkabacteria > SC72 > JAFGCJ01 > JAFGCJ01. The sequence continues at coordinate 20,216 of JAFGCJ010000001.1, read as the reverse complement.
ATGCATGAAGCAGATTGGCCACTTCTCTAGGATTTTTCTCCTGCAATAATTCACAGACCTTGCCACGAACAGCCCGAACTAACGTATACGCCTCAACATATGCCTCAAGAATTTTCGCTATATCCTCCTTCGATAAGCCATTGATTGCTGCCATTCTCTCAGACCCAGGAAGTATACCCAAGGAACCAATACTTCTAGAGGCAAGCTGCTCAATAAATCTAACTCCCTCCAACTCAACAAGTTCCTCATCCTCACTCAGAATTGAACTAATTTCAGATAACGCCGGAGCAGCAATACTCCAAGCTAAAACTGAACGATCAGCATCTCTAATACCCTCTATCACTTCTCTTCTGCCTCTACCATATAGACGAAGACAGTCTTCATCTGTCATCCCAACTATTTCCGATATCGTCCTAGGAGTATATGACACATCCGGAACTAAAGCTGTAGATTCCTGTTCTTTGAGATAGGAAACCATTTGATCCCTGAGGTAGTGATGAAAGACCTCCTCTGACTCATGTCTTACTGATTGTTCATCGGGATAACCAAAGAATACAACAACATCTCCAGGAAAAGTTTCCTTAAACTCAGTGGGAAGCATGGAACGATCTACCGTCAGACTCCTCCATGACTGAAGCGTTCTCCATACCGTTTGAGCCTGTTCTAGAGTCATCTCACCGTCCTCCTCCATCGGTATTTCCTCACCTTCATCATTAAAGATCCTAATCCCAAAAGTATTAACAAGATATTCTATAGATTCCATGTCTGCACGGCCGGTCGGCTCCGGAATATCCAGAATCACCCCCAATGCCGCACCACCACCAATCAAAAATACATCTGTCTCCAGGTCTCCAGGAATCTCCGCTTTACTAGATCCATACAATCCAGACATTTGAGTAAGAAAATTCTCTCCTATCATGGACAACACATCTTCTTCACGGGAATATGCTTTAGACTCATGAACCAAGACACCACCCAGGACTATCTGAGCCAAGTTTTCTAACGTCACCCCCTCACGGGCAAGAAATTGGATACAGGATAATTGACGTCCCCGAAAGTTTGCCATCATTGCATCAAAGGGTTCACGAAACATTCCCCTCGATACAATTTCAGCAAAAGGATCAACCAGAAGCTCATCGAGAGCCTCCAATTGAGAAACAAAACCTTCATGAAGTCTTGTCATAGCAGCGACCCGTTGCTGATCAACATTACCAGCAACCAATGCCTCATAACCTTCTTCAGACTCTTCGCTAGACACACTGGAAGTACTATCCCCACGGTCAAGATTACCAGAATATTTTTCTGCTGAAACTCCAGATGAATAAAGTGAATCCCCAGACATGGATAATATCGTCAGATTAGTCTGTTTTCATATTATAAATCTGAAGTGATAAAGTCAACAGCGAAGAAACATACGTCTCTCTCATCTACACCTAGAGAATACCGTACGGTCCCCTCTCTCTTGCCAAAGCTTCCTCCCATTCCATTTGGGCCTTTGCTATACCGCACCGCGAAAGAAATTCAGAAAGCCTAAACCCATCAGAACTATCCGCATCGCCCCTCCAAAATCGACCAAAGACAATCGAATAAATCCTAATGGCCAAACCATGGTCTCTTCTACACTCACAAGCATAGATTATCTCTGGAACAGACTCCCAAAACAAAGGATCACTTCCACTATACTCAACCAATCCAAGCAGTAAATCCTCCTCGCCCACCCATGCTGCCGTCTTAGCAAGAAAATGCCTACACTGCATCATAGTATAGCGCCGTTCATCAGCATCTTCAGCAGATCCATGTATTTCCAGATCTCTAACCTGCTTTAATACTCCATCGAGAAAACTTCTCGGAACACCTTCTCTATACTCCCTAACCAACGCTGCGTGCACCCTATCACGTGTAAGACCAAGACATGCCTTAGTCCAATCTCTGGAAAAAGAACAAGCAATCTCACAAACAACATCCAAGGTCCATATCTTTGGATTTTCAGAACGTAAAAGACGCCTAGGGTTTCTACCGATAAGGTCATGACATAATGCAATTATTTCATGAAAATGGCCTGCCTTCATTAATTCAGATGAGGCCCAAGAAGTAAGGTCTACCCTATCCCGATGAGTCATTCTCGTACCAATTATTTTTTCCGATATTCCATCCAGCAAATCTAGTTGTCCTGTAGCTACAGCATATCTAACTTCATTAGCAATTACTGTAACATTAGGCATTCCATCGCGAGGTTCCTTCAATATTAGTGCCGCCTTATCGATCATTTCACGATAAGGGACTACAGCTGAATAGTCTATACGCTGGGAAAGTGAGGCCACAGACGCAATATCATCATATTGTATACTTCTCGGTCGTGCTTTATCATCGCCTGCCCAATTAATAGATTGACTCACTTGAAATAAAAGACGTCCCGCTACCCACGATGCCAACGGTGATCCCTCATACCTAAGCAAATTCTTAGTCACCTGTATGGCTGTAGGTATAGCTACTCTAGGATCTCTAACTTTAGCTAGAAAAGGAATAGCCCACGGAGCATAGTTAAGATCAAGACTATCAGTAGCCGCAACTGCCAACCCAGAATACAGTTGTTCAATCACATCCATCTGACGTCGAATTTCCTCATCACTATGTATAGCAGCAGCAGCCCCCATAATCATCCTCTGCTCCACACTTGCCAGCTCCTCCATAGCTCTCACCAGTGCACCACCTCGACCAATTCTTCGTGCTGTTTCCTCAAGCCGCTCTATCCTATGAAACTCACTAAGATGCTCTAATATCTGGTCGGGAATATCTCTAAGAGCACCAGCGCGATACAACCTCAAGGCCTGATCATGAAGCTCATTCCCAAATCGATATCTCCCAGGAAATGGCTCCATCCCATCAAGGCAATCAATAGCACCTTCAAATAGGCCTCGAACGTCAACCCCAGGACATCTTACCCTTTCCTGTGTTAAGGAATCATCAAAACTCATGGCATCAATCAAGGCAATTCTGGCCCGAATCCTTTCCTCGGGTCCAAGGTCGTCAAGACTTTCCAAGTCAGCCGCAAGTGATTCTAAAGTAACATGCCGATTTTCAGTACCATTCCTACCCTCATCTGCCATTAATCCATCAATCTCATCACTAAGAGGAGCCAAGGAGGCAGTAGCCTCTCCGCCACCTGTTTCGCCAGCCGTCATTCCTGCACTCATGGTTTTTCTCTTCTAAAAATTACTCCCAACTAGGGTATCTATCCTGTAGTTTTCTTTATTTTAGAGCTATATTTGATCTAGCTCTAATAGAATCAAAGATATCCGTTAGAGCCGTACGCATCTTAAGTGCAACTTCGGGAAAGGGTTTGCCATTTCTCTGTCTGCCTTCATAAATATCAGAGATATTAGCCAAAGAAGAAAGCCTAAACTCCAAATCCGGATCCTTGGAACCCTCCTCTGATTCTGCTTCAGGTTTTTCAATGAAAATTGACACTCTGGCCCAGGTTATAGCTCGTCTACTTGCATCCTTTTGCCAGATAGGACCTTTGGACCGTGCCCTTTGCGTGAAAATAATAACAGCCCTTGCTGCTTGACCTTCAAATTCAATGCCGTCCACATCCAGAGCTGTTTTATACACAAGGTATTTTTTAAGTGCGCTATTGTCTACACTAGTATTGTTAGGGGTAAAATATCCTCCCCGAGGCTGTACCCCTTCAGGCAAAGTACCTTCTAGCCTGGCCAGCCAAAAGTCAATTTCGGCTTCTATCAGACCCGCAATATCAGCCATGGCACTTTCTTTCTCAGGATCCAACCATAATTCTTTAACCACAGTATTTTCCGGACGGACATCTCCCTCCTCGCGTGCACAACTAGCCCCAAAAAGACTTCTAACATAAAGCATCGTGCTTCTTGCCTGCAGTTCTATTCTGCTGTAATCGCTAATTTCCGCTACTACACTCGGCTCAATATCCTCGAACCACATCTCATAAATCTTTACTGCCGTTTCCCACTCACCTCTACAGGCCCACGCCTCAATAATCCCGGGAATATACGGAAGTATCACGTCAGGCTCCGTAACACTCTCAAGAGCCTCCTCAAATATTTTTCTATCTCCAAGCCATGCGGCAGAGGTTGCCAGATTCATTCTTGCCTGATCCATCATAATACCCTCCCGAGCAAAGCCTTTAATACGGGTTGAAAGACGATGAAGCACCTTATAAGAGAGCTCCATTGAATCATCTTCATCACGCAGCACTCTCTGGGAAAGATCCCTATCTTGTATCAGACCGGCCTGAGATCTCACCAGTAACGCACAAGTCAGAGAAAACCTTTCAGCCACCCTGTCAACTGCTTCAGCGCGCGGACCCACCCCACCTCTGTATTCCCACCTTCTGGCTTTTTTCAATAAATCACCCATAAGATAAACAGGGTTTCTTACGAGACCGATGCTTATTCCGGCATCTACTACCGACATAGCAAGCTCTACTCTCTTCCATTTATCACTAAAAACCCCAGATTCCCAAAGTCTAGTCGCATATCCTAAGGCAGTATCCGAGCCCGGCCATATCCACCCAATATCGGCTAGTGCCCTAATCCGATCAGCTCTTTTTCCACTATCCGCAAGACTTTTATATTCCCTCTGGTATCGGGAAACCCATGCCGACGGCATTGAATGACCCCTATCCTCTAAAGCAGCAACGGCAAATGAGGCAATTGCAGCACGAGAATCTGCTGACTCTGTTCCATCCTCACCAGAAAAAAGTTTCGCAAGTAAAAAATTTCTTAATTCAAACAGAGCCAGCTTTTCCGCAGGCTCACTACTCCCAATGTTTCTTCTTCTTAACCTTTCAACCAATGCAACAATAGTTCGACTTCTCATATCAACATCATTTATTTCCTCTATGGCCGGAAGCGCCATAAATGTAGCATAGTACGGCATTCTTTCAACTACCGTCCGGGCTAGGTGTTCTAATACTCTATTGAACCCCATACACTGTTCATCCCTCCTAGATATCGACGGCTCAAGAGGCCACAACAAATTTGGACACCTCTGAGCCCTCACGGCATATTCAAATATAATTTCACGGTGCACCCTAGCCATAAGTGCAGGATTTTGCTGGGCACCTGCTGTTTCTATCAAAGCATGTATCCTCGAAAAGCCCTTCATCCACTCTGCTATCCTTAGAGGTAGTTCTGATTCAGGGAAAATAGAGATAGCACACCTATGAAACTCAAGCACTGCCGATTCGTCTAATCTGTCCTGCCAGCATCTGAGCATTTCAAGGGTTCCATCAAAAACCTCCACCAGAAAATCTCTACCTTCTTCTTCTGTACCAAAACCGGATACACCCATAGGCTCCAGGGCCTTAAGAAGATCTACCCTAGCAGCAAAGATTGCTTCCGGGGATGAATCTCTGCGCTGTTCAATAGATACAAAAATTTCGCCGGGAAGTGAATCGGGATGAGGTCCGACAGGACCTAGAACATCAGATAATACATGACCATCCTGAGAGACACCGGGCAGATCTGAACCATCAACTGAAGCTGACACGGTTTTAATCTGATTACATCTTAGTAAAACAATATGGGCTTTATTGTACCCCAAAATCAAGCCTTATACCAGCCCGAATAAGTGAAACCCGAAAGCTACAAAATCCCCAGAAAAGACTACTCCTCTTTCCTCTTCTTCTCTAAATTCCTAAAGCTACCCAACTCCTTAACAAACGCAAGTTCGTACCTCCCCGTTGGACCGTTTCTGTGCTTAGATATAATCAAATCCGCAATCCCTTTCCGATCCGTGTCAGGATTATATTGTTCCTCCCTGTGCAAAAAGACTACAACATCGGCATCCTGCTCAATACTGCCGCTCTCACGAAGATCACTAAGCTGAGGTATTCTGTCAGCTCTCTGTTCAACTGCACGCGACAGCTGTGACAGAACAAGCACCGGCACCTTTAATTCACGTGCCAGATTCTTCATGCCCATAGATATCTCAGATACCTCCTGGACACGATTCTCAAGATTGCGAGAGTGCATCAGCTGCATATAGTCAACGACTACCAAATCAACGCCCTGTTCCAGCTGCAATCTACGGGCCTTGGTCCGGACCTCCATAACACTTTGCCCAGGCTTATCATCGATAAAAATTTCAGCCTCAGCCAGTTGTCCCATAGCATCAGCTATTCTCTCAAATGCCTCATCCTTAAGTTTCCCCATTTTCATATCCCAGAAAGGGACCCTCGCCTGCATTCCAAGCATACGATCCATAAGCTGCATATCAGACATTTCGAGTGAAAAGAAGGCAATCTTCTTCTTCTCGACTACCGAAGCATGGCGGGCTATATCCAAAGCAAGGGCAGTTTTACCAACGGATGGGCGTGCCGCAAGCACTACCATATCCGAAGGCTGGAACCCACCTAAAATATTATCAAGTACCTTAAATCCACTTGGAACTCCGGTCAATTTGTCTTTTTTCTGATCAATAGTTTCCGCACGCTCATAGGCATCCTTGAGGAGCTCACGTATATGAATAAATTTCTCACGAAGGCTTGCCTGAGAAATTGAAAACAACTCCTGCTCACACTCATCCAGAATATCAGCAATATCTCTTTCTTCATCGAATGCTACACCATTTATTTTCGAAGCTGCAGAAATCAGACTCCGACGAGTACTCAGAGCTTTAACAATTTGCCCATAATCTTCTGCATGTGCCGCCGTCGGAACATTCTCAACCAATTCAGTCAGATATGATCTCCCTCCAATTCTTCTAAGTTTCTTCTTGCTCTTTAGCTTATCAGCTAGAGTCACAATATCAACAGGAAGGCCTTCGTCAAAAAGCTCCATAGTAGCATCATAAATATCTCGATGCTTTGGATCATAGAAATGCTCCGGTAAAAGAAATTCTGCCACTTTAATAAGGGCATCTTTTCCCATGAGAATTGAACCTAGAACGGATTTCTCTGCATCGACATTTTGAGGTGGAACGTTTGCATTTGCCATAAGAGTTGGTCGAGATTTTACAGCTTAGATCGTCTCATCGCAAATCTCAGTCTTCAATGCATTCGACTGCTCATAATTTACCCGAGACATGCGATGGCACGAATCATCTATCGATACTCACTGGGCAGTGATTAACAGAACAACGGCTAGCCTCTCTTCTCAAGTACAACCGCTTTCATCTGATAGTCCTCATTGCGACTGACTGGTACAAGACTCAGTTTCTTCTCAGGCTCTACAGCTCCAAAACCAAATTCGTTTAGAAATTCCTCAGCTTTCTTCAAATCCGAGAAGTCTCCTTTCAACCCATCCAGTTTGTAACAAGACGGAATTACAACAGCAGGATCAATATCTTTGATAACCTTATCCAGATTCTTCCAGTCAATAAAGCTCACCCCGTTACCCACTGGCACAATGAGATAGTCTATATTCCCAACATCCTCAATCTCATCAATCGAAGGGGCATGACCAGAAATCATTCCCAAGTAGCAAACATTCACGTTCTCACTCGTTATAACAGAGACCGAAGAGTCACTGTAAACCCTGACGAAAATACCACCAACCTCATACTCTCCAGGTTCAGCCACCTCGAAATATGACTGACCCGACTGAGCCCGTGCCTCGGAAGTCTTCAACTTACTACTGCAGTCTCCAAGTTTTTCAGGATCTCCAGTATAGAGAACCATATCAGCCTCCAGATTAGGAATACTGATCCCAAGACCCCTTATATTGAAAGGATCTGTTACTAAACAAGCAGATCCTGATTTTATCCTGAAACAGCTTAAACCATAATATGTCAATTCCATTACCATTTAATACTAAAATTATTAATCATCCAGAACAACTCGGGTTCGGAAACTCTTTCAAGTGGCAAATAGATTATGCCAGTTTTTCACTACTAATTTCAACTAGAATAATCCAACACTAAACACCATCAATTTCGATCTCCTCCAAATCTCCTTCATCATTGACCGGCTCTGCTATTACAACAAGCCTTTTCTGCGCAGTCCAAAGAGGCGTACAGGTATACAACGTAAGCTTGGGTTCAACAGTATTCCCCTCGATATCAGTCCTATCCGGATCCACAACAAAAGTTTCAGTAACTATATAATCAAACTCAACTCCATCCCAAAAAAGAATAACTTCATCACCCTTCTCAACCTTATCAAGATGGTAAAATGTCAAATTATTCGGAGGCAAATATCTAAATCTATGCCCTGTAATAACGGTATTTCCCCCATCAATAGGATTCCCTGTTCCCGGCCTGTGCCAGGCACCTTGGTCCATTACACTCTCGTCCTCACCTTCAACCACAGGAGCATTAAGTCCGATCTCCGGAATAAGAATTCTCGTATTTTGAAAACCATCTTCAGAATCCCCCCGTCCACCCTCACCCTGAATCCTGGCCCTAACTTCCTGGGGATCATATTCAACATTACCCATAAGGTCTCTAAGCCAAAAAATAATATTTGGCATAAAAGGCATTATAAGAACTACCACACCCATTATAGAAAATACAGCTAATGAAACTTTGGCAAATACATTAGACTTCTTAGATTTTTTTGATTTCTTTTCTTTCTTGCCCGAGCAGGCTTTATGCGATTCCGCTGAATCACTACGATTCTTCTTACTTGGAGACATTACAAAGCACAATCCTAAATTTACTTGAGAAGCTCCAAAGCTCCAAGAACTTGATCCTCAACACTGGTCTTGATCTTCCTCTTCACAATTTCCAATTTTACACTTTCCAAGGCTGATATAACAGCCTGAAGCTGAACAATCACTTTACTAAGATCAGATTCTCCCTCTACCATAGACTCGACACCACGTATCTGCCCCTCTATCCTATGTAGTCTATCTTCAAGAGAAGATTTCCCTTTTTTCGGCATAAAACAACAAAAACTTAATTTAAATAGTCGAAAACACAAGTAATGGTCAATCATCGACCATTAAATATACTTAAATCTACCCGTGATTATATACCCCGCGGGGTATATGTCAAGGATGCGGTGTTCGTCCGATCGGTTTCGACCCAAAAGACACCTTTTTCGAAATATTACTAGAAAGACTCCTACAACATATTTGAAGTTTAAAATATTCGAAAGGTCACGATTTTGAACATTTGATTCTCCCCCAAACCCCTGATATAATCCCATCCAGCATGAAAGCAAAGATACATCCAAAGTACAATCACAATGTAACGGTCACATGCTCCTGTGGCAACACTTTCGTTACAGGATCTACTACAGACAACATCACTACAGAGCTATGCTCAAAGTGTCATCCGTTCTATACTGGAGACCAGAAGATCGTAGACACAGCAAATCTTGTATCAAAATACGAAGAAAGAAAGAAGAAAGCAAAGCAAAAAATAGTAAGTAAGAAGGAAAAACAGGAGAACCGCAGACAAAAAAGGGCTGAGAGAAGATCCTCGGCACCAACAAAAGAGCAAACCCTCAAAGACATGCTCAAACAGCTAAGCAGCTAGCTACTTTCAAAACACCCAGTTCTTCTCTTCCGAAACCAAACAATGGATAAGGACAATTACCAAGAATACAAAGAAAGATTTTCCAAAGTAAAAGAACCTCAAACCCCAAATGAATGGGAGGAATATAATCGTCTTTTCCCAATTATTGAAAAGATAAATGAAATTGAAGATCTGTACGATAACTTAGGCCAGGCAAAAGAGCTCCTGGACTCGGAGGATCAGGAAATTCAAAGACTTGCAAGGGAAGATATTAAAAAAATTGAAGCCGAGATAACATCGAAAAAAGAGGAAATTTCAGATATGACCAAGCAAGAAGCAGAGGCATCCGACCCAAATAACTCCAGAGACGCAATAATAGAGATTCGGGCTGGAGCTGGAGGTGAAGAGGCTTCACTATTTGCAGCTGACCTTTTTAGGATGTACACCCAGTACGCCCAGAAAAAAGGCTATCAGGTAAATGTGCTCGACCGAGCCCTTTCCAGCACAGGAGGTCTCAAAGAAATAACTGCAGAAATAGATGGCAAGAACGCGTTCGGTACATTCAAATATGAAAGCGGGGTCCACAGAGTCCAAAGAGTTCCTACAACCGAAAGCTCAGGCAGAATACACACTTCAACTGCTTCTGTGGCTGTTCTTCCTGAGGCACAAGAAGTCGAGATTGACATAAAACCTGAGGATATCCGTATTGAGGTGTTTCGTGCCAGCGGAGCCGGAGGGCAATGCGTAAACAAGACGGATTCGGCAGTAAGGATTACCCATATTCCAACAGGCATAGATGTAAGCTGCCAGGAAAGCAAATCCCAAACTCAGAACAAGAAGAAAGCCATGCAGGTCCTTCGCGCAAGGCTATACGAAAAACAACAGGAAGAGCTTAAAGAAAAACGGTCCGATATGAGAAGAGACCAAATAGGAAGCGCAATGCGCTCAGAAAAAGTACGGACCTATAATTTCCCCCAAAGCAGAATAACTGATCACAGGATAAAGAAATCATGGCATAATCTGGAGGAAATTCTTGACGGAAACCTCGATGATATAATCGAGACCCTAAGAAAAGACCTTTAAGCCTTAGAAAAACCAATGACAAGTCCCCAAGAAAGTAAAATCACCATACGACAGGCTATAAGCAAGCTTCAAAAGGACTGTGGTAAATATATCGCCGATGGAGACCGGGACATCATACATCTAATGGAGCACATTGCAGAGCTTAATGAAACAGGTATCTACAAATATCTTGATAAAGAACTCACAAAAGACCAGACCAAGCGTTTGAATAAAGCAATCTCACGCCTAAAGAAAGATGAACCTATTGAATATGTAACTGGAATATCTCACTTCTACGGAAATCGCTTCAGTGTAAATAAGAATACCCTAATTCCAAGAGTAGAAACCGAAACTCTTGTCGACCTTGCTCGATCAATCATTTCCGAGAAAACTTACCAACCTTATAGCAAGGCGGAAAAACTAAACATCGTAGACGTTGGCACCGGTACAGGCTGCATAATAATCTCCCTAGCTCTTGCAACGAAGGAGCCTGCAAATTACTACGCAACTGATATTTCCCCAGAGGCTCTAAAGATCGCCAGGGAAAACACCGAAACCTACAAGCTGAAGTCGAAAATTACAATAAAGAAAGGAAATCTTCTTAACCCTATCTCCTCCAGGATCAAATTTGATCTTGTAGTAGCAAACCTTCCATACATACCAGAAAACGATCTTCCAATACTTGCAAAGAGTGTTGAAAAATACGAGCCGAAAATCGCCCTGGATGGCGGGCACAACGGTGCTTCACTAATCAGAGAGCTTCTCATACAGGCACAGCCAAGGCTTAGACAAAACGCCTCCCTAATATTAGAAATTCAACCTAAACTTGTGGAAACCGTAATGGATTTTGCCGAAAGGTTTTACCCCAAATCCAAAAGGTATATAGCAAAGGATACATCCGAAATGGACAGATTTCTGGTCATCCAGAAGCTCTCATGACCCCACAGGCCCAATTACACTCCGATCCGTTCTGTCCCCTAGCAAATTCTTAATCACACCTCCGAACTATTTTGATTCCTCGAGGGTCACCTCCATCTCGATAGTCTTTCCATCTCTCCAAACGGTTACAGTAATTTCATCACCAACCTTATGTTTTTGAATAAGATCTGAGAAAGAGGTTGTAACCTCATCACCCGCAATTTCAGTGATTATATCTGCCTTCTCTATTCCGGCTTTATCCGCAGGGCTTCCATCAAGAACTCTCAAAACAAGCGCCCCAGGTACCACATCTCTATAATATTGTGCTTCTGTCTGGGTAATAATTTGATATTCGACTCCAAGGTAAGGCTTTATGAATCTACCATACTTCTTGTACTCCGAAATTTTCTCTTTTGCCCTGTTTATTGGTAGAGCAAAGGAAATATTGTCGGCACCGGAGGTAGTCGCAAAGTTTACTCCAATAACATTTCCCCTCGAGTCAAGAAGCGGTCCTCCTGAATTCCCAGGGTTTACAGCAGCATCGGTCTGAATCACATCCTCATAGGTCTTGGTACTGCCCCAGAAGCCGCTTCCAGCGGTTACTGAACGCCCTAGCCCACTGATTATTCCCGATGTTACACTCCCAGGAAGATCTCCAAAAGGATTTCCTATGGCAACAACATATTGGCCAGCCTCTAGATTATCAGAATTTCCAAGGGTCAAGGCCTCAAGATCATCTGTATCTACTTTAAGAATGGCGAGATCGCTTACATCATCTCTGCTAATCTCTTTTACCTCATATTCTTCTCCATCGGAAGTAATTACAATGTAATCTTCATTCATACTGGAAACCACGTGCTGGTTCGTAAGAATCAATCCAGAGTCATCAATTACAAATCCTGTACCAATATTAGTTGAATCGTCAACCTCTCCTGTACTCGGGTCAAAGCTTGCCTCTGAAACTGCAATACTTACAACACCAGAACTAACCTGATCAACTACATCCTTAACCCAATTCTCCTCAGTGATTATTTCAGTAGTACTTTCCTTTTGAGAAGAACCCGAATCAAAACTCCCCTCAACGAAATTATGATCCTCAAGCCAATTTTCAACCTTAGGAATCCACATTCTACCTATAATTACACCAACAATAAGAATAAAAAACACCACCGAAAGCACTAAAGCACAACCAATAAGCCGACCATAAGTAAAAATCTTCTTTTTCACCGGCTCCTGTTCTTTTCCCCCAAGGGATACCACGTCCTCCTTGGTACCAGACGATTTTTTTGAAGGACTCATAACAATAGTAGTTATAATTTATTTTTTACTAGCTAAGGCTACTTTATAACGACTACTCACTAATAACCTCCAGTATAATTTCTGCGTTCTTCTTTACGTCGCCGCCAGATATTTCTACATCGAGAGGATACTTTCCAATTTCCTTTATCGGGCGAGCAAGATCAACCTCGACGCCGATTTCCTCTCCCACAACTTTCCACTGTTTCATAAGACTTTCCTTAACTTCGTCCTTACCAACAGACGCATACACCCGTCCCCCACTACTTACCTCGACTTTCATCTGAAACGTCTTCCCGTTAACCCGTTCTGCAAGTTTCCCTATATCTCCAACTATTTCCTCCTTACGTTCCTGCTTTTTAATTTTGGCTTCCTTGGCATTCCTAACAGTCTCAGCCGTAGCAACGGCAGCCATTCCACGGGGGATAAGGAAATTAACAGCATATCCATTTTTCACCTCAGCAACATCCCCTTTCTTCTTGTTCATTTGGTCAAAATTCTTTAGAAAAACAACCTTCATATTTTAAATCTTTGATTTTAGATACTCGAGAGCAGCCTCAAGCTGCGGGTCATAACCATTCTCAAAGTCTTCATCTGAAAGCTCTACTACTTTGTCAGGTTTTATAACATGTTCCTTACTTATAGCCTCTCCATCAGGAAGAACCCACTTCAATGTAGTAATATGTAGACTCGAACCGTCGGAATATTCGATGATCTCCTGAGCTGTACCCTTCCCATAGGTTTCCTCACCAATTATGTAGGCACGATCATAATATTGTAGAGCCCCAGAAAGAATCTCCGAGGCTGAAGCACTTCCTCCGTCAACCAGAACCACAAGAGGAATACCTTGAAATCCACCGTCTCTCTCAACATAAAAAGCCAACTCCGCGCCATCTCTATTTCGCTGCTTAACAACGACCTTTCCCTTTTCGAGGAACTCCCCGGCTGCCCATACAGCAGCACTGAAATATCCTCCCGGATTACCCCTCAAATCAAGGATTATTGCTTTCGGATTATCTTTTTTTACCTCTGACATTACTTCATTCCACCGATTCTGCCAAGCGACAAGAGAAGACTCAGTAAAACGATCCACATCAACAACAGCAATCTTACCCTCCAATCCGTCATACGAAACACTTGGAACCGAAATCTCACTTCTTGTAACCTTTATATCATCTGTTTCATCACCACCCTTATGAACAACAGTAAGTACAACATCAGTATCCTTCTCACCACGAATCAAGGAAACTACCTCATAAATACTCTTCCCGGAAATGTCCTTTCCGTCAACTTTAACAATCCAGTCCCCTGATCTCATCCCGGCCTTCTGGGCAGGAGACCCTTCAAGGGGAGCCACAACAATAATATTTCCATTCTCATAACCAAGCTCTATGCCAACCCCTTCAAACTTACCCTCGTTCCCCTCTTCATACTGAACTGTCTCTTCAGGCGTCAGAAAAACAGTAACAGGATCATCTACACCCGAGACTAATCCCTTAATAGCACCATAATACAATTCCTCAGATGAAATATCTTTATCAACATACTGGGTCTCAAGAGTATCCCAAACCTGCCAAAACAGATCAAAATCCAATTCCTTAACACTGGCATCATTTGTTTTACCAACAATCTTGTAAATCAAAGAATTATCGTTTACTCCTATTCCACCCCAAATCTTGCCTGAGAAAAAGCCTATTGTGAAAACACAGGCAGTAAGAACGACAATACCAATTATATTTAGAAACTGCCGACTGGTGGACTTGCCGCTTGCCTCTTCTATCGCCTTACTCATAGATACATCCTCAGAATCTCCCCCCGAAGCAGAGACCTTTATATTTTTATTTACTGAAATTGCTGATCGTTGCTTTGCACCATCTGACAAATCATTAGAATCTGAAACACCTGACATAACAAGAAAATTTTCAATTAATCTATTGTTACCAACAAAAAGTCAAAACTTACAGCAAGCATTATACCACAGAACAGGTTAACCCCCTGTAAAGAAAATGCGCTAGATAACAACAGACCATAAGGATATCGGAAACACGGAAAAACGACCAAAATGACGCTTTTACTCGATTACAGACAACATTCCCCCTCTAACCGTAACCTTTTTACCACTTACCAGCTTAATCTGAACAAGATTCTCATCATCAAGTATTCCCACAACTTCTCCGCTAAATGCCCAATACGGATAATTCCAGATCTGAACCTTATCACCAGTTTTGAGCCTGACCCAAGATAAAACACGCTCTTGAGAAGAACCATTTGCAGCAGCAGAATCTGAACATATCAATAACTGATTAGTATCAACGTCCAAATACGCAAGTCCATCCTCTGAATTTTTAAGAATGTTATAAAGCGAGATATTGATAGGAATTGTCCCCCACCCTTCTGAGATGAAAACGGGAATTGCAAACGACTCAACTGAGTGAAACTCTGAATTATCCATTCCTCCAACTATTATCCCATTAGCACCAACTTCAACAAGAGCCTCATAAAGCTTTACCGTCAATTTTCTTCCGGACACAACAATCTTACTTGCCAATACACTACTGACATCCTCGGCCCTATACACCGAGTCACCATCTTTGATAAACCCAATAGTTCCCGACGCACTACCACCAGTAAACACAAACGGTTTGGCAACATGACCAGAGGTCTCAATTATCATCCGCCTTTTGTTTTCACCTTCAGGAATAATGTGTTTAACTATACCCTTAACCCCAGCGGTTGTACTGGAATCAGAAAAAGGAGACATAATATCGATAACCCCTGAATCAATCCTTGAAAGAGAGAGTCTTCCCTCATACCCGGCTTTGGCAATTTTCTCAAGCATTCCAAGAGAGACTTTCCTCTTTGCTACAATATCACCCTTATCTACAATTTCACCATCCCCAACAAGAACGAAATCTTTCGCGTCTTTTGCCGGAACCCCCAATGTTTTACAAACATCCAAAGACTGCAGTATATCACTTCCCTGCCCCTCAAAGACAACAGTATCCGTACTTACCCTGTCCCCAACACGAAGTGGCGAATAAACATCACCTACAACATCTACCGCGAACTCCTGTTCGACTTCAAAATTTATTTTTGGATTCCTTACAACGTACATTTTAGAAGTATAATTTTATTATTAAAATAGGTTTTGGCCACTTTTCCTTACACCTTAATCTTCCTGTCACTATAAGTTTCATCCCGGTCTTACCGGACTAAGACCGCTCTTCCATTGCGCCAGCCTAGCATGATTAGCCTCATAGTCAGGACCATAGACCACGGGAATAGCACGGCAGTCAACAATCATCTGATCAACATTGTCATAAACATCAAACGAGAGGTATTTTCCATCTTTAACTAAATTCGGAAAATAAACATCTTTCGCCGGTTTAAGCATTACTTTTCCTACGCCATCCAAATCATAGGTGTAAATATGACCAACCTGACCCACAAAGTAATTCATATTCTCCTTTTTTTGCCGGATCACTCCAGATTTTGAATCATCCTCCCTGCTAATATACTCTATTTTCCCCTGAAAAGCCTCCCGTCCCATTTTCCCACTACCGCCTTTCTCAGTAGAAACGTAACTATACCCAGCGGGGTATATCTCTCTTATTGGACAAGGAAACACCTTTTTGCCGACAGGAATAAAATTTACTACTCCTCTGTTTTCAGTATCAACAAAAATTTCGTATCTCCCTCTCAGTTGCAAACCGTCTATAACGGCCAAGATCAACTGATCATCAGGTACGACTGAGGCCAGATCACCAGTAATAAGGAGATTGGCATCACCTGTAGTCATTCCAAACCGTTGGAAACAGTCATCCTGAAGGTTAAACAAGCTCGAAGTAACATAAGCCCTCATAACATCCTCCACCTCAGACGAGGTGTTAGAACATGGCTGGGAGGTAAATATATTCAAAAGCATATTCTCAAGATCACTCGTATTTTGGTTTATTCCGATAACATTATGCAAGCTTGGAACAACCTTTTGAACATCGCCATTCCACTCAATACTAAACTCTTTTACCTTTACACCAGGATTAACATCCGAGCTAGAATCAGAATCTGTCACCGGACCACCCGATTCAAGAACGAATACGGATATCTTGTCCCAGTTCAGAAGAACCAAAATTATATCTGTACACGAGAGAAGATCCAGCAGCCCCGGCATGCTTCTAACAACGGAGTCAGAAGAAACCTTTATAGCTTCAGTACCAAGCAGAGATGATCGAAGACCATCCTTATAATGACTTTCTGATACTATGAAAGTTGCACCACCCACACCATCTTTGCTTGGGGAAAGAAGACAAACATCGCTAGTACAATCTATTATTTCGCGACCAATTTCTTTCTGCCAAGCAGATATTATCTCCTTTAAAGCGTCATCAATATTGTCAATTGAAAAATCCACAGGTATAAAAACCCGCAAATAATCAGAAGACGATACAGCTGTATCAAAATCAGCATCTACAAGTAGAAGATAAAGATACCTGTCACCAATGACAACATACAAATGAGAAACGAAACCTGAGGTCGAGGCACAAACTTGCATGTAAGCCAAGGCAGTTACAATTAATAATTGCCCACTAGAAGCAATTTTTCTAATTACTTTGTCAAAGACACGTAGGGCAAGAGTGCCATGTATCTAGCATTCTTGATCGCCCGAGACAATTGTCTCTGATGTTTTGTACAAACTCCAGACTTATCACTACCAATAACCTTACCCCTTACAGATGTGAATTTTTTGAGCTGATAGACATCCTTATATGTGAGATACTTAACACCAGATTCACAAAGAGGACATTTCAGATCAACCATCAATTTCCTCTTTCTTCTAGGCCTATCTCTATCCTCTCCAGTCACTACAGACTCGTCAAAGACATCTTCCAGTGTCGCACTGCCATTTTCCTGTTCTTTTTCTTTTTCTTCTTTTTCTTCTGCCATATGTTGTTATTTTAATATATCTCTGGACAGGTTTCTAGAAATTGATCTAGAAACCCGCTCAGTATTTAGATTTCAGACTAAAAAGACTAGAAAGGTAAGTCATCATCAAGAATGTCTGCCTCTTCTTCGCCTTTCTTTTCTTCCTTTTCTTTAGAATCCTTCTTTGTATCCTTCTTGCCCTTCTTGGCTGGCTTCTTCTTTTTTTCTTCTTTCTGATCTGAATCATCGTCTCCAACAACATCCCCTACCTTGATCTCTTCATCATCTGCTGACTGACCACCACCAACACCACTCTTGCCACGACTATCCAGAAGTATCATCTCGTTAACCTTAATCTCCGTCCTATATCGAGTATCTCCTCCTTCAGACTCCCAGCTCCGAGTCCTAAGTTCACCCTCAATATAAACCTTCATACCCTTAGCAAGAATCTGGTAACAAACCTCTGCCATCTTGTTCCAAGCTACAAGGTTGTGAAATTCAGCTTCTTCCTTGATCTCTCCTTCCGAATCTTTCCATGACCTATTAGTTGCAACACCAAACGAGCACATAGCCGCACCCGATGATGTGTATCTAATCTCAGGATCACGCGTCAGATTCCCTATTAGGAGTACCTTATTTAATGATCTTGACGCCATCTAAACTAAAATAAAAAATTATTTATAATTCAATTATATTTCCTGTTTGTTAAAAAACTGTTAATTTTCTCTGCGGAAAATAGTTGAGCATTCCAGTCTCAATGAAAATTCCATTCCCGCTTCAAATACTAGATTTCAATAACCTTTTTATTAAGCTTCTTTTTGACCTGTTCTATATGCTCTACCCGGGTAAGAAGAAATCTAAGAACCTCAGATATCCTGCTTACTTCCTCTCTAAATTCATTAATACTTTCTTGAGGAAACTTCATCTCGTAGACAATATAATATCCCTCTTCATGAGACTTTATTGGATATGCGAGATATCTCTTGCCCCACACATCTGCACCAACAATCTCACCTTTGAACTTCTTCACCAAATCAAGAACGGATTTATGTGCTCCTTTTCTTACATCATCGGGCAAAAGCGGCTTGAAAATAACCATCATCTCATACCTCGTCAAATCTGTCGCCATCTCTTTAATTTTCTAAACAAATGTTAATTCTAGATACTTTCTTGCGAAGGTAGCCTGATATTAGCAAAAAAGTTTAAGAAGGGCAATACATCAACGCTGTCCTATAGTTGGGGGTCTGACCCCCTTCGGGTCTGGTACTCACTTATAGCATTTCTAAGACGTTTTTTAATGAAATTTCTATTAAAAGAGCGCCACACCGGCAATTTATATGGGGACAGACCTAACGGGGGTCAGACCCCCAATTGAACTCAATCTCAAACTCTATTACAATTTACAAAGTGAAACCCTCAAAAACTGCCTCAAAATTCATACAGGCCATAGCGCTAATGCTGGGAACAATAATCGGCTCTGGTATTTTCTCCCTTCCCTACTCCTTTAATAAGGCCCCTTTCTTATCAATAATCATACTGTGTGGGTCGGCCCTTATCCTTATCGGACAATACTTCATATACCTGGATCTTGTATTCGAGCCAGGAATAGGCGTACATCAATTACCAGGCATAGTCACGAAACTTTTCGGGAAAAAAGCTAGACTCTTTACAACGATAATTACAATAATTTCGAGGACTGGAACATTATTTCTTTACATAATTCTTCTCGGAGACTTCACATCAATACTACTTAAAAATCTTCTCGACATAGAGATCGGAAAAGCAGTAACCGCACTCGTAATAGCCTTCGTGGGATCCCTTGCCATAAGAAAAAAGCTGGGGTTCCTTTCCAAAATCCAGGTATATCTCTCACTAGCCCTGGCCCTACCACTTGCTGTTGTAAGCTGGTATGGGATTTTCAAACACGGACTTTCTGAATCTTTGCGAGACTTGGCCCAAAATGAGATCATAGAAATGTCACCCTGGGACGCCTTAAAGGCCGTCGGACTAATCTACGGTACCGGATTCGCAGCATTGACCGGGACATCCTCAGTACCGTCACTAAAAAGAATTCTAAACAATGAGGTAATCCTTAGAATTACCTCGGTAATAGCAACTATCGTTTCGGTTTTTATATACACAGGTTTTGCATTTTTTGTAATTCTGAACAGTGACATTGTTTCAACAGATGGACTTTCAGGTCTGAATACCCCATGGCAGGCTACCATTTTTGCTGGAGTAGGAATCATATGCATCATCACATCATTTCTTAGTTTAGGTAATAGTCTCTTTGAAATTTACAACATTGATCACAAAATTCCAGCAAACATCTCCTGGTTGCTGACGATTATTCCTCCGGCTTTGCTGCTGCTATTCCGGATAGGCAGTATCCCTGAAATTACAGCCCTTGTTGGTGGAACATTCGGAGGTATCGAGGGAATAATAATGTTTGCTTGTTACTGGAAGGAAGAGAAAAAAATAGGAGAACTAACAGGCTGGCTAAAGGCAGGCATCATAATAATAGGTACTATCATTGGAATCGGTGTCTTTCTTTCACTATAGACTGTTCACTATAGACT